>DASWIB010000132.1:0-9851 GCA_036397915.1 Thermoanaerobaculia bacterium | reverse complement strand
ATGCTGGGGGTCCCCCGAGCGCTTCGTGGAAACGCCTGTACGTGAGAAGCCAGTCCGTGAACATCCAGGACTTCTTCCGAAGCACTCGGACGAGCTTCGTGACCTCGCCGTCCTGTAGCCGTGCGGGTGGGGGGATCGAGTCGTACGGAGTCGTTCTGCGGACCCTGAGGAAGTGGGTAAGGAAATAGTCCTCGGCGCCGCGGAAGTCGAGCGGTAAGGCTTCCGTGAGCGAAAGTTCTGGACGAGGCTCCCAGTCCTCCGGTCGCCAGAGATCATAGTAGTGATCAATCGTCTTTCCACCTAAGATGCAAAGCCACTCCATCGCGCAGAGCGTGTCCTTCTGAATCTGCCCTTTCGTCTCATCGCTTAGGCCCACGCCGTCGTCCTTTTCCCAACGCCGCCATTCCTTAGCGAGCGTCAGAAGATGCCGCGGAATCAGATCCTCTAGCAGAGCAGGCGTCACGCTCAGCAACCGACCAAGCTCTTGGACCGCCGGGTCAAGTTCCCAGGGTTCTACAGGTACTGTCAGGGGCATCGACGGATCTTGCGCAAGGCTGAGCGCCGCACGCATGGCACGATAGGCTGCGAGCAAGGCGAAAAGCGGCCTGCGTTCCTCCCAAGCGGAATGAATCCGCTCGATGGTCGCACGCCGCCTCTCTCCGAGGCGTTCGGAATTCCTGAGAAGGTTTTCGGCCAGTACCGTGAGGTCACCACCAACCAGAAGCGGATTGGTGTTCCGAACCGCCCTAAGGACTTCGACCAGCTCGTAGGCTTTCCAGTACGGGAAATAATCGATCCACGGGAAAAAGGTGTTGCCATTCGGATGCTTTTTAGGAGCAACTGAAACGAGGTCGGAAGTGCGGGCCGCACGTATCCTAGCCTCATGCGGCGATCCCGCCCGATTAAAGGGATGCACGAACCAAGGTCCGACGTACGGCTCCCTTTGGTAAAGAAAGCCGTTCCCGGTTCCAGCGGAATACCAGAAAAGGCCTGCCCATACGTCATCGTCGTGAACCTCCCGATCGCTTCCCTGGCTGGGATAGTTGGGCCAATCCAAAAAGTAACGATCGGGGAGTAGAATTCGGAAGTCGGGTCTGACCCAACCCCACGCGATCAAGTCTGGGATCGTGGCGCTGCCGGGAACTTTGACGTTTAAGGTCTTTAGCCAGTCAACGAACGATCCCCTGTTGTCGCCTCGCGCCGCGAGATACGCGAAGTCCTGCTCGATCGCGGATACTTTCATTAACTAGAACAGAACACGGACCCCGACACGGACCTTCGGGTCCCAAGTTATTGAGAGGATTGGTCGGGACGCCGGGATTCGAACCCGGGACCCCCTGAACCCCATTCAGGTACGCTACCAGACTGCGCCACGTCCCGACCGGAACGGCGCATTTGAGCAGGCGAGACGGCACGCTGTCAAACGGGCGCGCGGCCGCGCCGCGGCATTCAGCGCTTCTTCGACCTCTCGAGCAGCCGCACGATCTCTTTCAGCTCCTTGATCACGGCCTTGCGCTCGGGGAAACCGGGCGGCGCTTCGGCGAGCGTTGCGGAGGGTGCGCCGGCTTGGGTCGGAGGAGCGGCGGTCGTCGGGGAGGCGGCCGCACTCGGTGCGGGAGGGGGCGGCGGAGGCGGGGGCGGCGCGGGAATCGGTCGAGGCCGGGGCGCCGGCTCGGCGCTCGCTGCCGTGCTCGCCGACGGCTTCGGCTCCTCCGTTCTCCGACGCTGCTCGGCGATCGGCGGAGCCTTCTCGCCTTCGTCGAACCGTCCTTCCTGCATTTCCGCCTCGAGCCGCTTCTTCGCGCCGGCGACGGTGAACCCTTCGTCGTAGAGCAGCTGCCGAATTCGCGCGATGATCTGCACGTCGCGCGCCGTGTACAGACGTGCGGCCCCCTTCTCCTTCCCCTCCGAGAGCGCGGGGAATTCCGTCTCCCAATAGCGGAGAACGTAAGGCGCGACTTCCGCCATTCGACACGCATCCGCTGGTTTGTAGAGCTGGGGTTCGGCCTTCGCCACGGCGATAACTCTAACGCGAGCCCCGCGCTTTTGGACTTCGGACTTTGGATTTTGAACTCGCCCGCTCGCGAGAGCGGCCGCGGACCGAAATCCGAATCGGCGAGCCCGTGAAGTCCGCCGCCTCGCGCAGGATGTTCTCGATTCTCCGGCTCTCGGAGAAGTGGAGCGGCTCTTCCCGGTTGCAGACGAGCGTGAACGTCGGAGGGGCGACCGCGGTCTGTGCCACGTAGTACACCCGCAGACGTGGCCCGCGCGCGGTGCGCGGCGGCGCGTCCCGCAGCCTCCGGCCCAGCACGCGGTTCAGTTCTCCCGTGGAAATCCGCCGCCGCCGGTTCACCGCTGCCCGGGCGGCCGCCGGCAGGGCGCGACCGATCCCGCGCCCCGTCCGCGCCGAGACGCGCACGAGCTCCGCATAGCCGGCGAACGGAATTCGCTCGCGAACGGCGGCCTCGATCTCGCCGGACGCTTCGGCGAAAGCCGGGCTGGCGATGTCCCATTTGTTGGCAACCAGGACGAGTCCCTTGCCCGATTCGTGCGCGTACGACGCGACCGCCGCGTCCTGTGCCGTCGGTCCTTCCGCGGCGTCGAAGACGAGCAGCGCGACGTCGCACTCCTCGATGCGCTTCCGCGCTTGCACGACCGACAGGACCTCCGGGCCACGCTCCGTCTTCGCCTTCCGGCGGATGCCGGCGGTGTCCACGAGCCGGAAGGTCTTGCCGCCTCTTTTCAGGAGGACGTCCACGGAATCGCGCGTCGTACCGGGAGCCTCGGAGACGATCGCTCTCTCTTCGCCGAGGAGCGCGTTGACCAGCGATGACTTGCCGACGTTCGGCCTTCCCACGACGGCGAGCGCGATCTCGGAAGGGCGACCGGTTTGCTCGTCCGCCGGTTCCGCCGATTCCTCGACCGGGCTTCGCGGCATCCGCGCCGCGATCGCGTCGATGAGCTCGTCCACCCCGATCCCGTGCTCGGCCGAGACGCCGTACACCTCGGGGAAGCCGAGCTCCCATGCCTCGACCTCGCCTTCGCTCCCCTCTCGCCGGTCGATCTTGTTCGCGACGACGACCGTTTCCACGCCCGCCTCGCGCGCCGCGCGCGCGGTCGCGCGGTCTCCGGGCAGAACGCCGGCGGACGCGTCGACGACGAGGAGCACCAGGTCCGCGTGTCGAATGGATTGGACCGCCTTCTCCCGCACCGCCGCGGGGATCTTCTCTTTTCCTTCCGGGTCGAACCCGCCGGTGTCGAGAAGACGATACGAGCGGCCGTCGGGCAGCTTCGCCTCCACCTCGAGGACGTCGCGCGTCATTCCCGGCAGATCGTGAACGAGCGACCGGCGTCGGCGGAGGAGCCGGTTGAACAGCGCCGACTTGCCGACGTTCGGGCGTCCCGCGACGACGACCCGGAAGGAGGTCACGCCTTCTTTCGCGGGACCCCTCCCTCGAGCCGCAGCGAGAAGCGCGCATGCTGGAACGGGTGCACGTCCGGGAAGCGTTTGAAGATCCAGCCGGCGAAGATCGCTTTGCCGCCCTGGACGACCGCGATCCGCGCCGCGGGATTCTCCTGGCCGGTCCCGGAGGAGGTGATCTCCTCCCCGCTCATCGTGAAGGCTGGAAGGAAAACGTCCGCGCGGATCTCCAGATCGGAGCCGGGGACGGGCGCGCCACCCCCGATCGGAATCTCGAGAAGACCTTCTTTCCCGTTCTGCGAATCTTTCCATCCGATCTGGACTGCCGAATACGCCGCCGTCACTTCCGGCGGGACGACGAGCTTCGTCGGGACAGTTCCGGCGGGTTCCGATCCACTCCCCTCGGTCTCTGGGTCGTGGGAGACCGCCATCCGGACACTCGGGTCCGGACGGCCGCGCTCGCGGCACCCGAAGCTCGGAATGAGAAGTCCCGTCGTCAGGAGCAGCACTGCAGCCGTGGACGAGCGCCGTCTCATCGCCGCTCCCTCCTCGCTTGCCGGACGGCCGTTCTCGCCGGAACGCGGTCGGCCCCCGCGACCCGGAAGTCGAGCCGGCGTCTCACCTCGTCGATCGCCTTCAGCTGGACGCGCATCGCGTCGGCCAGGCGGAAGAGTCGGCCGCTCGTCCGCCCGCGAAGGCGGTGCTGCTTTTCCTCGTAGACGTAGAAGTCGTCGCCGAGGCTCGAAACGGGCACGAGGCCCTCGACGAAGAAGTCCTGCAGCGTCACGAAGAGCCCGAAGGGCGTCACACCCGTGACGTATGCGTCGAACTCGCGGCCGATCTTGTCCTTCATGAACACGATCTTCTTCCACAGAAGACTCTCCCTTTCCGCCGCTTCGGCGCGGCGCTCTCTCTCCGAGGAAAAGGCGGCGACCTCACGAAGGCGCTCGTTCACCGCGTCGAGACTCTTCGCCTCCACGGGTCGGCCGGTCTCGAGCAGCTCCGAAAGCCGGCGGTGAACCACCAGATCCGGATAGCGTCGAATCGGCGAGGTGAAGTGGCAATAGTACGGCGCGGCAAGCGCGTAGTGACCGCGGCACTCCTCGCTGTAGAGCGCCTTGCGCTGCGCCCGCAGGAGCAGGTCGGAGAGGAGGCGCTCCTCGGGCTTCCCCGCGATCGCCTTCAGGATCGTCTGGAATGCGGAGGGCGGCACTTCCTCGAGATCGCCTTTCAGCTCGTAGCCGAAGCCCTCGAGCACCTCGCGCAGGTCGACGAGCCGATCGGGATCCGGTCGGTCGTGGACGCGATAGATCGCGGGCTGCTTGGCGAACAGGAGCTTCTTCGCGACCGCTTCGTTGGCCGCCAGCATGAACTCCTCGATGAGGCGGTGGGCGACGTTGCGTGACTCCGGCACGATCCCGACCACCAGTCCCTCGTCATCGAGCACGACGTCGGCGTCGGGCAGGTCGAAGTCGATCGACCCGCGCGCCTCGCGCCGTTCGCGGAGCCGCGCCGCGAGCTCGCCCATTTCGCGGAAGTCCTGCAGAAGCGGCCCGTAGCGCTCCTTGTCGCCGTGGGTCGGCCCGTCCTCCAGGAGCCGCGCGACCTCCGTATAGGTCATCCGCTCGGAGCTGCGGATGACACCCTTGACGAAGTCGGCAGAGAGGACCCGGCCCTTGCGGTCGGTCTCGATCAGCGCCGAGAGGACGAGCCGGTCGACTCCGGGATTCAACGAGCACAGACCGTTCGAGAGGTGCTCGGGGAGCATCGGAAGCACGCGGCCGGGAAAGTAGACGCTCGTTCCCCGCGAGCGGGCCTCGTCGTCGAGCGCCGTGCCTTCCTTGACGTAATGGGAGACGTCGGCGATGTGGACCCCCAGCCGGAAGCCGGATGCCGTGCGCTCGATCTCCACGGCGTCGTCGAAGTCCTTCGCGGTCTCGCCGTCGATCGTGACCACGCGTCGCTCGCGGAAATCGCGGCGGCCGAGCAGGTCCTCGGTGCGCACGCGCCCGAGGAAACGCTCGGCCTCCTCGATGACCGGCTCGGGAAAGCGCGGCGGCAGTCCGTGCGAACGCAAGACGATCTCGATGTCGACGCCGGGCTCGCCGAGAAAACCGATGCGCTCCTCGACGACGCCGTGCGCGACGCGCCTCGCGTCGGGAAACGAGGTCAGACGCGCCTGGACGATCTCTCCTTCACGAGCGCCGTGGCCCTTCCCGTCGGCGATCCGGACGATCGCGTCGATCCGGGGATCGTAGGGGAGAACGGCGGCCCGCCCTTCCCGCCGCTCGAACCGGCCGACCACCCGCTCGCGCGCCCGCTCGAGGACCCTGACCACCGTTCCGGTGATCCGGTCCGGTGCGCGACCCCGTGAGCGCGCGACCTCCTCCCGCGCGAGAACCGTGTCTCCGTCCATCGCCCCGCGCATCCCGGCACGGGGGACGAACAGGTCCGGGCCTCCCTCGACCAGGACGAATCCGAATCCCTCGGGGCGGACGGTGATCCGCCCGGCAACCTGGCTCGTGTACTCGATTGCGGAGTACTTTTCTCCACGGACCCGGACGATCTCGCCGCGGCGCTCGAGCTCCTCGAGCCGCTCGCGGAAAGCGTCGTCGTCCTGCTCCCGCACGTGAAGCTTCTTCGCGAGATCGCGAAAAGAGAGGACGCGGGAACCTTTTTCGCGAAGCCTGGCGAGGATCTCCGAATCGCGCGGCAGCACGCGGCGCAGTGTATCCGACAGATTCGGCGGGGAGTTTTGCGCACCGTTCATCGTCCGTTCACGTGCGGAGCAAATCTGAAGGGACGCTAAGGAGATGTGCTCGGCGGCGTGTCGATTGCACGATCGGCAATCCGGTCGCTGATGGTCGGCGACCGAAAGTAAGGAGGTTCGAGATGAGAAGGAATCGAACGATCGTCGGATTCTGCACGGCGCTGATGCTGCTCGGCTACGTGACCATCACCCGCGCGGAGGCGAGTGAGCAAATCATCTTCAGCGGAGTTGGCTTCGGTACGTTCGACGGTACGGAGACGCCCGTTGGGTTCTGGATCTGGTGCCAGGAGAACAATCCGAGCCCGCATGCGGAATACGCGGGCGAGTGCGCGGGAGCGATGTACTTCTACGCTCTCGGAATCACGAAAGCCATTGAGGGCGACGTCGATGAGCTCGAGGAGGGCGTGTACCAGATGACAGTCGCCTCCCGGAACGCCGCTTCCGTCGCGTGCATCCTGACGAACGAGCTGAACGAAGAGGGCGAGGTGGAACACGGCCCGAACAATACGGTCCGGGTTGACTGCGCGACACCGAACGGAAGCGGTGTCTCCACGAACGCCGTCGTGAACGTCACCGGTCCGCCGGAAGAAGAGTAGGAGTTTCTTCAGATCAGCGGCCCGTCGGTCCGGAACCGGCGGGCCGCAGAAATGTCATCGACAGGATGCTCATCCGACCGCGACGGCGCCCTCATGGCGCCGTTCACGCTGATTTCGACTTTCAACGAGATCACGAGCAGGGAAAGAGCGCCGTGATCCCTTCAGGGAACTCGGTCTTGAAACGGTTCCCCGCGAAGCAGTTTCCTGCCCCGCTTCCGTCGTAAACGATGTCGGCGCCTGGTGTCTGCGCGCGCTCCGGGTCCGGGCTCAGGCCGTTCTGCAGGATCACGTTGCCGCGTACCTCGTTGCCGTCCGGGTTGGGTTCCAGTCGAGGATCGAGGGCCGCGAAAGGGTTGGCCAGGATCGCGACACCCAGGCTGTCGTTCCGGTTCACGACGTTGTCGCGGATCACGACGCGGTCGCCGCCGATGTTCAGGATTCCCGTCCCGGTGGGAAGGAGCCCTTCCGCCTCGCCGCTGTCGGCGGGAACCGGGTTGGGAAAGTTGTTCTGGATCACGACGTTCCTCTCGATCAGGACGTCCTCCGTAAAGGGTTTCGGCAGGCCGGGAAGCACCACGATGAGGATCCCCGTGGTGTTTCCGATGGCGTTGTTGTCGCGAACCACGACGTCACTCGAGTTCTCGACCTCGATCCCGATCGTGCAGCGCGAGACGTCGTTCCTCGCCACCGTGATCTCCTCGTCGTCCCCGACGTAGATGCCGGCGTCTTCGGTTCCCTCGACTCGATTGAAGTCGATGAGGCCGTTCCGCGAGCAGATCGGGAAGATCCCGTACTCCTCGTTGTCCAGGTACCTCCCATTCGTCACGTGGAACCCGTCCACGCCGAGGAGAAGGAGCCCATTCTCTTCCGCGTTCTCGACCGTAAGGCCATCGACGGTGACGTCGTGGAGGGCGAGCGGGGGGCAGACAGGGAACCCGTCGGGGTCCACGGAGAAGCTGCCGGTGCCCACCGTGATGCCGTTATCAAACCCCTCGGCGTCGAGCACCGCGCCGTGGGTCCCCCGGATGGTGATCTCGCTCGTCTCCACGAGCACACTCTCGTGGTAGGTCCCGGGCGGCACGAAGACCGTATCGCCCGGACTGGCGGTGTCCACGGCCGCCTGAATCGTCGTGGTGACGACGATCACCTCGCCCGCGCGGGCCGCGACGGGGAGCAGTGCTGCGAGCGAGAACAGCCCGAACACCATTAGTGCCTTCCGTCGCGGCGCCGGGCCGTCTGCGAGGACGGCGCGAGTGCCGGTCCTTTCTCCGATTCGATCCCGACCACCATTCAGTTTGAGAGTGCGTGATCGCACCATGACGAGCCTCCTTGCGACCAAGATAGGGAACGCCTCCCGAGGAAGTCTTGGGGAAGGTCTGCGGTTCTGCTGGGTTTCTTCTGGGAACCGATCCGGCTCGCCCCGTCGACAACCGAGCTCTTACTCCGTTGACGGGCGGCATGGACTCGTCCGGAATGGACCGGGAGAGACCCTCCGAAGGACTCAGAATCAGCGAGAGGACGGTCTCGAATTCCCATGCGTGAGCCCTTGATTCCAAAGAGACTTGCGGGTAACCTCCCAGCCCCCCGCGAAAGTGGCGGAACTGGTAGACGCGCAGGTTTCAGGAACCTGTGGGTAAAACCGTGGGGGTTCGAGTCCCCCCTTTCGCACCAACCAGTTGCGTCACTCACGCCGAGAACGAGAGCAGGGGGGTGACGGCTGGTGTGACGGATTCAAGCACCGACCGCCACCTTCTGCACCGTGCCGGGGAAGATCGAGACGTTCTCTTTCTCGTCGCCGTCGATCAGCAACGCCGCCCGATTCAGCGCCGCGATCTGCGCGTCGATCGGGACCGTGATGTAGCCGTCCGTCACCGTCTCCTTTGCGTGCCCGAGAACCGCCCCCACGACGGCCGTAGACGCGATCTGCGCCAGAGCCGACGCACAAGGTACGTCGAAGGGAATGGAAGTCGGGATAGCGCCATCCCCGCAGCAGGAACCGGGCAGACCTTCTCGACGGCAGCCTCGTAGCTCCCCGCACGTCCCGTAACGGACCGCCCTTCGCGTTCAACCAGACCGGATCGTCGGCGGCCCGATTCTCGGGCCGGACCCTACCGCCGTAGAGCTAGAGAGAAGGGCCTTTTTCTCTACTCAGGAGACCCGAGAGACTGCGAGGGCGGCGAGTCCGCTGCAACGCCATTGTTAGGCGTCGAGTGGTCCGTAGAGAGGCTAGACAACGTGAGGCCGCCTCGTGTGCCAGTCTGTTGCTTGCTCGTAAGCGTGCGCGAGCGCCAGCACCTTCGCCTCGCCGAAGCGCGGCCCGCTGATCTGCATACCGATAGGCAGCCCCGAACTCGTGAATCCGCACGGGATCGAGATGGTCGGGAGACCGTTGACATTAAAAGGTGCCGTGTTGCGGATCAGCTCCAGTTCAATCCCGAGACGCACGGCCTCTTCGATGGTGGGCGGCGGCACCGCCGTCGTGGGGGTTACCAGTAGGTCCACGTTTGAAAATAGGGCCCCGATCGCCCGGCGCGCCTCGTCAAGTTCACGGCGCGACTGGATGTAAGCCGCGGTAGTCACTTCCGAGCCCTGCCGCAGATTCCGGCTGATGGCGGCGTGATAGAGCTGCGGCGTCTTCCCGAAGTAGGGCGCGTGGAAAGCGTAGCTCTCAGCGAGGACGATGTTCGGCGCAATCATGTCTGAGATCGGCTGCAGGCTGACGTCTCGGAGGCCAGCCGTCAGGCGGCGAAGCACTCCCAGAGCTGCACTCATCGCCGCTTCAATCTCTGGGTCGAGGTTGTCGTAGAAGACCGCGCGGGGTGCGCCCAGCCGTAGCGCCGAGACTTTGGCCCGCAGCGCCACGGCGTAGTCCGTTATCGGCGCCTCTACGCTGGTGCTGTCGCGCGGGTCGTAGCCGGCTATGGCCGAGAGCAGGAGCGCGGCGTCCGCCACGCTGCGACACATCGGCCCGAGGTGGTTCATCGACCACCAGCCCGCTTCCCCGCCGCCGCGCATGCCCACCAGCCCATAGGTCGGCTTGAGGCCGACGATTCCGCAATAGCCC
>DASWIB010000131.1:0-7022 GCA_036397915.1 Thermoanaerobaculia bacterium | reverse complement strand
GCTTTCCTGGCCACTACCGGCTCAGGTCTGCGGGAGCCGTCCCCGCCGGATGAGCGCCGCGCCGCCGGCGATCAGGATCAGGAGGAGCACAGCCGCCTGGATCACGACGCCGGTACGAAACGTGCCCGGGTTCCAGTAGATCCGGAGTCGGTGGCGGCCCGGAGGGACAGCGACCGCGAGATCGCGGCCGTTCGCGAGGAGGACGCGCACGGGCGTCTCGTCGAGGATCGCCTTCCAGCCGGGGAAGAACGTCCGCGACCAGACGAGGTGCCCCGGCGCCGGCGCGACGACCTCCACATCCGCGCGATCTGCCTCGAGAGCTCGCACGCGGATCGACGCGGGCGGCGCCGAAGGCCCCGGCGGTTCATCGCGCTTGGCGGGGAGGACCACGTCGGTTCCGGCCCGGAAGAGGTCGGACCGCGCGAGCTCCAGTGCTCCCGAGAGTGAGGCGCGACGGTGCACGCGGGAAGCCCAGCGCAGCTCGGGCGCCGCCCTCGCTTCGTACAGAACGAGGCCGTGTCCGGCGACCGAAAAGCCGGTTACGGGCTGAAATCCGGGCAGCGCGCTTCCGGCCTCCGCCAGAACCCAGCGGCCACCGAAGAGGCGGACGAGCCGCGCGCGCTCCTCCGGGCTCGACGCCGTCAGCACCTCGCCGGCAATCCGGTTGACCCAGCCGTACGAGCCGTCGGGATCCTCGTCGAAGAGGTAGCGCACGCCGAACGGCGCGGCGGTCGCCGGGATCAGCTCCTCGATCTGGACGCGGGCGAGCTTCGAGACCGTCGGCGGGAGCTCCGGATGCGCGGACCGCGTCTCGAGGACGGCGAGCTCCGCGAGGTCGGGCGACACATAGACCCGCCCGCCGCCGTTCAGGAACCGACCGACGTCCGGGGGGCGCGCGAGATCCTTGTGGTCCGCCGAGACGAAGAGGGGAAGTCCCCACGGAAGCGCGAGGACGAGCGCCGCGAAGCCGAGAGCGTGAGCGCTTCCGCGCCGCGGCCGGCGCGAGAAGAGGACGGCGGCGAGAAGGACCGCTGCCGCCGCGCCGAGCAGAGCGTCTCCGCGGAACACGCGCCGGATCGCCGGGAGAAGTCCGTCCGCCGGCAGCGCGAGGCCGGCGAGCCGCGGCCGTACGGCGCGGTCGAGCGGTCCGTCCGGAACCGCCGCCAGAAATCCGACGGCGTAGACCGCGACCGCCAGCGCGAGGAGAAGCGCCTCGATCCTGCCCGCCCGGCGCCGCCTCAGAGCTTCGACGCCGAACCCGGCGAGGAGAGCGACGCAAAGTGTCGTCAAGAGATAGAACTTGATCGGATACCGCAGGCGGCGCAGGAACTCGACGGAATACATCAGCCGATAGAGGGGGAGAGCGAATCCGAAGGAGAAGAGGAGCGTGACCAGCGCTGCGCCCGCGAGGAGCAGCGTCTTGGAAGACCAGAAGTCGCGCCGCGCCGCGCCGAGCAGGGCGACCAGCAGGGGCAGCACCCCGAACGTCACGGACCAGATGTAGACGAGCTCCCCTTCGTGGAGGCGGTACTGCCAGTGGGCCCCCTCGTCGAGAACGCCGGGATCGCCCCCGAACCGGGGGAAGAACCACTCCGCCATTCGCCAGAGCGCGAAGGGGGAGGCGCCGAACGCGCGAGCCGAGTAGAGGTGCTGTCCGCGATAAGTGAGCCGGAAGATCTCCGCGAGCGGCAGAAGCAGCGGGGCCGCGAGTCCGGCGGCTATCGAGCCGGCGACCGCACCTCCCGCGCCGATCCGGAGTCCCCGCGAAACGAGGTTGCCGGAGCCGCCGAGCCAGCCGCCGACCGCCACGACTCCCGCGAAGAGGAGCGTCAGGAGCGAGATCGCCGGTTCCCCCGCGAGGAGCTGCAGTCCGAAAGCGAGACCGGCCGCGGCGGCGGCAGCGAGGAGCCTCTTCGTCGTGTCGGCGCGAACGACGTCGATCGTCGCCGCCGCGCACCAGGGGAGCCAGGAGGCAGCCGGCCCCGCGTTCGCGAACGCGGAGCCGTACGACAGCATCGTCCCGGAGAACGCGTAAGCAACCCCGGAAAAAAACGCCGCTCCCGCCGACAGCCCGAAGCGCGAGGCGAGCGCGCGCGCTCCGAAGAAGGCCCAGAGGACGTGAAACAGGTAGTGCAGGTTGAAGGCGGCCGCGGGCGGGAAGATCTCTTCCAGAAGAAGCGTGGGATAGAGGAGTCCGGCGTTGGGGTTGGCGAGGAAGGGCTGTCCGCCGGAGGCCGCTGCGTTGACGAACGGAACCCTTCCCGAGTCGAGCATCTCCATCGCAACGCGGCGCCACGGCCAGTGCGTCATGTGGGCGTCGCGGAAGACGAGACGGCGGGAGCCGGCGATCTCCGGAAGCAGCGGCAGGCAAAAAAGGAAGGCAACGGCGAGGCCGGAGAGAAAAGCGCGGCCTCGGCGCGACATGGAAGGATTCTAAGTCGCGGCCCCGCTACAATTTGTCGATGTCCTCTGCCACCGGGGACGTTCGTTCCCGGCGCGCGAGCGCAGCCGTCGTCGGCGCGTTCGCGTTCTTCTGCGCGTGGTTCTCCGGCTTCTTCCCTCCCTTCTTCAACCCCAACGAGAGCTCGCGGTTTCAGACGGTCGTCGCGTTCGTGGAAACCGGCACGTTCGCGATCGATTCGCAGATCGCGGTGCTCGGCGATCACGAGGACAAGGCGGCCGCCGGTGGCCGCTTGTACTCGAACAAAGCGCCCGGCCTCGCGCTTGCCGCGATTCCGGTGTACCGGATACTGCGGCTGTTTTTCCCGCCGCCGGATTCGGCGAGCGCGCCGATCTTCGTTCTCGTGCGGCTCTTCACGGTTTCCCTCGTCTGCGTGCTCGCCCTCGCCCGGTTTGCCCGGCGGCTTCTTCTCCGGCAAGAGTGGCAGCCGGTCGCAGCGATCGTCACCTTCGCCGTCGCTTTCGGGACGCCCTTTCTCTATTACGCGCGCTCCTTCTTCGGCCACGCCTGGACGGCGTCGCTCCTCTTCCTCGCGTGGGATGCGCTCTCCGACGGATCGGCGAGCGCATCGGAGCGTCGGCGCCGGCGGACCGCGGCGGTCGCGGGACTCCTCGCCGGGTGGGCAGTGATCTCGGAGTACACCGTCGCGCCGGTCGCCGTGGCCCTCGCGGTTCGCGCGGCCATCTCTTCACCCGGCCGGCCGCGGGCGAGAGCCTTTTTCTGGTTCGCCGGCGGCGCGGCGATCCCGATCGCGCTGCTTCTCGTCTACCAGGCGGTTTGTTTCGGCTCGCCTTTTCTTCCGTCGTACGCGCGCGAGGCCTATCCGGCCTACGCGGAGCTCGCGCG
Organism: Thermoanaerobaculia bacterium; assembly: GCA_036397915.1. Classification (GTDB taxonomy): domain Bacteria; phylum Acidobacteriota; class Thermoanaerobaculia; order UBA5066; family Gp7-AA6; genus Gp7-AA6. The sequence continues at coordinate 3,715 of DASWIB010000131.1, read as the reverse complement.
TCGACGCTTCTTCGGTTTCGAGCTGCCGAGCGCGAAGATCGCTTTCGACTACGTGTTCCACCCGGCGCGCGGAATCCTGCTGTTCTCCCCCTTTTTTCTGTGGGCCGGCGTCGGCTTCGCCCGCTGGTGGCGCGATCGGAGGCAGCGCGCGGACGGAGTGTTCGCTCTCACCGCGACGCTCGTCACGTTCGTCCTTCTGACGGGCTACCCCAACTGGCACGGGGGTTGGGCGCTCGGGAGCCGCTACCTGCTTCCGCTCCTCTTCCTTCCCGCCGCCGCGATCCCGTGGGCGCTCGGCAGCCCCCTGTCGAGAGGCTTTTTCGTCACGGCCTCCGTTTTCTCGGCGGGAACTCATGTCCTCGAGACGTCGTCATGGCCGCATTTCCCCGTCGACGTGAGCTGGCCGCTCGCGACGGGCTCGACGTGGTTCCTCGAGAGGGGTTGGGTCGCGCCGAACCTGGGGACGGCCGCGGGCTTGGGGGCCACCGCTTCTCTTCTTCTTCCCGTCGCGGCCGCGGCGGGTTCGCTCCTCCTCTCGGTTCGCGCCGCGAAGCCCCTTCGTCCCGCGGCTCCCGTCGGTTTGCTCCTCGGAATCGCCGCCCTGATCGTGTTGTGTCTGCGCGCGCCTCAACCGACGTACGTCGCGAGACTCTGGCGGTCGGCCATCTACGGCGCATACTCGGGACTCGATCCGACGAGAGCCGAGCTGAGAAGCGTCGTCCTGGCGGCGGCAACTCCGCGCGAACGACAGCAGGCTCTCGGGACCTGGAGAGTCTACGGGACGCGTCCGTGAGGGGGCCTGCCGGGTTCCCCCGCGCGGGAGATCTCGAACACTTTCCACCTCGCCACGAATCGGCGGCCGCGCAGGATCCCGGTTCGCGACGCGAAGACCAGCCGGAAGGAAGCAAGCGGAGGCACCGAGATGCCGGGAAGCTCCGCGCCCCGTCCGTCGAAGTCGTACAGGCGCGACTGCATCGTCGCGAAATAACGGGCCGCGGGCTTCGGCCCCGCGGCGGTCCGCTCGAGGAGCGGCGCGCGTCCGAGATAGCCCGCGTAGTCGTTCATCCTCGGCACGAGATCGGTCGCGAGAATCCATCGGACGTGATGGGCGCGCGCGATGGCGAGCGCCTCCTCCTCCGATTCGGAGAGAAAGAAGCGGATCGAGTCGAGAAAGCCGTAGCCGAAGTTGTTCGCGACGACGGGAAGCTCCGATTCGTAGAGGAGGAGATGCCCGAGGGACCAGGGCGCCAGCACGGACTCCGCGCGCGCGAGGCCGGGCGGGTACGGCGGTTCCAGGAGGCGCGCGTCGTAGGGATCGACCGTTCGGGGAAGCGACTGCCGCATCCAGCCGAGCGTCGCGAAGAGGTCGGACCCCGCGACGCGCTCGCTCCGGAGCTCCTCGATGACTCCGGGGACCATCGGGAGCGCGAGGGCGACGGCGACGAGCGCCGCGACGCGCCCGCGGGGTGGCCGCGTCCTCGCTCGCGCGCGGCGGCGGATCCTCGTCGCAGCAAGACGAGCCGACTCCACCAGCGCGAGCGCGCAGAGCGGGACGGCGTAGTAGATGTTGACGCGCTGGGCGACCGCGAGGAAGACGGTGACGATGCCCCAGACGGCGAGCGCGGCGTGAACGCCGGTCCGGCGGTGCGCCACAGCCCGCCGCGCCCAGACCACGAGCGCGATCGGGACGAGGAAAAGCGCGAGGGAGAGTTGCCGGAGAGGCGGGCCGATCCCGTCGGCGAAGAGCGGTCGCGTCTCGAAGATCCCCTTCAACCAGGCGCTCGGGTAGGAGACGTACCCCGCGCCGCCCGAGACCTCCTGCGTCCGTCCGGCGACGTATCCGATTCCGCCGGCGAAACTCGCCGCGAGGTCACGGGAGAAGGGAAGAATGACGAGGAACGCGACCGCGAGAAGCGCGGCGCGCGCGAGGAGCCCTCTTCCCGGGATGCATCGGCGAGCGAGACCGACGGCCGTGTCGAGAAGAGCCGTCCCGGCGGCGAGCCCGGCGAGGAAGAGGGGCTGGAAGAACCCGAACGAGACGTACGTGAGCGGCATTTCGAGGCCCCGGGTCCAGCCGGCCGTCGCCGCTGCGACCAGCAACGCGGGGAGACCGAGAGTCAGCACCGCAGCGCGGAAGACGAGAGTGCGGGTCAGGAGAGACTCCAGAAAAAGCGCGAGCGCGAAGATCGCGCCCCAGTAGATCGCTCCCTGCCACGCGAGGACGGCAAGCGCGAGGACGATCCCGGCCGCCGCCTCGCGGCGGAAGTTGCCCGGCGCGTGCGGCCTCTCGCGGCTCGCGACGTACGAGAGGAGCGCCGCGAGGCCGAAGAACGACTCGGCGACATGCTGCTCGACGTGCCCGTACTGCGACCAGAGCAGATGTCCGGGCGAGACGGCGACGAAGAGTGCCGCGGCGACGCCCGCAGCGCCGCCGAGAAGCCGCCTCCCGAGCAGCCCGGCGAGCACGACCGAACCGACCGCGAAGGCGAGCGGAACCCACGCCGCCTCGCGCTCGATCGCGTTGCCCGGAGCGTCGCGGCCGTGGAGGAGTCGCGAGGGCGCCGCCAGCGCGAGGTCGAAGAGCGGCGGCCAGATCGAGACTCCGCCTCGGGGAAAGTTCATGAGCGGGTCGAACAGGATCGTCCGGGGGAAGTGCGCGACCGCGAACCTCGCGCGGCGCAGATGGTAGTAGTCGTCGCTCGAGACGGCGCGCGTGCGCGATCCGTCGTGGAGCTGCCGGTAGGTTCCGAGCCGCAGGAGCGTCCCGACCAGAACCGTCGCGGCGAGGCCGAGGAGAAATACAGCTCGGCGTCGCGGCATTGGGAGCATTATCGGTGCAGACAGAGGCGGTTGACCCTCTCCCCCGCGGGGCGGTGCGAGTCGTCTCCCCTTGCCGGCAGGAAGCTCCGGCCGCGACCGGAGGTCGCGTTTCACGCGGAGCGAGCGGCCGGAGGGGTCGGGCGTGAAGGGGATGCGCGCGACAGGTGCGTATCATTGAGGCAAGAGTGAAGCTCTCCGTTCTCATCCCGGTCTACAACGAGGCGCGTACGATCGACGAGATCCTGCGTCTGGTGTCGCGCGTGCCGATCGAGAAGGAGATCCTCGTCGTCGACGACGGATCCGTGGACGGCACCCGCGAGATCCTGCAACGATGGAACGGCCGCGACGGAGTGCGTGTGCTCGTCCACCCGCGAAACCTCGGCAAGGGTCGCGCCGTCCGCACGGCGCTCGGAGAGGCGCGCGGAGAAATCCTCGTGATCCAGGACGCGGACCTCGAGTACGACCCCGCGGAGTATCCCGTGCTGCTTCGCCCGATCGAAGCGGGCCGTGCGGACATCGTCTACGGGTCCCGGTTCTTCGGGAGCTCCGAGCGTCGCGTCCAGTTCTTCTGGCACACCGTCGGCAACCGCGTCTTGACGCTCATCTCGAACGTGTTCACGAACCTGAACCTGACGGACATGGCGACCTGCTACAAGGCGTTCCACCGCCGGGTCGTCCCGAGCCTCGACCTCGAGTCGAGGCGGTTCGGCGTAGACGCCGAGTTCACCGTGAAGGTGGCCCGCGCCGGCTTCCGGATTTTCGAGGTGCCGGTGTCGTACTTCGGACGGTCGATGGCGGAGGGGAAGAAAATCCGCCTGAAGGACGGGTTCTCCGCGCTCGCCGCGCTGGTCAAGCACTCGTTCGCGCCGCGCCGCCCCGGGGCAGGAGCGGCGCC
>DASWIB010000130.1:0-2019 GCA_036397915.1 Thermoanaerobaculia bacterium | reverse complement strand
GTCGTAGGCGCACAGGAGCGTGAGCCGCGAGCGGGCGTGACTCGCGGGGATCCCCGCGAGCAGCTCGAAGTAATACTCCAGAATCAGGCGATGAACGGGCCGTGACGTGACGTAAACGAGGCGCGCCTGCGGATTGCGAAGCCGGATCAGCAGGAAGAGAAGCCGTTCCTCGTAGTAGACCGCTCCTTTCAGCTTCTCGAGCTCGCGCTGGTCGAGCGTCAGGGAGGGAACGACGACGGAGGTGTACGGCTGCTCTTCCTGGTTCGAAAGCGCGATCCAGAGCTCGTTCAACCGAGGCTGGAGCCTGCGAAACTCCTCCAGCTCGCGCTCGAGCGACAAATCACCGGAGAATGGCGGCTTCGGAATCACGGATAGTGCCTCGTCACCTCGCTTGCTTGTGGCGAAGCCCGAAAGGATATCAACGCCGCCTCTTCGACCGGCCGCCGATCTGCCGCCTCCGGTGGCCATACGTGCCGTGATCTGCGGCTGGACCGGCCGCAAGTGATTCGGATTCGCCGCGCTCAGCGCCTCCGCTTTCGCGGAATCGGGACCGGCGCCAGGGCTTCGGCCTCGGCGCGGGCGTCGCGGCCGAGCGCATCGCAGACCGCGGAGCAGATCCTTTCCAGGGAGGGATCCGCGATCGAGTACACGATGCGGGCTCCTTTTCGGGAGCGCCCGACGAGACCGCCGGAGCGCAGGACCGCAAGGTGCTTGCTGACGTTCGCCTGCGTTCCACCGACGGACTCCAGGATCTCGCCCACCGACGCGGCCGAGCGAAAGAGGCGCTCCAGAATCTTCAGTCGGGTCGGCTCCCCCAGCGCCCGGAATCGGGCGGCTACCCGTTCCCGCGCTCGATCGGTCAGGAGCAGGGGCAACCTCACTTCGAGAGAGTAACCGAATCGGAGGCTGTCTCGGTGGCTCGGATCGACCGCTTTCACGGTACTTGACTATATAATCAGATACTCATATAGTCAATAGCGGCATGCTTCCACTCTTGATTCTCGCTCTGGACATGGCGGGACCTGCCTCGCCCCTCACGGTGCGGGAAGTTGCGGCGCTCGCGGCCGGCGAAGCGCCTGCCGTGGCGCGCGCCCGTGCCGAAACCGACCTGGCGCGCGCCCGCCACACGGCCGCGCGATCCCGGCTCGGTCCCACTCTGACGGCAGACCTCGGGCTTCTCTGGACCGACGATCCCGTCGATGCCTTCGGGCTGGCGCTCAAGCAGGAGCGCTTCTCCGCGTCCGAGTTTTTCGCCTCCGACCCGAACCGCCCCGGTTTCACGCGTGACTGGAACGGAACGCTCTCGGCGGCATGGAGGATCGACCTCCTCGGCCCCGCCCATGAGGCGAGGGCGGCCGGGCAGTCCGCGGAAGCGGCCGGCCGGGTCGCGAGCCGGACGAGAGATACCGCCGTGTTTCAGGCCATCACCGCCTTTGCCGCGACCGCGCGTTCCGAGGAAGCGCTCGCGCTTCTCGCCGAGCGCGAAAAAGACGCGCAAGAGGATCTCGAGCTCGCTGCCTCTCTTCACCAGCAGGGCCTGACGACCTCGGCCGACCCGGCGCGCGCCAGCGCGGCCCTCGCGGAGATTCGCGCCGAGGCCGCCGGACACCGCGCGGAGCTCGCGGCTGCCCGCGCGGCCCTTGCCGCGCTGATCGGATCGGAGGCGGCTCGCCGTCCCCTTTCCGGGCTGCCGGCGTCGGGCCCGATTCCGCGCGCCGGTTCCGCCGAACGAGACGACGTCGCGGCGGCCGAGCTCGCCGCAAAAGCGGCTCGAGCTCGCGAAAGGGCCGCTTCCGCCGCGCGCTGGCCGTCGCTTCTCGTTTCCGGCCGGTACGAACTCCACGCTCCGCGGCCGGGGCGCCGGTGGGGGGACTCGACGTCAGTGTTCGGCGGTCTTCGGATTCCTCTCTTCACCTCCGGCGAAGTCGGCTCACGAATCGCGGAGGCACGCGCGGCCTTCCGAGCAGCGGATGCTTCTGCGCGCGAGGCGCGTCGCTCCGCGGAAAAGGACGTCGTCTC
>DASWIB010000129.1:0-5813 GCA_036397915.1 Thermoanaerobaculia bacterium | reverse complement strand
CTCCGTGTGGTAACGCTCGTTCCGGTAGAAGGCCGTGTCGGTCACCATGACTGCCGGGTATCCCGCCTCCCAGAAGCTGGCGTGGTCGGACAGATCCACTCCGGGCAGGGAGCGCGGGGCGTTGATCGAGTAGACCGGGAGTTCCGAGGCGGAACGCATGGACCGTTTGACGCGGCGCGCCAGGCGCCCATCGAGAACGCGGCCCACCACGGCGATGAAGTCGCCCTGGCGCGGGTAGAAGAGTCCGAGCAGCTCGATCGGAAACCTCTGGCTCTTCGGATCCTTCGAGAAGAACCCGATCATCTCGAGGCAGATCATTCCGCGCACGCGGGCGCCGGAGGCCCGAAGCGAGCGCGCGTGGACGGCGCTCCCCATCTCGCGGGTCCCGAAGACGGGAAGCTCCTCGAGCGCGTACGCCGCGAGCTCCACGCGCGCCGGCAGATCTCTCGGAGCGAGCAGCCTGGCCAGCTCCAGCAGGCCGGCGACGCCGCTCGCGTTGTCGTCGGCGCCGGGAAGCTCCCCGTGCGTGTCGTAGTGAGCCCCGATGACCACGACCTCGCCGGAAGGAGGCCCGAAGGAGGCGAGGACGTTCCGATAGGTCACTCCTCCGACTGCGAAGGCCTGCTCGCGGACCTCTGCGCCCGCGCTCCGAAGCTCGGCGGCGAGCCAGGTTGCCGCGCGCGCGAGGTTCTCCGGATGCGAGAAGTCGCGGGGATGAAAGCCCTCGACGAGCCGCCGCACGTCGCGCTCGAGCCGCGCGGGATCCGCGTGCTGCCGCGCACCGGTACGCCGCGGTGGGATTACGAGCGGTTGCGTGATCCAGAACCACGCGAGAACGAGGAGTATCCCGAAGACGCCGAGCGCGAACGCCAAGGCCGCAGACCGGTTCACCCGCCGGCGCCGCGCGCGAGGTATGGCGGGAGCTCGCGCTCGTGGCGGTGCGAGAGTAGCAACTGTGCCGTGATCGATCCCAGAAGAGCCAGGAACATGTCCCACTGCGTGTCCCAGACGTCCCCCTGCGTCCCGAGGAATGCCATCGCGGCCGATCCGCTGATCACGGCGGTCGCCCACTCGACGAGCTCGTAGACGGCGCTCACCGCGAGGCACACGCAGGTGACCAGGAAGAAGAGCCATCCCCCGGGACGGAGTCCGACCACGCGACGCAGCACCTCTCGAACCACGATCGCGGGAACGAAGCCCTGGACGAAGTGACCCAGGCGGTCGTAGTGGTTTCGCGCGAGCCCGAAAAGATCGCCGACCCAGTAACCGAGCGGGACCTCGGCGTAGGTGTAGTGGCCGCCCAGCATCAGGACGAGAGCGTGGAGGAACACCAGCCGATAGGCGAGCCGCGTCAGCGGAAAGCGCCGATACGAGGCGACGAGGACCGGCACCGCGACGAAGATCGGCGCGACCTCGAGAAGCCAGGTAAGACGGTCCCTCGGCTGGATTCCCGAGAGGACGAGCAGAGCGATTCCGACTCCGAGAAGAATGCCCCGCTCGCGCCCGCGCGGTCCCTCCGCGAGTCCCGCATGCGCGGGCTGTCCCCCCACTGTCATCCTGAGGGACGTCCCTCCTCGGTCATCCTGAGGGCCGCCCCTCCTCGGTCATCCTGAGGGCCGCAGGCCCGAAGGATCCCTCGCCGGCCTTCGAATCGTGCAGGCGGGAACCATACCGGAAATCGAGGACTCGCGTCGGCTTCCGACCGTTCTCGGCTGGCACGCGCCGTGCTTTTCTCCCTACCGGCATGGCAGGGACGCGACACGCCGCGAAACTCCTGATCTTGGGATCGCTCGTGGTCGCGTCTTTCGCGGTCGGTTGCGGGTCTTCCGCCTACGCCCGCCGGACCGACGAGGACCAACGCCTGTCGGCGCGCGTGGACGAGCGGCTCGCGGCGTCTCCGGCCCTCTCGACGGCCAGGGTGGCGGCGAAGTCCCACGGGGGTGTGGTGGTGTTGCTCGGTGAAGTTCCCGACGAGAACCTGAAAAGCGAGGCCGCGCACGTCGCGAGCACCGTGCCCGGCGTCGTGCGGGTCAACAACTTGATCCTGGTTGCAAAGGACGCCACGACGGCCGAGGGATCAGCCCCGGCGGCTGGCGCCCTGACTATCGCCCGGACCGATTAGGTCCGGAGGAGGACTCATCATGGTCAACCGTTTCCGGGGAATCCTGGGCGTCGCCGCCGCGGTGCTGCTGCTCGCGTTCGTCTCCGGCTGCACCACGACTCAGACGCCGGGGGAGCAGCTCGACGACGCGGGGATCGGCGCCGCGGTCAAGGCCAAGTTGACAGGCGAGCGCTTCTCGAACCTGCTCAACGTCGAGGTCAACGTCACGAACGGCATCGTGACGCTGGCCGGAGAGGTTCCGAACGAGCAGGTCAAGAGAGATGCCGAGACCGAAGCGCGCAGCGTCAAGGGAGTGAAGGGGGTCAACAACAACCTCCAGGTCTCGAGCCCACCGAAGCCTTGACGGTAGCCGGCAGCGGTTACCGATAGCCGATTGCTGGGAGCACGGCAGGCGGGCTCGTCTGCCGTCTTTTTTTCTGCTTCGCGGTCCGGGCTCCCGGCGCACAGCTTGCGGTTAGAGTCCCGGCGTGCCCGCCTGGAAGCTCACGCTCGAATACGACGGCACCCGATACCGCGGCTGGCAGGCACAGAAGAACACCGAGCGCACGGTGCAGGGCGTTCTGCTGCGCGCGGCGCGTGAGCTCCTCGGTCCCGACGCGACGACGGGAGGCGCGGGCCGCACGGACGCGGGCGTCCACGCACTCGCTCAGGTCGCGCACCTGAAGGCGCGCCGGAAGCTCTCGCCGGGCGAGATCCTCCGGGGACTGAACGACGCGCTTCCGCACGACGTGAACATCCTCTCGGTCGAGCCGGTGCTTGCGAGCTTCCATGCTCGCCACGAGGCCGTCAGCCGGATGTACCTCTACCGGATCTCCCGGCGCCGTACGGCGTTCGACAAGCGCTACGTGTGGTGGGTCCGGGACCGGCTGGATTTCTCCGCGATGGCCCGGGCCGGGGCGCTCTTCCGCGGACGCCACGACTTCGCGTCTTTCTGCGAGAACCCGGAGGGACGGGAATCGACCATCGTCGTCGTCGAATCGAGCGAAGTGATCGACTGGGCCCACGAGATCCATTACCGCGTGGAAGCGTCGCACTTCCTCTGGAAGATGGTGCGGCGGCTCGTTGGAACGCTCGTGGAGGTCGGACGCGGAAACCTCGGCGTCGCCGACGTGGAGCGGCTGCTGCGCGAACGATCCTCGGAGCCCGCCGCGTGGACGGCCCCGCCCTCCGGTCTGTTCCTGGAGACGGTGAAGTACTGAAGAGCAAGGGAATCTCGAGTGCTAGACTGGCTACGGAGTCTCTTGCGACCGCGATGAAAGACGAGAAGGACACCGGCCACGCTCCGGCTGTCAACAGCATGGATCTCGTGATCGATGCCTACAAGAAGGACATCGATAGGACCCTGCTGCGCGAGAGCCTGAAGCTCACCGTGGAGCAACGATTCGAACAGCTGATGGAGCTGGAGCGTTTCGCGGAAGAGCTCAGGCGCGCAAAGCGTCAGGCCGGTTGACCAACTTCAGAGCTCTCCTCGAGCTCCTCACAAAGGCTCAAGTCGACTTCATCCTCATCGGGGGAGGCGCCGCGACTGCGCACGGGTCGGTTCGATTGACCGTCGATGTCGACGTCGTCTACAAGAGGTCCCCCGAGAACGTCGCCCGTCTCGTTGCCGCGCTGGCCCCGCTTTCACCCTATCTCCGTGGCGCCCCTCCCGGCCTGCCGTTCCGGCTGGACGCCGAGACGATCCGGCACGGCTTGAACTTCACTCTCACGACTTCTCTCGGCTCGCTGGATCTCCTGGGTGAGGTCACCGGCGGAGGCCGGTACGAAGACCTTCTTCCGCACACCGTTCGGATCCAGGCATTCGGCGTCGAGTGCCTCTGCCTGGACATCGAGAAGCTGATCGAGGTCAAGCGTGCCGCGGGCCGGCCCAAGGACTTCGACGCGATCGCCGAGCTGGAAGCGCTCGAGGAAGAGCGCGACCGGCAATCCTAGCTCGCGCCCGTCACAGCACTTCCGCAGCCGACTCGATCGCCTGCGCGAAGGCGGTCGTCCACAGCTCCCGGAGCGCTGGCAGAGGCTCGTCCACGAGCGCCCGGCTGCCGACCTCGATGAGGAGCCGCTCGCCGCCGACGCGACCGATCACGCGGAACGGCACCCGCGCCGCTTCGGCGGACGACCGGACGGCGCTTTCTTCCTCGACCGAGAACGTGATCACTGCCCGACCCGTCGTCTCGCCGAAGAGCAGCGCGGACGGGCGAAGACCCGGCTCGAGCCGAATCTCGACGCCGAGACCGCTCTCCATCGCGCACTCCGCCAACGCTACCGCGAGCCCGCCGTCGGAGACGTCGTGCGCCGAGGCGAGACGACGCTCCTCCGCGAGGCGCACGAGCAGATCGATGAGACGGCGCTCCGCGTCCAGGTCCACCTCCGGGCACGGCCCATCGTCCCGACCGTGGACGCTCCGCAGGAACTCGGAGGCGCCCAGCTCGTCGCGCGTCTCGCCCAGAAGACCGATACGGTCTCCTGCGCGGCGGAACGGAATCCGCACGTGGCGCGAGACGTCCTCGAGGAGCCCGACCATCCCCACGGTGGGCGTCGGCGGGATGGGCCGGCCGTCGGTCTCGTTGTAGAAGGACACGTTGCCGGAGACGACCGGCACCGAGAGCGCGCGGCAGGCGTCCGAGAGTCCCCGGACCGCCGCTTCGAACTGCCCCATGATCGCCGGCCGCTCGGGGTTTCCGAAGTTCACGCAGTCGGTGACCGCGAGCGGCCGCGCGCCGGTCGCCGCGATCGAGCGCGCCGCCTCCGCGACCGCAATCGCCGCGCCGCGATAAGGATCGCACGCGCAGAAGAAGGGATTGACGTCGCTCTTCAGAGCGATCGCCTTCGACGTCCCCTTGATTCGCAGAAGGGCGGCGTCGCCGCCCGGCCGCTCGACCGTGTTTGTGCCGACCATGTGGTCGTACTGGGTCCAGATCCACGACTTCTGCGCGACGTTCGGCGACCCGAGAATCCGGCAAAGACAGGCCGCATAGTCGTCGGGCTCCGGCAGGAGCTCCCACCCCTGCGAGCCGATGGGGATCGGCGCCGCGCTCGGCCGGTGGTAGACGGGGGCGCGCTGGGAAAGCGGCGCTGCGGGCAGGTCCGCGACGACCTCGCCCTCGAAGAAGGCGACGACCCGGCCGCTGTCGGTGACCCGACCGATCTCGACCGCCTCGAGCTCCCATTTGCGGAACACGTCGTGCACCGTCGCCAGCCGGTCCCGGCGAGCGACGAGGAGCATCCGCTCCTGCGATTCGGACAGCAGGATCTCGTACGGGGTCATCCCGGTCTCGCGCACCGGCACCTTCGAGAGGTCGATCTCGAGCCCGCTTCCCGCGCGGCCGGCCATCTCGAAGGAAGAGGAGGTCAGCCCCGCCGCCCCCATGTCCTGGATGCCGACGACCGCGTCCGTTCCGAAGAGCTCGAGGCAAGCCTCCATGAGGAGCTTTTCGGTAAAGGGATCCCCCACCTGCACCGTGGGCCGCTTCTGCCGGGTCTCGTCACCCGCGAACTCCTCCGAGGCCATCGTTGCGCCGTGGATCCCGTCGCGACCGGTTTTCGAGCCGACGTAGATGACGGGATTGCCCGTTCCCTCCGCCCGGCCCCGGAAGATGCGACTGGTTTCGACGATTCCCACGTTCATCACGTTGACCAGGATGTTGCGGTCGTAGGCGGGATGGAAAGTCGTCTCGCCTCCGACGGTCGGGAT
>DASWIB010000128.1:0-22864 GCA_036397915.1 Thermoanaerobaculia bacterium | reverse complement strand
ATCGCGATGCGGATCCTGGCGCCGGCGGCGACCGAGGTCATCCTGGAGGAGCGCTCCCACCCATTCCACTTCGAGATGGCGGCGATGGCGGCGCTCTCCGGGCTGCTGCCGCGTCCGATTCCCTCGGAGAGCGGGATCCTCCGGCCCGAGACGGTGCTCGCCGCCGTACAGCCGCCGGTCTACTACAAGCCGCGAAGCTCGCTCCTCGTCGTCGAAAACACGCACAACCTCTGGGGCGGAAGGGTCTACCGCCGTCGGGAGATCGAGCCGCTCATCGCGGCGGCGCGGGAGGCTCGGCTCGCGGTGCATCTGGATGGGGCACGACTCTGGAACGCGGCGGTCGCAGCGGGGGAAAGCGAGCGCGAGCTCGCTCGCGGCTTCGACTCGGTCATGGTGGCTTTCTCCAAGGGCCTCGGGGCGCCGGTCGGCTCCGCCGTGGCGGGCTCCGAATCGTTCGCGAGGGAAGCCCGACGGGTTCGGAAGCTCTTCGGCGGCGGCATGCGGCAGGTCGGGGTTCTCGCGGCGGCGGCGATCCTCTCGCTCGAGAACCGCGGCCGCCTCTCCCAGGACCACGCGCGCGCGAAGCGCCTCGCAACCGCGATCGCGGGGCTTCCCGGGATCCGCCTCGACCCGGGCTCGGTCGAGACGAACATCGTAATCTTCGAAGTCTCCGACGCGCCGTCTTTCATCGCGAGCCTGAAGGAGCAGGGTGTTCTCGCGGCCGGTGTGTCGCGGACGGCAGTGCGACTCGTTACGCACCTCGACGTGGACGACCAGGGAGTCGATCGAGCGATCGACGCCATCCGGCTGACAGCGGAGAGCTGAGAGCACAGATACTCGGACGCTCTCCGAGGGGGTGCGGCGGAGGGCAAGGTCCCCCGCCGACAAATACACGGTCTCTGCGGGCTTTCGCTACTCGGGCGGAACGCGCGCGACCAGGTCAATCTCGAGAGGGGCGCCGGCCGGCAGCGCCGCGACGATGACCGTCGAGCGCGCGGGGCGATGGTCTCCGAAGCGGCGGGCGTAGATCGCGTTCATCGCCCCGAAATCCCCGGCGCTCGTCAGGTACACGGTCGTCTTGACCACGTCGGACAATGCCAGCCCCGCCTCGCGCAGGATCGCTTCGAGGTTGTCGAAGACGCGCTCGGCGGCCGCCTCGAGTCCTCCTTCGACGAGACGCCCGGTCGCCGGGTCGAGCGGGACCTGTCCCGACGTGAACAGGAATCCCCCTTCGATGGCCGCCTGTGAGTAAGGGCCGATCGCTTTCGGCGCGCTCGCCGTGCTGACGAACTTCAACCCGACACCCGGGAATCGTCGCCATCGGGCTCGAGGACGGCGATGTAGGGGAGGTTGCGGTAAGCCTCGGCGTGATCGAGGCCGTAGCCCACCACGAAGACGTCCTCGACACGGAAACCGAGATAGTCGATGGGAACATCTTTGTTGCCCGGGATTTTCTTCTGGAGAAGCGCGCAGATCTTCACGCTCTTCGGGTGACGGGTTCCCAGGATCTCGATGATCTTCTGAAGCGTCCGCCCGGTGTCCACGATGTCCTCCACGATGATGACGTCCTTGCCGGCGACATCGGTGGTCAGGTCGCGGACGAGACGGACGTTGCCCGAGGATCGCGTCCCCGATCCGTAGGAAGAGACCTGAAGAAAGTCGAGCGAGACCGGAGTCTCGAGCCTCTTGGCGAGGTCGCAGAGGAAGAAGACCGAGCCCTTGAGGATACCGACGAGGAGAGCGGGCCGACCGGCCTGATCCCGATCGACCTCCGTGGCGAGGCGGGCGATTCCTTCCTCCAGGGAGCGCGAGTCGATCAGCGTCCGCCCGAGCTTCAAGAGCGCGTCGGAACTGCGGAATCGACCAGCCGACGAGTCGGTGAAGCCCGAACGTCTTGCCGGCCCGGAGATGGCGTTACAATCAACCGCATACGAATCCTGATATGTCCGTTCGAAGTGCTCAGCTTCTCGAGGAAGACTATATCCGCGCCACGGAGCGCTTCAAGACTCTCTGGTCGTTTCAGCAGTTCCTGCGCGGAGTGCACAAGACCTTCTTCCCCGCCGATCCCCGGACGACCCCGGATCTCTCTTCGCTTTCCGAAGAGATTCGGTCGATCGGAAGGCGGATTCAGGACGAACCCTCGAAGGCCGCGGCCCCCCGGCTGAAGGATCTTTCGCAACGGCTCGACCGCATGACCGTCGAGCTGCGCCAGGTCGACCGCAACATCTCTCCCTCTTTCGTGCGCCGATTCTTCGAGCAAGTCCGTCCTCAGAGCGAGAGGACGGCGTTTCAGCTCCTGCGGTTCTACTTCTCGCAGCCGGAGACCGACGTCGACGTCATCGACAAGGTGAACTTCCTCGCGACCGTCGTGGCCGCCGGAAGTTCCGATCCATCCGCGTACGCCGCGCGCCCGAAAAACGAGCTCCGGGGTCTGTTGGAAGACGTGACCGCGTCGGCGGTCTGGCCGAGACCCTCGGATCCGGAAGCGTTCGCCATTGCCTACGTCGTGAACGAGTTGTCGGCGAAGCTGTCCCGCGCGCGGACCTTCGGGGAGCTCACGAACCGCGGGCCTCTCGACGAGTTCCGCGCGGTCAAGCGGAAGATCGGCGCCTCGCTCGTCCATCCGGAGGTTCTCACGGCGGTCGTATACGGCAACCTCTCCACGCGCGAGGCATTCTCCCGCCTGTACCGAAGCGAGGAAAAGCTTCTCGACGAGGCCACGGCCCGCATCGGCGAGCTCGAGCGGGAGCTCCGGCGCGGGTCCGGCGAGGTGCCGCTTCCCGAGGACCTCCGGCGTTTCCGGGAGACCCGGGAGCAGTTGCAGCGCCGCGCGCTCCAGCCGGACGTTCCGCCAACGGACGCCGCGCGCCCGGTGAGCCCGACCGGCGGGGTGCTCCGGGGGCTCAACCTCGCGGTGTTCGAAGGACCGATCGACGGAAGAAGCGCTCCCGGGCCGCAGGAAGAGCCGACCACTCCGGTCGACGACGAGGCCTTCTGGAAGCCGCTCGTCGGCAGAATCCTCGGCGCCGTCGAAAAGCACGACGACCGCGGGTCTCTTCAAACCGGCCGCGACGAGCTCGCGCAACTGCGGCTGGAGCGGAGGGAGCTCGAGATCGCACGACGCGTGATGTCCGCGGGGGGTGAAGCGCGGAATGATCGCGACCGGACGCTGCTCCGCGCGGTTTCACTGCGGCTCAGAGCCGAGGAACAGGCGGAGCTTCTCCGGAATACCGCCGACGAGCCGCGTTCGCGCGAGGCGCTCACGCGGGCACGGGAGACGATCGCTCGCGCTCCGGAGCTCGACGCGAAGATCTCCCGGATCATCGATGTCGCCGGCGAGGCAAAGCTCTCCGAGCAGGTGCGCGTGTGGACTCGCGCACGCCTGCGACTCTTGCGGGCTATCGCGGAACTCTGGTTGATGCAGGATCAGCCGCAGTAGCGAGCTCTCAGTTCTCGGTTCTCTCCGTTCTCGGTCCAAAGTACCCGAGTATTTGTCGGCGGGGGACCCTGCGGTCCCCCGCACCGATAGGCAGACTTGTCCTCATATACTCCCCGCCGATGAATCGCGTCACCGAGGAGCCCGACTCCTCGCCGGCCTCTTCCGAAGACGAGCTCATCCGAAACCGTCGCGAGAACCTCCGGCGCCTGCTCGAGAGCGGTCTCGCGCCGGGTCTCTACCGCTATCCGATCTCCGCGACCGTGTCGGAGATCGCGGCGCGGTACCGCGACCTTCGAGCGGAGGACCTCCAGCGCGAGCCGCCGTCCGTTTCGACGGCAGGCCGAGCGCTTGCCCAACGGAATCAGGGCAAGGCGGGCTTTCTCGATCTGTCGGATGGGCTCGCCCGCCTCCAGATCTACGTCCGTCGGGACATCGTCGGCGACTCCGCTTTCGAGGTCTACCGGCGGCTCGATCTCGGCGACTGGATCGGCGTCGAGGGAGAGGTGTTCCGGACGCGAACGGGGGAGCTGTCGGTAAAGGCGCGCAGCCTCACGATTCTGGCGAAGTGCCTGCGGCCGCTCCCGGAGAAGTGGCACGGGCTTCGGGATATCGAGCGGCGCTACCGGCAGCGGTACCTCGACCTCGCGGTGAATCCCGAGTCCCGTCTCGTTTTCGAGACGCGGGCGGCGATCGTCCGCCACATTCGCAAGTTCCTGGACGAGCGCGGGTACCTCGAAGTCGAGACCCCGATGATGCAGCCGATCGCCGGCGGAGCGCTCGCGCGGCCGTTCAAGACCCACCACAACGCCCTGGGGCTCGACCTGTACCTGCGCGTCGCGCCGGAGCTATACCTGAAGCGGCTGGTGGTCGGCGGCGTCGAGAAGGTCTACGAGATCAACCGTAACTTCCGAAACGAGGGGATCTCGACCCAGCACAATCCCGAGTTCACGATGCTCGAGTTCTACCAGGCGTACTCGGAGGGAGCCGACCTGATGCGGCTGACCGAGGAGATGCTCTCCGGCCTCGTGCTCGAGGTCTCGGGAACCTCCCGCATGCCGTGGAAGGGAGAGACGATCGACTGGACTCCGCCCTACCGTCGGCTCACGATGCGCGAAGCCGTCCGGGAGTTCACGAAGGGAGATCACCGCGGTCAAGTGCAGGAGGATGAGATCGAGTCGGCGGACGGCCTCTTCGCGGCGGCGAAGCGCTTTTCCGTCGACCGGCCGGAGCGCTTCCGCGGTCAGAAGGGCAAGCTCCTCGCCGCTCTCTTCGAGGCCGTCGCGGAGGAGCGACTCGTACAGCCGACGTTCCTTCACGAGTTCCCGACCGAGATTTCGCCGCTCTCGCGGCGGAACGCGACCGACCCCGAGTGGGCGGACCGCTTCGAGCTCTACGTCGGCGGGATGGAGATTGCGAACGGCTTCTCGGAGCTGAACGACCCGGAGGATCAGGCGGAACGCTTCCGCAGCCAGATGGAGGACCGCGCGCGAGGCGACCTCGAGGCGGCCGAGTACGACGCCGACTACGTCGAAGCGCTCGAGTACGGACTTCCGCCGACGGCGGGCGAGGGGATCGGGATCGACCGACTCGCGATGCTCTTGACCGATCGCCACTCGATCCGTGACGTAATCCTGTTCCCGCTCCTCCGGCCGAAGGAGTAAGGATGAGCCCTGTCATCCTGAGCGCAGCGAAGGATCTGACCGCTCAGCGGTCATCCCGAGCGAAGCGAGGGATCTCTCCCTACGATCAGAGAGATCCTTCGTCGCGACGCTCCTCAGGAGAACAGATTCCTCGGCCCTTCGGGCCTCGGAATGACAGGGGTCGATGAGCTTCGAATCCTTTGTCGCGTTCCGATATCTCGCGGCTTCGCGGCGCCGCGCGCACATTGCGCTCATCTCGACCATCTCGATCCTGGGGCTCGCCGTCGGAGTCGCGGCGCTCGTCCTCTCTCTTTCGTTGCTGTCGGGCTTCCAGGACCGGATCCGCGCGCAGATGGCGCAGAGGACTCCTCATCTGCGGGTGTCGCCGGCGCGGGGCGCGAGCCTCGCCGAGCCGGAGCGGGTGCGCGAAGCGCTCGCATCTCTCGCCGGAGTCGTGCAGGTCGAGCCGGCCATCGAGGGGCGCGGCTGGGCGTCCGGCTCCGCGATCGAGTCGACACTGCCGATCCGCTATCGCAACGCCGCTCACGGCGAGCTTCCAGAGGTCGTCTCGAACGCTCCGCCGCCGGCGCGCGTGAGCGCTTCGGTCGCTGCGCGAACACGCACCGCGCCGGGAGATCTCCTGACCATCACGTCTTCCCGCACGCGCCTGTCCCCTCTCGGACTTTTGCCGGTCGCGATCGTCTTCCGCGTAACGGACGTGCGACGCGCCGGAGCGCTCGAGAAGAACCCGGACGTGGAGATCCCGCAGGAAGCGGCGCGCCTGCTCTCCGGCGCCTCCTCGGGAGCGCGCGCGTACGAGGCGCGGCTCTCGAGCCCGGCGCGCGCGGAGGCGGCGGCGCGTGCCGTCTCGATCCTGCTCGGCAGCGCCTACCGCGTCGAGACCTGGCGAGAGCTTAACGCTCCACTCTCCTTCGCCCTCCGACTCGAGAAGATGGTGATCTTCGCGACGGTTGCGCTCGTGATCGTCGTGGCCGCGCTCACGATCGTGTCGAACATCGCTTTGACCGTCGTCGAGAAGAAACGCGACCTCGGAGTTCTCACATCGCTCGGGGCGAGTCCCGCCTCGCTCGCCCGGATCTACTTGACGCTCGGGGGACTGATCGGCACGATCGGGACCTTGCTCGGGGTCGCCGTCGGCGTTTCGGCGTCGGTGCTGCTCGATCGCTATCGGGTGGTCACGTTGCCGGCGGACGTATACCTGATCACGCACGTTCCGTTCGCCGTCCACCCCGGCGAGGTCGCTCTCGTCTCCGCCTTCGCGCTGGCGACCGCGGTTGCGGCGGCCGTGTTGCCGGCGCGCGCGGCGGCGCGGTTGGCCGTAGGCGAAGCGATCCGGCTCTCACGATGAGCTCTCGGTGCCCGGCGCCGAGTTCTTCGATGGCCCGGGAATCCCGGCCGGAACACTGACAACGGGGAGCCGTCCAATGCTCGCGGTGAGGGCCGAGGCTCTGTCGAAAACCTACATGGGAGAAGCAGCGCCCGTGACGGTTTTTCAGAACCTCGACTTCGAGCTCGAGGACGGCGTCTTCGCGGCGGTCATGGGACCATCGGGGGTCGGAAAAAGCACCCTGCTCCATCTGCTCGGCGGAATCGACCGGCCCGACGCGGGGCGCGTCGAGATCTTCGGCCAGTCGCTCGACGAGCTTTCGCCGCGAGAACGTGCGAGCTTCCGCAACCACTCGATCGGCTTCGTGTTCCAGTTCCACCATCTCTTGCCCGAGTTCACTGCCGAGGAGAACGTCGCCTTTCCCCATCGCATCGCCGGAGTCGCGGCGGGCGAGGCGCGGCGGCTCGCCGCGGAGCTTCTCGATCGCGTCGGCCTCGTTGAACGCCGGTCGCACCTCTCTCGCTCGCTCTCCGGAGGAGAGCAACAGCGCGTCGCGATCGCGCGGGCGCTCGCTCGCGGCCCGCGACTTCTCCTCGCGGACGAACCGACCGGGAACCTCGATTCGGAGTCCGCGCGCGTCGTCTTCGATTTGCTCGCCGAGCTTCATCGCGAGCGCGGGATGACGACCATTCTCGTCACTCATAACCCGGATCTCGCGAAGCGCTGTGATAAGATTTTCCTGATGTCCCGGGACGGAATTCTCCCCGCGACCGGTTTGCCCCATTAGCCATGGAACTGTCCGAAATCTGCGCCGCCGTCCTCCTGAGCCTCGCAGATGTTTGAGAAGTACAACGAGAAGGCAAGGCGCGCTCTCTTCTTCGCGCGCTACGAGGCTTCGAAGCTCGGATCGAAAGTGATCGAATCCGAGCACCTCCTGCTCGGCATCCTGCGCGAGGGCGAGGAGATCATCAAGGAGATCTTCGCCCGGTTCAACGTCAAGCCGGAGGAGGTCCGCCGGGAAATCGAGGGCGATCGAATCTTCGTCGAGCGGATCTCATCGACTGCGGAGCTTCCGCTCTCCGAAGAGTCCAAGAAGATCCTCGCCTACGCCTCTCACGAGGCAGAGTCGATGATGCATCCCTACGTCGGGACGGAGCACTTGCTCATCGGTCTCCTGCGCGTGGACGGGTGCGTCGCGGGACGCCTTCTGACCGCGCGCGGCTTCAACCTCTACGGTGTCCGCGAGGAGACGATCTCTCTCATCAAGGAGCGCGAGGTCTCGAAGCAGAAGAAGGAGCTTCCATTCCTCGCGGAGTACAGTCGCGACCTGACGCAGCTCGCCGCTTCGGGGACCTTCGATCCGCTGATCGGCCGCGAGAAGGAGGTCGAGCGGATCATTCAGATCCTGTCGCGGCGCACGAAGAACAACCCGATCCTCCTCGGAGAGCCGGGGGTCGGCAAGACGGCGATCGTCGAGGGCCTCGCCACCCGCATCGTCGAGGGCGCCGTCCCCATGTTCCTTTCCGCGAAGAAGATTCTCGCCCTCGATCTCTCACTCATCGTCGCGGGCACGAAGTACCGCGGACAGTTCGAGGAAAGACTGAAGGGGATCATCCGGGAGCTCCGCGAGAACCCGGACCTGATCATCTTCATCGACGAAATCCACTCGCTGATCGGCGCCGGATCGGCGGAGGGCTCGCTCGACGCGGCGAACATCCTGAAGCCCGCTCTTTCGCGGGGCGAGGTCTCGTGCATCGGCGCGACGACGCTGAAGGAGTACCGGAAGTACATCGAGAAGGACCGAAGCCTCCTGCGGCGCTTCCAGGCGATCCACGTCACCGCGCCGTCAGAACACGAGACGTTCGAGATCCTCGAAGGCGTCAAGGACCGGTACGAGCAGTTCCACAAGGTCCGCTACTCCGCCGAGGCGATCAAGACCGCTGTCTACCAGTCGAACCGCTACATCACCGACCGCTTCTTCCCGGACAAGGCGATCGACATCCTGGACGAAGCCGGTGCCAAGGTGAAGTTGAAGAGGGTGGCGGACACGCAGAACCTGCGCAAGCTCGAAATCGAGACACGGCAGATCGTCAAGGAAATGAAGAAGGCAATCTCGGACAAGGATTTCGAAAAGGCCGTCTTTCTGCGAGAGCGCGAGATCGAGCTGAAAGAGGAGATCGAGCGGACGAAGGCGCAGACCGCCGAGCGGACAGAGGCCACGCAGGAGGTCACGCGTCGGGACATCGAAGAGATCATTTCCTCGTGGACAGGGATTCCGGTCGCCTCACTCGAGATGGAGGAGGCGGAGAAGCTCCTCCACATGGAAGACGCGCTCCGCCGCCGCATCGTGGGGCAGGAGGCGGCGATCGTCGGCGTCTCCAAGGCGATCCGCCGCTCGAGACTCGGCGTGAACAACCCGAACCGGCCGATGGGGTCGTTCATCTTCCTCGGGCCGTCGGGCGTCGGGAAGACGGAGGTCGCTCGGCGGCTCGCGGAGTTCCTCTTCGAGAACACGAAGTCGCTCGTCCGCTTCGACATGTCGGAGTACATGGAGAAGCACGCGGTCTCGAAGCTGATCGGTTCGCCTCCGGGCTACGTCGGGCACGAAGAGGGCGGGCAGCTCACCGAAAGAATCCGCCGCAATCCTTACAGCGTCATCCTCTTCGACGAGATCGAGAAAGCGCATCCGGACATCGCGAACCTCCTGCTCCAGATTCTGGAGGACGGCATCCTGACCGATGCCTACGGCAACCTCGTCGACTTCAAGAACACCCTCATCATCATGACGTCCAACATCGGGACGAAGCACCTCGTGAGCCGCACCCGGCTCGGTTTCGGTGGAACTCCGGAACGGCAGAACATGCGCGAGATCGAGGATCTGGTCTTGAAAGAGCTGAAGCGTGACTTCTCCCCCGAGTTCATCAATCGCATCGACGAGACGATCGTCTTCCACCCACTCGGTCGCGAGGAGCTCACCAGAATCTGCCGTCTTCTGATTGACGACGTCAACACCACGCTCGCTCCGAAGGGGGCCACTCTCGATGTGGACGACGCCGCCATCGAATGGCTTCTCCTGCAGAGCGGCGACGATCCGAACATGGGCGCCCGGCCACTGCGGCGCGCGATCCAGAAGCACATCGAAGACCCGGTCTCGGAGCTGTTGATCCAGAGCCGGGACGAGCGGGTCGAGGCGATCGATGTGCGCGTCGGACCCGAAGGGCTCCGCGTCCTGGCCCGCGAGAGCGAGCCGATCGCCACCGAGTAGCTCTCGGTCAGCCTGTCATTCCGAGGAGCGAAGCGACGAGGAATCCCTCGGCTCAACGCAAGAGATCCTTCGCTTCGCTCAGGATGACCGCTGCCCGGTCACTTCGGGAATAATCCGTCTCTCGGAAAGGATACGGATTGCGTTTGCGGCAGCGGAGTAACACCCTGGCTCGCGACGTCAGCCACGCCTCGGCGCGAGCCGGCAGGCCGCTCGCCCTTTTCTTCCTGGCGCTCCTTCTGATCGGTTCGCCGCTCGCCGGCCAGGCACCTCCTGCCGCGAGGACTCCCCCTGTTCAGCCCCCGCCGCCGCCACTGCCCGCCGGGGCGACCCCGGTTCCCGTGATCATCCCGCCGGTTCCCTCGCCGACTCCCGCCCCTACGCCGGAACAACCGGCCGAGCCGCCGGCCCCGGCGCAGCTGCCGCCGGCTGCGCCCTCCGAGCGGATCGTCGGCATCCGGGTCGTCGGGTACCAGACGGTCTCGCCGGAAACGATCTCGCACTATCTCGGTGTAAAGGTCGGCGACCCCTACGACCCGGAAAAGATTCGCGCCAACTTCCAGGCGCTCTGGGACGTCGGCCTCCTCGAGAACGTCTCGGTCGAGGCGGAGCGGGAGCCGTCGGGCGTGACGCTGGTCGTCACGATCGAGGAGCGGCCCACGATCACCGCGATCGAGTTCTCCGGGAACAAGAAGCTCTCGACGTCCGAGATCAAAGACAAGCTCAAGGAAGAGAAGGTCGAGATCCGCGCGGGCGCTCCGCTGTCGCTTCGCGAGATCGCGAAGTCGCGTTCGGTGATTGCCGACCTGTACGTCGAGAAGGGTTACCGCAGCGCGACGGTGGGTTACCGGATCGACGACGTCTCGAAGACGGAGAAGAAGGTCGTCTTCGCCATCGACGAAGGGGAGAAAGTCAAGATCGCTTCGATCGAGTTCGAGGGCAACACGGTCATTTCCAACCGCCGGCTCCGGATGGTGATGAAGAAGACCAAAGTCAACTCGTGGTGGAGGCTCCTGTCGGACAAGACGACGTACAGCCAGGCGAACTACGAAGAGGACATCGAGAACGTCAAAGCGCTCTACCAGTCGAGAGGCTACAAGGACATCGTCGTCAAGGATCCGAAGATCGACATCTTCGTCAAGAATCCGAAGGCCAAGCCGAAGCGGATCAAGAGGCGAGCCCGGATCACGATCCCGGTGGTCGAAGGGGAGCGCTTCTATGCGGGTGAGATCCGGGTCGTGCGGGTCAATCAGAACGGCGAGCCGGCCGATCCGCCGGAGCCGACGGTTCTGCCCTCGTCGCAAATCCTCAAAGAGTTCTACGAGCTCCCGCCCGGCTCGGTCCTGAACCGCGAGAGGCTCGTCGAGGCGCTCCAGAGGATCGAGGCGCGCTACAAGTCGCGCGGCTTCATCTACTGGTACGCCGACCCGACGTATCACGAGGTCGGCGACCACCGGGTCGACGTCGAGGTGAAGATCTACGAGGGCGAGAAGTTCTACCTCGGCCGGCTGGAGGTGAAGGGAAACACGACCACCCGCGACAAAGTGATCCGGCGCGAGTTCGCCTTGGATGAAGGCGACGTCATGAACATGGAGGTGATCAAGAAGAGCCTCCTGAAGCTCCAGCAGCTCGGCTACTTCAAGATCTCCGAAGAGCCGGAATTCTCCGTCCGGCCCGCCGAGAAGAAGGTCGACCTCGTCATCAAGGGGACGGAGGCGAGCAGGAACGAGATCCAGTTCGGCGCCGGGTATTCGGCTCTCGACGGCTTCTTCGGTCAGTTCTCCTTCCAGACCCGCAACTTCCTCGGGCGCGGGGAAATCATCGGCGCGGGGGCCCAGATCGGGAGGATCTCCAACTATTACGACCTCTCCTACACCGTTCCGTGGTTCATGGATCGCAACCAGACCGTCGGAATCTCGCTCTTCCGACGAAACGTCGAGTACCTGAACATCGACGAGAAGCGGCAGGGGGGGACGACGTTCTATGGGAAGGGGATCAGCCTCTTCGACAGCTGGTCGGTTCTCTACTCGTACGAAGACGTGAAGGCGAACTTCCCGGTGCGGGGTGCGCAGGTGCCTCCCGGGCAACCCGCGCCCCCGGAGAAGTTCACCGAGGTGACGGGCAAGACGTCTTCGCTCACGCCCGGCTACCGATTCGACAGCCGCAACGATCCGTTCGACCCGAACCGCGGCTACCGGCTCTACCTGACCACGCAAGTGGCCGGAAGCGTCCTCGGCGGAAACCAGGACTTCGTGAAACCGCTTGTGGGAGGATCCCTCTACGTCCCGCTCCGCTTCCCGCGCCACGCATACCTCGGCCTGAACCTGGAAGGGGGATACGTCGGGCCTTTCTCCGGCGGCGATGTCCCGATCTTCGAGCGCTTCCAACTCGGTGGCGAGTCGAGCCTGCGCGGCTTCCGCACCGGTTCCGTCCTGCCGCTCGGAGACAACGATCAGATCTTCACGGACGAGGTGGGCCGGATCCTCGGCGGCGACCGATACTTCATCTTCAACGTCGAGTACGTGTTCGCGTCGCTCGGCCCGGCGAAGATGCTCGCCTTCGTCGATGTCGGCAACACGTATCACGAGAGCCAGGGCATCGACCTGACGCGGGTGCGCAGCTCGGTCGGGGCGGAGCTACGGATCTTCCTGCCGATCTTCCAGGCGCCGCTGCGCTTCATCTACTCCTTCAATCTCGATCCGAAGACGCCGATCGACCAGTTCGGCTTCCCGATCAATCGGTTGAAGGAACGCCGGTCGGGATTCGACTTTTCGATCGGACGGACCTTCTAGCCGAGAGCGTGGGGAGGAGGGGTCAGGAACACAGGTCACGGACCGGGCCTCCGGTATCCGGGAAGTGCCCGGGAGCCCCGGTCCGGGACCCTGATCTCTGACCCGCAACCCTTTGCTCCTGGGGTGTAGGGGACCGCGTTCCCCACCGACAAGCAGAGGACACTCTTATTGGTGTGGGGTGACCGCAGGGTCCCCCGACAAGAAATTACTCGAATACTCCCATAATCCCTCACCTCGTAGCCGGGAAATGCCCTCTTCCGGCGGACTGTTGTGCTGACGATGAAATTGCTAGTATTCCCCGTTTCCCCAGAAGGAGTCTTCGAATGAAACGAGCTATTTCGACCGTCCTCGCGGCTTCGCTCGCCGCGGTCGCGGCCGCCCAATCGGCGCCCTCGAGCGCGCCGGCTTCGGCGAACGTTCGCGTCGCGGTGATCGACGTGGAGCGCCTGGTGCGGGATTCAGCCCTCGGCAAGGAAGCCTTCGGCCGCGTCAAGAAGGTCAGCGACGACAAGAAGGCGGAGGCCGACCGGCTGCAGAAGGAGCTGCGTGATCTCGAACAGAAGCTCGCCAATCAGGGGCAGTCTCTGACCGACGACAAGCGCGAGCAGCTCCAGAAGCAGTACCAGGAGAAGGCGATCGACTTCAAGAGCTTCCAGGAGAAGGCGAGCCGCGATCTCGATCAGGCGCAGAAGAAGGAGCTCGCCGACCTCGAGCGCCGTGTCTTTCCGATCATCTCGCAGCTCGGCAAGGAGCGCGGATACACGCTGATCTTCAACAAGTTCCAGTCCGGCCTGGTGTTCGCGGACGACACCGCCGACATCACCGACGACGTTCTGAAGAGATTCAACACCACCATAGCGGTTCCTCCGGCGGCCGCGGCGAAGGGTTCAGCGCCCGCGCCGCCCCCGGCGGCTCCGGCAGCCACGCCCACCAAGAAGCCATCCTGAGCCGGGACCCGGGACGCGGGACAAGGGACACGAAGGAGGCCCCCCGAGGCGGGGCTCCTTCGCTTTAGGTACTATCCGGTCCCGGGTGCCATCCCGAGAGAAAACGCGCAGACGCCCGGCATCTCGGGCGCGGGACCGTTCTTCGCGTCCGCGCTCTTTCACGCTGGCGGAGGTGGCGGCTGCCGTCGGCGGACGCGTCGTCGGCGATCCGGGGCTGCGACTTTCGGGCGTCCGATCGCTGGACGAGGCGGGCCCCGAGGACCTCTCGTGGGTCGCCGGCGAGCGCCGCGGTGCCAAGGCGAGATCGAGCCGCGCGGGAGCCGTCCTCACTGCCTCCACCGAAGTGGCGGCGGGCAAGCCGGCAGTCGTCGTCGACTCGCCGGCCCTCGCGCTCGCCCGGTGGCTGGAGCTCCGGTTGCCGGCGGCCAGGCACCGCCCAGGCGCCGCGCGCGGGTCACGCGTCCATCCGACCGCGCGGATCGGGAGGGGCGCGTCGGTTGCACCGGGCGCCACGGTCGCGGCGGGCGCCCGGATCGGTGATCGCACGCGGATCTCGGAAGGGTCGTTCGTGGGGGAGGGGGCCGAGATTGGCGACGATTGTCTCCTCCACCCCAACGTCGTCGTGCGGGAGGATTGCGTCGTCGGCTCGCGCTGCGTACTTCACGCGGGGGTCGTCGTCGGATCGGACGGGTTCGGATATGTCTGGGACGGAAAGGCGCATCGCAAGATCCCCCAGGTCGGCATCGTGCGGATCGGCGACGACGTCGAGATCGGAGCGAACTCCGCCATCGACCGGGCATCGCTCGGCGAGACGCGGATCGGCCGCGGCACGAAGATCGACAACCTCGTTCAGGTCGGCCACAACGTGGTCGTCGGCGAGGACGCGATCCTGTGCGGTCAGGTCGGGATTGCGGGATCGGCGCGCGTCGAGGATCGGGCGACGCTCGCCGGCCAGGTCGGCGTGAACGATCACGTCACCGTGGGCAAGGGCGCGATCGCGACGGGCCAGGCGGGAGTCACCGGATCGGTCGCTCCCGGGGCCGTCGTTTCGGGAATGCCCGCGGCGCCCCACCGGGAATTTCTCCGGCGCTCGGCTCTGATCGCGCGCCTGCCGGAGCTCGCGCGCCGGCTCGAGGAGATCGAGCGGAGGCTCGCGGAGATCGAGAAAGGAGGTCCGCCCTGGAGATCGGAATCAGCGAGATCCTGAAGATCCTCCCGCACCGGTATCCGTTCCTGCTCGTCGATCGGATCCTCGAGATCGAGACGGGCAAGCGTGTCGTCGGGATCAAGAACGTCACGTACAACGAAGAGTTCTTTCAGGGACACTTCCCCGGCAACCCGGTGATGCCCGGAGTCCTCGTGATCGAAGCGATGGCGCAGGTCGGCGGGGTGGGACTCCTCGCGAGCATTCCGGACCGCGAGCGGAAGATGATCTTCCTGACCGGGATCGATCGATGCAAGTTCCGCCGGCCGGTGATTCCCGGAGACCAGCTCGTGATCGAGGTCGAGATGCTCTCGATCAAGAGCCGCATCTCGAGGTGCCGCGCGACCGCGAAGGTCGCCGGCGCGCTCTGCGCCGAGGCGGAGCTGCTCTCGAGCTTCGTCGAGCGGCCGTGAGCGTCGAGGTCCACGCGACCGCGGTCGTCTCGCCCGGGGCGCGCCTCGGGGAGGGGGTGCGGATCGACCCCTATGCGGTCGTCGGGGACGGCGTCGAGCTCGGCCGCGGGACGTCCGTCGGAGCCCACGCGCAAATCGAGGGCCCGGCGACGTTCGGCGAGGACAACCGGATCTTCCCGCACGCCGTGCTCGGATTCGAGCCGCAGGACCTGAGGTACCGCGGCGAGCGCACCCTTCTCGTCGTCGGAAGCCGCAACGTCTTCCGGGAGTTCGCGACGGTGCACCGCGGCACCGCCACGGGTCGCGGCGAGACGACCATCGGCGACGAAAACTACGTCATGGCGTACGCGCACATCGCTCACGACTGCCGCGTGGGCTCGGGAACCGTGTTTGCGAACTGCGCGTCGCTCGCCGGGCACGTCGAGGTGGGCGACCGGGCGATCTTGAGCGCTTTCGCCGCGGTGCATCAGTTCGTCCGCGTGGGCCGTTTCGCATTCGTCGGAGCGTTCGCGCAATGTCGGCAGGATGTCCTTCCGTTCTGCAAGACGGACGGGGTGGACGCGAAGACGTACGGGATCAACACCATCGGCCTGAAGCGCTTGAGTTTCCCGGACGAGACGATCGAGGCGCTCCAGAAGGCATATCGCCTGCTGGTGAAGTCGAGGTTGAATACGACGCAGGCGATCGAGAGGATCGAGCGCGAGATCGCGGGCGAGCCGGCGGTCGAGGAGCTGGTGCGGTTCATCCGGGAGACCAAGCGGGGATTCCACAAGTGACCGCGAGCTCTCGCTCGCGGTCATCCCGATGCGGCGTGAGCCGACGAGGAATCTCTCTGAGCCGTCGTGAGACGGCGAAGGATCCCGCTGGTCGAGCCGAGATCCCTCGGCCTTCGGCCTCGGGATGATGAAAAGCCGTTCGGTCTCGGGATGACTGAAGGGGAATGAGAGAAGTCCGTCTCGCCGTCATCGGCGTCGGCCACCTGGGCCGCCATCATGCGCGGGTCGCGGCGTCGCTCGCCGGAGTCCGCGTGGTCGGCATCTGTGACCATCATCCGGGCCGCGCGGCGGAGATCGCGCGCGAGTTCTCTCTGCCCATCCTGCCCGACCTCGAGGCGGTCGCCGCCGAAGCCGAGGCCGTGATCGTCGCGACGCCGACGGTCACGCACGCCGAAATCGCGGGATTCTTTCTGGATCGCGGGCTCCATGTGCTCGTCGAGAAGCCGATTGCAGCGACCGTCGCGGAAGCCGATAACCTCCTCGGGCGCGCGCGGCGGGCGGCCCGCGTGCTCCAGGTGGGGCACGTCGAACGCTACAACCCCGCGATCGAGGCGGCGCTTCGGCTCTCCGAGTCTCCGCGGTTCGTCGAAGTGCACCGGCTCGGCGTTTTCACCGCGCGAAGCCTCGACGTGGACGTGGTCCTCGACCTCATGATCCACGACCTGCAGATCGTTTCGACGCTCGTCGGCCGACCGGTGCGGGAGATCCGTGCGGCGGGCGTCGCCGTCCTGACCGGAAAGCTCGACATCGCGAATGCGCGGCTGGCATTCGAAGGCGGCTGCGTCGCGAACCTGACGGCCTCGCGCGTCTCGGCGGAGAAGGTGCGCAAGTGCCGCGTGTTCGCGCCCTCGATCTACGTGTCCGTCGACATGCAGGCGCAGAGCGTTTCCGCCTATCGCCTCGCGCGGGGATCCGGTCACGCGGAGATCGTCCCGGTGCCGGTGCCGGTCTCTCGCGAGGAGCCCCTCGCACGGGAGCTCGCGGACTTTCGGCGGGCGGTCGTAGAGGGCGGCCGTCCGATCGTCTCGGGAGAGGACGGGCGCGACGCCCTCGCGCTCGCCGAAAGCGTCGTCGAGGCCGTCGAAGAGCATCGTGCGACGGTCGAGGAGGCACCGGTCTGAGAGGGCTCGTCGGGCTCGTCGGCGGAAGCGGTGTTTACGATCTGTCCGCGATCGAGGGGCTCTCCGAGGAGGCCGTCGATACTCCCTTCGGATCGCCGTCCGACTCCTACTTCACGGGGACGCTCTCGGGAGTCCCGGTCGCCTTCCTCTCGCGGCATGGACGCGGTCACCGGATCCCGCCAACGGAGATCAATTACCGTGCGAACGTGTGGGGCTTCAAGATACTCGGCTGCGACGCGCTGCTTTCCGCTTCCGCCGTCGGGAGCTTGAAGGAGGAGCACGTGCCGCAGCAGGCCGTGATCCCCGACCAGTTCATCGACCGTACCCGGCATCGCCCGGACACGTTCTTCGCCCACGACCTCGTCGTTCACGTCTCGTTCTCCGATCCGGTTTGTCCCGCCCTCGCCGGCGCGCTCGAGCAGGGGGCATCGGCGGCGGGGCTTTCGGCGCGGCGCGGCGGGACATACGTGTGCATGGAAGGGCCGCAGTTCTCGACCCGCGCCGAGTCGCGTCTTTATCGTTCGTGGGGCGCCGACGTCATCGGCATGACCAACCTGACGGAGGCGAAGCTCGCCCGGGAGGCGGAAATCTGCTACGCGACGCTCGCGCTGGTGACCGACTGGGATGCGTGGCGCGAGTTACGGGAGGCAGTCTCCGTCGAGACCGTCGTCGCCATCCTCGGAGAGAACGCGGCCGCGGCGCGCCGGACGATGCGGGAAGCCGTGGCGCGCGTCGCGCCGGACCGTGATTGCTCGTGCCGGCGGGCGCTCCAGTTCGCGATCCTGACCGACCGAGACGCGATTCCTCCCGAGACGCTCTCGCGGCTCGAGCCTCTGGTCGGGAAGTACTTCGCGAGCCGTGAGCCGACAGTGTGAACCCGAGGGATTCCATACCCATGAGCGCGAGGGATTCCACACCGCTGCCGCTGCCGGACACCGGACGCATCGTCGTGACGGGATCGGTCGCGTTCGACTATCTCATGCGGTTCCCGGGCCGCTTCGTGGAGCACCTGATCCCGGACCGGGTGGATCGCCTCTCGGTCTCTTTTCTCGTCGACGAGATGCGGAAAGTGACGGGTGGCTGCGGCCCGAATATCGCGTACGGTCTCGCGCTGCTCGGTGAACGGCCGTTGCTCGTCGCGACGGCCGGCCGCGATGCCGCGGAGTACCGCGACTGGCTCGCGCAGGAAGGGGTCGACGTCTCTCTCCTCGTTCTCCACCCGGACGTGTTCACCGCGTCGTTCTTCGTTTCCACCGACCGCGACCAGAACCAGCTCGCCTCCTTCTACACCGGCGCCATGGCGCGGGCGCGAGACCTTTCGCTGCGCGAAGCGGCGCCGGACGACATCGCGGTCGCGGTAATCTCTCCGAACGACCCGGACGCGATGGCTCGATACTCGTCGGAGTGCCGCGAGCTCGGGATCCCGTTCCTCTACGATCCCAGCCAGCAGGTCGCCCGGCTCTCCGGCGAAGACCTTCTCACGGGAGTCGAAGGTGCGTTTCTGCTCATCGTCAACGAGTACGAGTTCGGGATCCTCCGTCAGAAGACGGGCCTCTCGGGCGAAGAGCTCGAGACGCGGGTGCCCGTCCTCGTGGTCACGCACGGCGCAGACGGCTCGACGATCTCGGTGGCGGGGCCACGCGGTCGGGAACTCCATGACGTCCCCGCCGCTCACCTCGAGCGGCCGGCCGTCGATCCGACGGGAGTCGGGGACGCCTACCGCGCCGGCCTTCTGCGGGGCATCCGGATCGGCGTCCCCTGGGAAATCGCCGGGCGCATCGGCAGCGTCGCCGCCTCGATCGTGCTCGAGACGCTCGGTCCTCAGCCCCACCGCTACGGAGCCGACGAGTTCGTCGCGCGCTACGCGAGAGCCTTCGGCGACGACCCGCGTCTCGAGCGGCTCTTCTCCGAACCGGACGCGGCGAGTTAGAATCCTCTGCCTCTCGAAGAGGGCCGGTCCTTGAGCAATCGAGTCGTCCGTCGCGTCGTCCCGTCGTTTGCCACCCGCGAGCAGTCGGGGAGTCTCGACGCGCGCGGCCTGAAGCTCGCCGTCCTCTGCGCCCGATGGAACCCCACGGTCACCGATGCGCTTCTCGCCTCGGCGCTCGAGACGGTCGAGCGCAACGGCGCGCGAGCCGAAGACACGCTGCTCGTTCGCGTGCCCGGCGCGTTCGAGCTGCCCGCGGCCGCCCGAGTCGTCATCGACCGGGAGAAACCGGATGCCCTCGTCGTGGTGGGGGCGATCGTTCGAGGAGAGACGAATCATCATGAAGTGCTCGGCCACGCCGTCGCAGGCGCTCTCGCGGTGCTGTCCGCCGAGACCGGCGTGCCGATCGGGTTCGGGCTGCTGACGTGCGACACGATGGAGCAGGCGAGAAGCCGCGCCTCGAAAGGCGCCGAAGCCGCCGAGGCGGCGATCGAGATGGGAAACCTGCGCCGCCGACTGCGGAAGAAGTAGCGTGGGCGCCCGGCGGAAGGCACGCGAGCTCGCCCTTCAGATGCTCTTCGAGCACGACGTCGCCGGAACGACGCCGGATGACATGTTCCAGCGCTCCGAAGACCTCAAGAAGGGTTCCGAGGGGATCCGCGATTTCACCAAACGGCTCGTCTCGGGCACTCTCGAGCATCGGGAGTCGCTCGATGCGATCATTTCGCGGCAGGCCGACCACTGGCGCTTGATGCGGATGCCGATCGTGGACCGCAACATCCTCCGTATGGCATTGTTCGAGCTCCTGTACGAGCCGGACACGCCCCGCCCGGTCGTCATCGACGAGGCGCTCGAGATCGCGAAGCGCTTCTCGACGCCGCGCTCCTCGCAGTTCATCAACGGCATCCTGGACGGGGTACTGAAGTCCGGACGCGCGGGCGGGGGGGTCCGCTCCGGCTCGTGATCCGCCGGCTCGCGGTCCTCCTCACGGCGGCGGGGCTCGTTTCCTCTGCGGGAGCGGGGGAGCAGGTCGCGAGCTACCGCGGCGAAGGCGAGACGGCCGCCCGTCTCTTCGAGCAATACGACAACGACGGTTACTCGCTCGCCGTTTCACCGGGTTCCGGCGGATCGATCGAGCTCTCCGTGCGGGTGAGCGACTCGCCTCTCGAGAGCGTCGCTCCCTTTCCGACGGGTCGCCCGCGCGATCGAGCGCTGGCGGCGGTGCCCGAGCGCGACGCGTTCGCCGAGCGGCTCGCCCGGGGGGCGACGACCCAGACGGACGCAGTCGCGCGGGTCTTGATCGGCCTGGCCGCCCTCGTCCGCTACGACCCGGACGGCGTCCGCCGCCAGGAACCTTCCGCCGTCTTTGCCGAGCGTCGCGCGAACTGCATCGGTCTCTCGGAGCTCGCCGTGGACCTGCTGCGCCGCGTCGGCATTCCCGCGCGAACGGTGCAGGGCGTCTTGAAGAGCGAGCCCGGATCGCCGGGGTACGACGCCGCGATCGGCGGCGCCTATCACCGCTGGATCGAGGTCCACTATCCAGACCGAGGGTTCGTGTTCTCCGACCCGAGTGCTTCGGTCAACGGTGTGGACGCGCGCTACCTTCCGTTCGGCCGCCGAGCCTACGCGAGGCCGCGGGGGCTCAAGGTGACGCCGGTCGCGTTTTCCGGGGAGCTTCGGTATCGACGTATTGCCGCCGGTGCGGCGCGCCTTCTGCTCCGAGCCGCGGAGCCGTAAAGAAGGTCAACGCGAACCGGAAAGCGGCCAGGGGGTGTGGGGGACCGCAAGGTCCCCCGCCGACAAATACTCGGACACTTTCCTTGACAGGCCCCTTTCGTTTCCCGTTTCCCGTTTTACGTTTTACGATCCGGGAATGACCGAGCGCTACGATCCGGGCTCGATCGAGCAGAAGTGGCAGCGCCGCTGGTCGGAGAGCCGCGTCGCCCACGTGGACACCTCCGTTCCCGGGAACGAGTTCTACATGCTGAACATGTACCCGTACCCGTCGGCGAGCCGCCTTCACGTCGGTCACGGCCGCAACTACATCCTCGGCGACGCGTTGTACCGCCGCGAGCGGATGGCCGGCCGCAAGGCATTGAACCCGATGGGATGGGACGCGTTCGGGCTCCCGGCGGAGAACGCGGCGATCCAGAGCGGCGTCCACCCGCGCGCGTACACGCTCGCCAACATCGCCCGGATGAAGGAGCAGCTGTGCTCGCTCGGGCTGCTCTACGACTGGTCGAAGGAGCTCGCCTCCTGCGACCCTTCCTACTACCGCTGGAACCAGTGGCTCTTCCTGCGGATGTGGGAGCGCGGTCTCGCATACCGAAAGACCGCGC
Organism: Thermoanaerobaculia bacterium; assembly: GCA_036397915.1. Taxonomy (GTDB): domain Bacteria; phylum Acidobacteriota; class Thermoanaerobaculia; order UBA5066; family Gp7-AA6; genus Gp7-AA6. The sequence goes on along the minus strand of DASWIB010000128.1, from coordinate 1,656 downwards.
CGGTCAACTGGTGTCCGGGCTGCCGCACGGTGCTGGCGAACGAGCAGGTGGTCAACGGCCGCTGCGAACGGTCCGACGATCCGGTCGAGATTCGGGATCTGACGCAATGGTTCTTCCGCGTGACGGACTACGCCAAGAGACTCATTGCCGGTCTCGACGGGCTGACGGAGTGGCCCGAGCGCGTGAAGACGATGCAGCGCAACTGGATCGGTCGATCGGAGGGTGCGGAGATCTTCTTCCGCGTCGACGCGCTTCCCGAGCCGATCCCCGTGTTCACGACGCGCCCCGACACGCTGTTCGGGGCGACGTTTCTCGCTCTGGCTCCGGAGCATCCGGCGGTCGCGAAGCTCGCCGCGCGCTCTGAGCAACTCACCGCGATCGAGGAATTCGTCGAGAAGGTGAGGAGGGAGTCCCGTCTCGATCGGGAAGCCGAGGGCGCCGCCAAGGAGGGGCTCGACACCGGCTTCGTCGCGTTGAATCCCGCGACCGGACACCCGATCCCGGTGTGGCTGGCGAACTTCGTGCTGCCAGAATACGGGACCGGCGCCATCATGGGCGTGCCGGCGCACGACCAGCGAGACTTCGAGTTCGCGCGGCGCTTCCGGCTGCCGATCCGCCCCGTTTACCGAACCGAGGAGGGGGAGCTCGACCCCGGCGCGATGACCGCGGCGGTTCCACACGTCGGGTTCCTCTACAACTCGGGCGACTGGGACGGCACGCTCTGCGGCCCCGAGGCGATTCGCGTCGCGGTGGATTGGATCGAGGGGAAAGGTCTGGGGAAGGGCAAGGTCGGCTACCGGCTCCGAGACTGGTTGATTTCGCGACAGCGCTACTGGGGCACGCCGATTCCCGCGATCCACTGCGGCAAGTGCGGCGTCGTGCCCGTGCCCGACGAAGACCTGCCGGTCCTGTTGCCGGAAGACGTCGAGTTTCAGGGGGCGGAGGGGAACCCGCTCGAGAAGTCGAGAGAATTCGTCGAGACCGAATGTCCGAGGTGCCGAGGTCGGGCCCGGCGTGAGACCGACACGATGGACACGTTCGTCGACTCCTCCTGGTACTACCTGCGCTTCTTGAACCCGCGTGACGAAGCGCAGATGGTCGACTCCGAGCGAGCCGCGCGCTGGATGCCCGTCAATCAGTACGTCGGCGGGATCGAGCACGCGATCCTCCATCTGCTCTACGCGCGCTTCTTCACGAAGGTGCTGAACGACCTCGACCTCATCGGCTTCCGTGAGCCGTTCCTACGCCTCTTCAACCAGGGGATGATCCATTACCTCGGCGCGAAGATGTCCAAGTCGAAGGGGAACGTCGTCTCCCCGGACGCGATGGTCGAGCGCTACGGGGCGGACGCGGTCAGGCTCTACATCCTCTACATGGGCCCGGCCGAGCAGGACAAGGAGTGGCACGACACGGGGATCGACGGCACCTGGCGCCTCCTCGACCGCCTCTGGCGCCTCGGTCTCGAGGTGGCGGAGCGCGGGGCCACGGGCGCTCCGGGGGAGGGCGAGCTCGTGCGCGCCGCCCACCGCACGATCGCGAGGGTGACCGACGACGTCGAGCGGCGTTTCCAGTTCCACACCCCCATCGCCGCGCTCTTCGAGCTCGTGAACGAGATCTACCGCGTCAAGGACGAGCCCGGCGCCGAGGCGGCGGTGC
>DASWIB010000127.1:0-4499 GCA_036397915.1 Thermoanaerobaculia bacterium | reverse complement strand
GGAGGGCGCGGGCCGACGGGGTTCCGTCGCGCACACCGACGATGATGCGAACTTCCTCGGCGCCTTCGGCGAGCGCGCGAAGGAGCTTCGCGTCGGCTTTCGGGGCCTCGTCGGCCGACACGGGACCGAGCGCCCGGGCGGACGGGCTCGTGAGCAGCGCGAAGAAAGCGGCGATCCAGATCCGTGAGAGGCGGCGAAGCATGTGTCCCCCGATAAGTCCGCGGCTTGAACGACACAGCAGAATACCCTCGGGGGACCAGGAAAAATCCCGCCTCGGGGGTTCCAGCGGCGAAAACCCCCCTTTGGGCTATCTTTCCGGCCGATGAGGGCCGTTTTCGCCGATTGTCACGTCGGTCGCCGGCCGGACGACGAGGGCCCCTTTCTGGCGGCCCTCGACGAGGCACGGCGGCGGGGGGCGACGGCCGTTTCTCTCCTCGGCGACATCTTCCACTTCTTCATCGCCCATCCGAAGTTCGAGACGCCGGCCATCGCGCGCTTCCTGGAGGCAGTCGACCGCCTGCGCGATGCCGGCGTCCCGGTGACCTACGTGGAAGGCAACCGCGACTTCTTCCTGCGCGGCTCATACGTCGAATCGCGGTTCCGGCTGGTCTGCGACGAGGAGTCGTTCGTCGCGGGGGGACGGCGGTTTCTCCTGACCCACGGCGACCTGCTGAACGAGGAGGACCGCCCGTACCGGCTCTGGCGCTCCATCTCGAAGAACCCGATCTCGCGCGCGGCGATCGATTTGCTCCCCCGGAAGGCGGCAAATCGGTTCGTGTGGAAAGTCGAGGCGCGGCTGTACCGATCGAACTTCAAGCACAAGACCCGATTGCCGGTCGAGATGATCCGCGCGTTCGCGGCTCGTCGGTTCCGGGAAGGCTACGACGTGCTCCTGCTCGGGCACTTCCATCGGGCGTGGAGCGAGGAAGTGGACGGCGGACGGGTGGAGATCCTGCCCGCGTTCGTGGACGAGCGGAGGTGGATGGAGGTGTTGGACGACGGAACTACTCACCTCGTCGAACTCGGTTCGTGAAACGGAAAACGGAAACGGAAAACGGGGAGGTGCCCTTCTTGACGTTTCCCGTCTCCCGTTTCCCGTTTCCCGGCCTCACGTGACCGACTATCTGGCTTTCCCCCCGGTTCGCGGTGTGCACGGAGCCATCGTCGCTCCTCCCTCGAAGAGCGCTACCAACCGTGCCCTCCTGCTCGCAGCGCTCGGTCGGCAGCCCGTCGAGTTGATGCGGCCCCTGGACTCCGACGACACCCTTGCGCTCGCCCGCTGTCTCGAATCGATGGGCGCCGAGATCGAGCGGACGATGGGCGGCCTGTCCGTCCGCGGCCCGCTCGGGAGAAGTGGCGACCGGGAAGTCGTCCTCGACGCCGGCGCTTCGGGGACGGCGGCACGCTTTCTCGCCGCGATCGCGGCGGCCGTTCCGGGCCGCTACGTCCTGACGGGCTCGGACCGCCTTCTCGAGCGTCCCATGGCGGAGCTCGTCGCCGCGCTCCGGTCCGCAGGGGCCTTCGTGGAGAGCGTCGGTCGGGAGGGGTTTCTCCCGCTCGCAATCGCGGGTGGAACCCTCCGCTCGGGCACGATCTCAGTCGACGCCTCGCGATCGAGCCAGTTCCTCTCCGCGCTCCTTCTCGCCGCGGTCGCGGTCGAGGGCGGTCTTTCGGTCCGGCCCCAGGGTCCGGTCGTTTCCGCGCCGTACGTCGACACGACCGTCGAGGCGCTGGAGGCGTTCGGGCACGAGGTCCGGCGCCGGCCCGACGGCGCCATCCAGGTCGCGAGAGGAGACGTCGCACCGCGTACCTACGACGTTCCCGGTGACTGGTCGTCCTCGCTTCCGTTCTTCGCCGCCGCAGGGATCGCGGGTGGCGATGTGATCGTGACCGGACTTTCGTTCCCCTCGCGCGACGCCGACGCGCACGCTGTCGAGGCCGTAGAGGCAATGGGGGTTGAGATCGAGCGCCGTGCCGGCTCGATTCACGCCCGCGGCGATCGACGCCGGACGAAATCGACCTCCGTCTCCGCCCGGGATTTTCCCGACGCCGTGCCGGCGCTCGCCGCACTTTCGGCGCATGCCGAAGGGGAGAGCCGGTTTCGCGACGTGGCCCATCTTCGGCTGAAAGAGAGCGACCGGCTCGGCGGGCTCGTTACCCTTCTCGAAGCCGCCGGGGCGAACGCTTTCGCGAGAGAGGACGAGCTGGTTGTCATCGGGCCGCTCGCCGCCGTCGGCCCGACCGTGCGCCTGCCGACATTCGACGACCATCGGATGGCGATGGCCGCCGCGCTCCTCTCGCTCCGTGCGCGCGGAACTCTGATCGAGAATCCGCGCTGCGTCGCGAAGTCGTATTCCGGGTTCTTCCGCGATCTCGAGACAATCCTTGTACGTGGATAGCGCGGGCTCGACCCGGTTCCCGGCCCCGGCGCCTCGAACCTCGAACTTCGAACCTTGAACCCGTCATCGGGGCCGCCTCCGGAGATTCTCCGCGCGCTGAGAGACGCGGTCGCCGCCGCGGCGTCGGGAGAGGAGAGGGAGGCGCCACTCCGAGCGCTCGGCCTTTCCGGGCTGTCGATCGTCGACGGAGAGGGCCGGGACGTCGTGCGGCTCGGCGAGCCGTTCGGGTCCGGCGGGGAAGTGCTCCGCCGCGCGCTCGACGCCGGCAGCGCCCGCTTCGAGCTGGCCCTGGCTCCACCGGTCGGCGACGAGGTTTCGGTACCGATCGCCCTGGTGCTCGAGACACTGCTCTACCGGGCGGACGGCCTCGGCGCGCCGTCCGATTTCGCCGAGGGGTGGCGGCAGGTCGGGGTCGTCACGGCGGATCCATCGATGCGGGAGCCGTATCGCCGACTCGCGCGTTTCGCTCCGCAGAGCGTCACCGTGCTCGTGCTCGGCGAATCGGGGAGTGGAAAAGAAGCGGTCGCGCGCGCGGTCCACACCCTTTCGGCGCGGGCCGTGGGCCCTTTCGTTTCCGTCAACGTGCCGGCGATCCCGGCCGCGCTTCTCGAGAGCGAGCTCTTCGGACACGCGCGGGGCGCTTTCACGGGAGCCGAGCGGGACCGGCGCGGGCTGATCGAAGAGGCGACCGGCGGAACGATCTTCTTCGACGAGATCGGGGACTTGAACTCCGCTCTCCAGGCGAAGCTCCTGCGGGCACTTCAGGAACGGGAGATCCGCCGAGTGGGGGAAAACCGGTCGCGGGCCGTCGACGTCCGGGTCGTCTCGGCGACCTCCCGCGATCTCGCGAAAGAGGTCGAGGCGGGAAGGTTCCGGGAGGACCTGTACTACCGCCTCCACGTCGCGATCATCGCCCTGCCGGCACTGCGCGAGCGAGGGCGCGACGCGCTCCTGCTCGCGCGGCACTTTCTCGGTCGCTACGCAAAAGAGTTCGAACGCGGGCCGCTCCGGCTCACTCCGGAGGCGCAGGCAGTCCTGCTCGCGCACCGCTGGCCGGGAAACGTCCGGGAGCTGCAGAACGCCGTCTGCCAGGCGGCCGCGCTCGCCGAGCCGGGGGGTGCCGTGTCGGCGGACCTCCTCCCCGGATCCGTGCGTCGAGCAATTCGCCCCTCCGCCCCCTCCGGCGACTACCGCTCACGGGTCGCGGCGCACCGCCGGCGGCTGGTCCGGGAAGCGCTCGAGAGCTCCGGCGGCAACCGCAGCCGCGCGGCGCGGGAGCTCGGTCTCTCGCGACAGGCCCTGCTCTATCTGATGAAAGAGCTGGGAGTCAGCGTACCGCGATAGCCGAGTCACGGGACACGAAGCAAGTCCAGGGGGTGCGGGGGACCGCAAGGTCCCCCGCCGACAAGTATCGGGACACTCACCCGGGGGGTGTGGGGGACCGTAAGGTCCCCCGCCGACGAATACCCGAACACTCACCGAGACTCCAGGGTCGTCCAAAGTAGAGTTCGCCGCCGAATGGCAGCGAACCGCTCGCGACACGAAAGGCGACAAGCCGTCGCAGGGGGTGTGGGGGACCGCAAGGTCCCCCACCGACGAGTACTTGGACACTTTCTTCCTGTCCTCCTTCTCTTCGCCGCCTGCGTCGTCTGCTACGCCAACGGGCTCACCGGCAACTTCACCTACGACGACAAGGCGATCATCCGGGACGATCCGCGCATCCGGGCGCCCGGCGCGATCGGGCAGATCTTCACCACTCCCTACTTCGGCGGGCCGCGCGGTCACGGAACCAGCTACCGTCCGATCCTCCTCGTCTCCTACGCGGTGCAGTGGTGGCTGCACGGCGGAGAGCCCGTGGGCTTCCACGCCGTCAACGTGGCACTTCACGCTCTCGTCACCATCCTTTTCGCGCGGCTCCTCCGACGGCTCGAGTTTTCCGAGCCGATCTCCTTCGGAGCGGCGCTTTTCTTCGCGGTGCACCCGATTCACGTCGAGGCGGTCACGAGCCTCGTCGGACGGGGAGAGACGCTCGCGGCCGCCTTCGTCATCGCCTTCCTCTCCTTCTCGCTGCGTTACCGGGACCGCCGGGAGCGTCGCCCG
>DASWIB010000126.1:0-1504 GCA_036397915.1 Thermoanaerobaculia bacterium | reverse complement strand
GCGAAGCTGCTCCCGGCCACGTCCTTCAGGCGGGGAGTCCCCGGGACCACGCGGACCAGGGGAGAGTCCGCGTAGAAGCGGGCGAGCTCCGAGCGGATCGCCTCGGAGTCGAGAGGCGCGCGAAGCTTTCCCTGAATCGTGGTGTGGATGCCGCGCGCGAAGGGGCCCGAGTGGGGAACGAAGTGGATCGTCGGCCTGAGTCCGGAGGCTTTCTCCGCGAGCTCCGTCATCTCCGGGACGTGGCGGTGGACGAGAGGTTGATAGGCGAAGAGGTTGCTATGCCGCTCGGGGTGATGCGTCGTCTCTTTCGGCTCCCGGCCCGAGCCGGTGCTGCCGGTGATCCCGACGACGAAGAGCTCGCTTTCGACGATGCCGAGCTTCAGGAGCGGGACCGCCGCGAGGAGGACCGAAGTCGCGAAACACCCCGGGTGTCCCGCGTGGCGGGGCGTCGCCGCGACGTGCTCGGGAACGCCGCAATCGAACAGGGGAAGAAGCGACGGCGCCCTGTGGCCGTTCTTGTAGACCGCTTCATAGACGGAGGCGTCGCGGTACCGGAAGTCGGCCGATAGATCGACGACGCGGACGTCGACTCCCTTTTTTGCGGCAGAGTCGAGAAGCTCCGCGATGAGAGGCGCTGAAGCGCCGTGGCTCGCGGCGGAGAGCACCGCGACCGTGCCCTCGGCGCCGTCCAGAATCGAAGGAATCTCGGACGGGGCGCGGAATCGCGCATTCATGCTCGAGCCAAGGTGGGGAAACAGGCTTCCGACGGTCGCTCCCGCCTTGCTCTCGGAGACGGCGGCTTCGAGCGTAAGCCCGGGATGGCCATGGACCAGGCGCAGGCACTCGCCTCCGACGTATCCCGAGGCGCCGAGGACCAGGGTCTGGAACCTCGTCATGAGCTCGCCGCGGTCGAAAGCGGCCGCTTCTCGAGCACGCGCTCGAGGACGAGATCTCCGAGCGAGGCGCCGGCGGTGAGGGCGTTCGCCGCGGGAAGACCGAGGCGTTCGCGGATGATGTCGACGCCGACGTTGTTGTCGGTCGCGGGGCCGGTAACTACCGCGGGCTCGATTCCGAAGCGATCTCGAAGAAGCGTGGCGCCGCCCCAGGCGGCAACGGGGTCGTTCGCGGAAAGCACGACGGCGCTGAGAGAGCTCCGGATCTCCGCATCGTCGAGGATGGCTTCGACCCCGTAAGCCCCGAGGAGCCCGTCGCCGAGCTCGAAGAGGATGGCGTCCGGCTCTTTCGAGGCAAATCTCTGTAGCATCGTCCTGGCGAGGGCGGGGGCGTTCTCGGGAGTCGTGGTGACGATGCCGAAGTCGGTGAAGATCGAGGTGGAGCGCGCGCCCGCGTCCTCCATGGCGAGGATGTCTCTGCGCGCCGAAACCCCCGTTGCTTTGAAGGCATCGACGACGAGGCCGCGATGGCGGAAGCGCGCGAGGATCGCGCAAGCCGCCGCCGTCTTTCCCGCGTCCATGCACGATCCGGCGACGGCGATGACGGGGAT
>DASWIB010000125.1:0-5453 GCA_036397915.1 Thermoanaerobaculia bacterium | reverse complement strand
CTCGGGATCTGCGCACAATCCGCGCACAGGGGCATGAGAAACGTGCGGTTTTTTGAGGGATCTGGCGCGGAAGGTACGGGTTCGAGTCCCTCCTCTCGCACCAACGGTTCGGGGCCCAAACCCGCCTAGGAATCCTGGCAGGTGGAGACCTGATCCCAAACTAAGCCGCGACGTGAAACAGGCGGGCGAGAAGCTGGAAGTACTCCTCGGGCGCCTGCTGGAACTGGACACAGAAGCCGCTCGGCACGAACCGCGACAGTCTCTGTGGGACCTTGTAGGAGCGCACGACATTCACCCGCAGCCGGAAGCTCCTTCCGCCGGGAACTTTGATCTGCAGGCACAGGGGAGTTCCCGGCTTGGGGAAGTAGACGGAGCCGACGAAAAGTCCCGTCGGCGAAAGGTTGTGCGTGAATCCGGAGACAGTGCGTCCCTCCGCCTGGAATTCCACGAGGTACCGCCTCTTGATTCGCGGGAAAACCCGTCTGTCCATCATCGGCTGACCTCCGATGTGGCGGCGTGGGAGTGTGAAGAGTCTAGCTCGCGTTTCGGCCCGGACCACGTGATCCGAGTCACTTCCGCGGAAAAGAGCGAGCCGGTCTCGTGTCCGGCGAAAGCCATCGACGCCCTTCCCGGCGGGAGGCGAGGTCTCGCGGCCTCAGGCCGCGATGCGGAAGAGCCTTGCCAGGAGCTGGAAGTACTCCTCGGGAGGATGAAGGAGACGGACGCTGAATCCGCTCGGGACGAACGCGGTCAGGCGAGCCGGCACCCGGTAGGTACGCACGACCGTTCCGCGGAGCAGAATCCTCTGGCCGACCGGCGGCTTCAACCGGATCTTCAACTGGGTTCCGGGCCTGGGAAAATGGACGGATCGGACGAAAATGCCCGTCGGGGAAATGTCGTAGGTGAACCCTTCGGCGGAATGCCTGCCGACGTCGAATGAGACGAGGATGCGCTTCTTGACTCGAGGAAAGAGGCGTCTTTCCGCCATTGGACCGGGCCCTCCGTTCGGGCCGGCGGGGGAGTTCGACGATGAGTTTAGCACGCCGGCCGACGATCGACCTTCGAGTGTCCCGGCATAGTCCGCTCGAGCGATGCGTTTCGAGAGTCTCATGCTCAAACTGAATCGTTTGCTTCCGATTCTCGTTCTGGGCCTGCTCGCGCGGCCGGTCGAGGCCGTCGACGCGAGCGCGCTCGACCGCATCTTTGCCGGGAAGGCGCCCGGCGAGAGGGCATCCGTTCTCGTCGTCCTGCGGGAGCAGGCAGACCTGGCGGGCGCGGAATCTCTCGAGGGCCGCAACGAGCGGCGGCGCTTCGTCTACGAAGCCCTGCGGGCGACCGCCGACGAGACTCAGAGGGAGCTCCGCCGCCGGCTCGCCCGGGCCGGCGCGCCCTTCCAGTCTTTCTACCTGGTCAACATGATCGAGGTCTCGGCCGATCGCGTTCTCGCGGAGGAGCTCGCCTCGCGCGACGACGTCGCGCTCGTCGCCGCGAACCGACCGGCGCCGCTTTCGCGTCCGGAGGCGCGGGATCCGGAGATCTCGCCGAAATCGCCGAGAGCCGTCGAGGCAAGCCTGCTGCTCGTCCGCGCCCCGGTGGTGTGGGACCTCGGCTCCACCGGGCAGGGAATCGTGGTCGGGATCGCGGACACCGGTGTCGCATGGGAGCATCCGGCGCTGAAAAGCCGATACCGCGGCTTCGACGGCTCTTCCGTGTCGCACGGCTACAACTGGCACGACTCGATCCACGACGCCCGTCCGGCGAACTCCTGTGGGTCGAACTCTCCATTTCCCTGCGACGACGAGGGGCATGGCTCCCACGTGACCGGAACCGCGCTGGGAACCGACGGCGAAGACAACCACATCGGGATCGCTCCGGGGGCGCAGTGGATCGGGTGCCGCAACATGGATCACGGCGACGGAACCCCCGCCCGCTACACGGAGTGCTTCGAGTTCTTGCTCGCACCGACGGACCCCGTCGGCGCGAATCCGCGGCCGGAGCTCGGGGCGGACGTCATCAACAACTCCTGGGGGTGTCCGCCGAGCGAAGGCTGTACGGATCCGAACGTCCTGCGCGCGGTGGTCGAGAACACGCGCTCTGCCGGGATCTTCCTTGCGGTCGCCGCGGGTAACGAGGGGGAGGGCTGCTCCACGATCTCGACGGTTCCGAGCTTCTACGCGGCGTCGTTTTCCGTCGGGGCGACTTCGCTGGCCGACACGATCGCGAGCTTCAGCAGTCGGGGTCCGGTTCTCGCGGACGGCTCGAGTCGATTGAAGCCGGACGTCGTTGCGCCCGGAGTCTCGATCCTCTCATCGGTCCCTCCGGCGGATTACGGCCATTTGTCCGGGACCTCGATGGCTACTCCGCACGTCTCCGGCGCCGTCGCACTGATCTGGTCGGCCGCTCCCTGGCTGGCGAACCACGTGCCGGAGACCGAGGAGCTGCTGCGAGCGACCGCGGTTCGGCTCACCTCGGATCAGCAGTGCGGCAACGTTCCCGGCTCCGCGATTCCGAATCCCGTGTTCGGCTGGGGACGCATCGACGTGGCGGCGGCCGTCTTCGCCGCGCTTGCCCCGACATCGCCTCCCGCGCCCGCTCCCCGCATCCCCGTGAACCGCGCTCGACCCGGTTCCCGAACGATCTCTCCCCGGAGCTGAGAGCCGGCATCTGAGAGCTCACGGCCCCGTCCGTTAGACTCCTTCGCCATGGTGGTCCTCAATTCGCGCGAGGAATCGGAGACCCGCGCCACGCTCGAGATCGAGGTTCCAGCCGAAGACGTCGAGAGAGCATATGGCGCGGTCGCGCGCGCGTTCGCGAAGCGCGCAGCATTGCCCGGGTTCCGCCGCGGGCACGTCCCGGAGTCCCTCGTCCAGCAGCGCTTCGCGGGCGAGATCCGCGAGGAGGTTCTCGAACGCCTTCTGCCGGTGGCGCTGTCCTCCGCGATCGAGGAGAAGAACCTCGCAGTCATCGGCCACCCGCGCGTGGAAAACCTCGAATGGAGCCCGCCGGGTCCGATCCGCTTCTCCGCGCGGCTCGACCTGAAGCCGGCGGTCGACCCGGGCGAGTATCGCGGGATCGCGGTGGAGGACACGATCGTCGAGCCTTCCGACGACGAGGTCTCACAGGTCCTCGACCGGATCCGCGACTCGCATGCCGAGTTCCACCCGATCGAAGGACGCCGGGCGGCGGAAGGCGACTACGCGGTCGCGGACATCGCCGGACGGTTCGTGGAGATCCTCGAGCCCGGTCAGAACCCGCGGACGTTTCGCGACGAGAAGCTGACGCTCGAGATCGGGCACCCCGACTCGATGGCCGAGATCAACGAAGCGTTGAGCGGCGCTCTCCCCGGCGAGACGCGGACATTTCGAAAGAACTTCCCGGAAGACTTCCCGAACGAAGACTTCCGCGGAAAGACCGTGGACTACGAGGTGACGCTCGCGGCTCTCAAGGAGAAGCGTCTCCCCACGTTCGACGACGATTTCGCGCGCGCGGTCGTGCAGGCGGAATCCGCGGAGTCGCTGCGGGAGAAAATCCGGTCGAATCTCCGGCAGGAGAAGGAGGTGGTCCGGCGGCGGAAGTTCCGTCACCTGATCCTCGAGGCAATTCTGTCGAAGACGAACGTCCCCGCGCCGGAGGTCCTCGTCGAGTCCGAGGTCGGGGCCGCGCTGCGCGACTACGCGCGGTACCTCGCGGCAAACGGCCTCGACCCGAACCAGGCGAACTGGGAGAAGATCAAGGAGGACGCACGGCCGGGCGCGGAACGCCGCGTCCGCGAGTACCTGGTTCTCGACGCGGTCGCGCGGCGCGAGGGCCTCACGGTCACCGACACGGAGCTCGACGCGGAGGTCAGGCGCGCCGCAGCACGGAGGGGCATCGAGACCTCCGATCTCCGCGAGAGGCTCGCGAAGAACGACGGCCTCGAAGCGCTGCGGGACGAGATGCGGCTCTCCCGGGCGCTGGATCTCTTGATCTCCACGGCGCGGGTGCTACCCTCGATGGAGCCGGCCGACCGGTATTGAATGGCGCGGCCGAGGAATGGCGCGGTTCGGCGGAGGGTTGACGGGTTCGTGGATTACGACGAAGACGAGGGGGGCGGAATGGTTCTTGTACCGATGGTGATCGAGCAGACGAGCCGGGGAGAGCGCGCCTACGACATCTACTCGCGCCTCCTGAAGGACAACGTCATCTTCCTCGGGACTCCGATCGACGATTCGATCGCGAACCTGATCATCGCGCAGATGCTGTTCCTCGAGTCCGAGAATCCGGAAAAGGACATCTCCTTCTACATCAACTCGCCGGGAGGAGTGACCTCCGCGGGGTTCGCCATCTACGACACCATTCAGTACGTCAAGCCGGACGTCTCGACCATCTGCATCGGCCAGGCGGCCTCGATGGCCGCGGTGCTCATGGCCGCCGGCGCGCCGGGCAAACGGTACGCTCTGCCCAACTCGCGTTTCTTGATCCATCAGCCCTGGGCCCACGGCCTGCAGGGGCAGACTTCCGACATCGAGATCCACGCGAAGGACATGCTGAAGGTCCGCGACCAGATCAACAAGGTCCTCTCGCACCACACGGGCCATCCGATCGAGAAGATCGCCAAGGACACGGATCGCGACTACATCCTCGAGGCGGAGGACGCGCGCAAATACGGACTCGTCGATTCGATCTATCATCGCCGCGACGACGTCGCGCTGAAGGCGGCCGGGTAGCCCAAAGCCTGTCATCCTGAGCGAAGCGAAGGATCCGACGGCGCAGCCGTCGTCCCGAGCGGAGCGAGGGATCTCTCTCTCTCTGGGGAAAGCTCCTTCGTCGCTTCGCTCCTCAGGACCGCTGCGCTCCTCGGGATGACAGCCAAAAACGGTCCCCATCTCCGACCGGAGACTTACACTCTCATTCCATGAGCGACTTCTATCTCGGTCGCACCGTCGCCGACTCGAAACCTCTTCTCTACGACAGCGGCGATCTCGTCACGCACGGGGTCTGCGTCGGAATGACCGGCAGCGGGAAGACCGGTCTCTGCATCGACTTGCTCGAGGAGGCGCTCCTCTCCGACGTTCCGCTTTTCGTTCTGGATCCCAAAGGCGACGTGACCAATCTCCTCCTTCTCTTTCCCGACCTCCGCGCCGAGGATTTCGAGCCGTGGGTGGACCCGGACGGCGCACGCCGCGCGGGAAGATCTCTCGTAGAAGAAGGCGCGGCGCAAGCAAAGCTGTGGAAGGAAGGACTGGCGAAGTGGGAAGTTCCGGTCGACTCGCTCCGCCGGCTCCGCGACGGTACGGCCTGGCGCCTCTTCAGCCCGGGCGCGCGCGCCGCGGGACCGGTGGACCAGCTCGGATCGCTGGACGCACCGTCCGGGCTCTCCTGGGATCGGGATCAGGAGGCACTGCGTGACGAAGTGCGCGGTCTCGTCGTCGGGCTTCTCGGCCTCGCCGGGATCGACACTGTTGCGGTCTCCG
>DASWIB010000124.1:0-4279 GCA_036397915.1 Thermoanaerobaculia bacterium | reverse complement strand
CCGCGCGCGGCGCCGTGAGAAATTGCCGCCGCGCGGGAAGGGGGAAATTCTCCGGCTTCCTCTCGAAAGGCGTCCGGTCCGCATCCGCGTCCTCAACTCGGCTCCGCTTCCGGGGGGGACCATCCGCGTGGGTTGTGTCTTCGTCTGAGGCGGGCGACCGTTCCGCGCGGGTCGCCTCGACGGGCGTTCGGTGACGGGCTATCCCGCTCACCGGATCGCCTCCTCCGGTCTCTTCTCGCTCTTCTCGCTGATCGCGCTCGCCCTCGGGATCGGTGAGGCCCGTCCGCTCGCGCTCGCGACCGGCGGTTCGCTCCTCGCGCTCTTCGTGTTCACGCGAGTCGGGTTTCGGGACGGGCTCGGCGCCTTCGGGTCCTCGCTCGCGACGCTGGCGGACCTCGCGCTTCTCTTCTGCGCGCTCTCGTTGACCGGCGGCTTCCGCAGCCCGTACGGCCTTCTGCTGCCCGCGGGAGTCGCGCTCGCGTGGCATCTCGAAGGAAAGAGCTCCGCCCGGTTCTACGCAGCCGTTTCGCTGCTCGGGGTCGCGGCCCTGGTGACGCTCGGAGGCGGAAGCTTGCCGCCGCCGGCCGACCTCTTTCCGCTCCTCGCGACCGGTCTCGCTGCCCCGGCGCTTCTCGCTGCACTCGAGGCACTTGGAGGAGAGCTCTCCGCGCGTGCGCCCTCCGAGATGGCGTCCGCAGCGAAGCCGAGCGGCGCAGCTCTCGCGGCTCCGGCGCCCACCGTGCGCGACGCGAGCGCCGAGGCGCTCCACGACCTGAAGTCCCCGCTCTCGGTCGCGCGGGTCTACACCGAGCTGATCGCGGAGGGCGCACGACGCGGCGAGCTCCCGAACGCCGAGCACCTCGCCAACCTCTCCCGGGAGATCGAGCTCGCCGAGCGGATGGTCGGCGGGAGCTCCGCCGTTCCGCGGCCGGCTCACTTCCCCGGCGAGATGCGGTTCGACCGCGCGCCCGCCTCGTCCTCCACGTTCTCTTCGCCGGCTCTGCCAAGCGCGGACTTAGTCGAGATCCTCGGCTCGCTCGCGACCGCGTACCGGCTCTCGAACGCGGGACGGCTGCGCATCGAGTTCATCGCCGAGCGGCCGGAGCTTCCCGTCAGGGCGGACCCGGTCGCGCTCCAGCGCGCCTTCCGCAACGTGCTCGAGAACGCAATCAAGTACACGCCCGAAGGGGGCGAGATCCGCATCCGCGCGGGCGCGGCGGGGCCACACGCGTTCGTGGTCGTGAAGGACACCGGCATGGGGATGAGCGAGGAAGACCGCGCCCGGGCGTTCGACTTCGCGTTCCGGGGCGCGGGAGCGGTCGCGTCGGGAGCGCGCGGGAAGGGGCTCGGCCTCGCCTTGACCAAGGAGATCCTCGAAGCGAACGGCGGAAAGATCAGCCTTTCGAGCGAGGCGGGCTTCGGGTCGGAGGTCACGATCCTCCTCCCGTTCCACAAGCGTTGATGCGGGCGCTGGAGAAGCCGTTCCGGTGACGAAACGAGTCGTCGTGATTGATGACGAACCCTCCGTCGGAGAGGCCGTGCGCGACCTGCTCGAGCCGGAGGGCTACCGCGTCGATTCGCAGACCGACGCGGAGGCCGCGCTGCCGGAGATCCTCCGTGCCGCGCCCGACCTCGTCATCCTGGACGTCAACATGCCGGGGATGAACGGCTGGGAGTTCTGCTCGCTCCTGCGCCGGCAATCCGTCACCCGCACCGTCCCCGTGCTCTTTCTCACGGGGCGTCAGGAGATCCGAGATCGAATCACGGCGATGCAGGTGGGCGGTTCGGACTACCTCTCCAAACCCTTCGGCGCGGAGGAGCTTCGCGAGAAGGTGAGATCACTCCTGGAGAACTCGCGCGGTGCGGAGGAAGGATGAAACCCCGCCGACCGGCGCCGCCGATGCGGATGATGCGGCCGGTCCCGGCTCCGGAGCCGGAGTCGCCAGCCGAGACGATCGCGCGACTGCGCCGCGACCGCGTGACCTATGACGGCGTCACGGGGCTGCCGATTCACCCCTTCGACGACCCGGAGCGCGCCCACGAGCGGATCCCGCATCTCGGCGTCATCTTCCTTCAGATCGGGAAGTTCTACGGCTTCGAGGAGCTGTACGGGTGGGAGCTCTACGACCGGATTCTCGTCGTCGTCTCGAGCGGCTTGCGCGCCGACGTGGAGCGCTCGCGGCTCGCCCCCCACGTGTTCTCGATCCGCTATTCGGGCTCGGACGGCTTCTACGTCCTGTACTCGCTTCCGGCGCCCGGGCGCGGCCGGAGACCGTCGCTCGAGAACGAGGCGACGCGGCTCCACGGAAACGCGGTCAAGCGCCTGCGAGCGGCCTTCGGCGGGACCGCCGTCGATCTGATGACGGTGCACGCGTCGAGTCTCGTCGCTTCCGACAATCCGCGCGTCCGGTCTTCGCGACATCTCGTGCGCAAGCTGTCGGAAGCGGCGAAGATCGTCAGCCAGCGCCAGACGCGGGAGAAGCTCGACCTCTGCACGCAGTTGAAGCGCTTGATCGGCCACCGGCGGCTGCGCCCGGCGTTCCAGCCGCTGCGCAACCTCTCCGACGGAGAAGTCCTCGGCTGGGAGGCCTTGATCCGCGGTCCGCAAGGCACGCCGCTCGAGACGCCGAACGTCCTCTTCGCGGTCGCGCACGAGAACGACATGGACGTCGAGCTCGAGACGCTGTGTCTCGAGACGATTTTCGGCGGGCTCCCCCGCGGCGCCGGATCGCGACGCCTCTTCGTCAACGCCTCTTCGACTTTGCTCCGGCACCCCGTCTTTCTCGACGACAGAAACCTGACCGCGATCGGACGGCGGCATCCGAACGTCGTGATCGAGATCTCCGAGAAGGAGGTGGTGGACTACTCCTCTTTCGGCGACATCCTCGCAGCGGTCCGCGGGGCGGGCTTGAAGATCGCGATCGACGATGTCGGCTCGGGCTACTCCGGTCTCGAAGCGATCCTGAACCTGCGCCCGGATTACATCAAGATCGCCGACTCGCTCGTGCGGGGGCTCGAGGAGGATCCGATCAAGCGCGAGATCATCTCGA
Organism: Thermoanaerobaculia bacterium; assembly: GCA_036397915.1. Lineage (GTDB taxonomy): Bacteria > Acidobacteriota > Thermoanaerobaculia > UBA5066 > Gp7-AA6 > Gp7-AA6. The sequence goes on along the minus strand of DASWIB010000124.1, from coordinate 1,229 downwards.
GCCTCGCCTCGATTGGAAGGCGCATCGACGCGACGGTCGTCGCCGAAGGCATCGAGCGGGAGGAAGAGCGCGAGGCGCTCATGGCGCTCGGCGTGGAGTACGGGCAGGGACACCTGCTCGGCCGCCCGTCGTTTCAGATCTCGGCACGCCCGACCGCTGGAACCTCGTAACGAGCTCCATAAGCGATCCGGCGATCCACTTCGACCACGTGAGCGCTCGCGGCCGCGGGATCGCTCCCTGCCGGGACGTGTCATTCGCGGTGCCCGCGGGAAGCGTCTCCGCGCTCGTCGGGCGCGAGGGGTCGGGGAAGAGAGCGATCCTGCGCTGCGCGTCGGGAGAGCTCCGGCCGGAGAGCGGGCGAGTGCTCGTTCTCGGACTCGACCCGCGCCGGGGCCGGCGCGCGCTCAGACGGCGCGTTCAATACCTTCCGGCGGAAGGCGAGCTCCGCCTCGATCCCGAGGCCGGCCCCGCGACCATCCTCGTCGTGACGGACGACCCGAATCGCGCGAAAGCCGCCGATCGGGTCGGCTTCTTGAAAGACGGCCGTCTGGTGCTCGAGGACGAGCGGGCCGTCGTCGAGTCCCGCTTCCGGCGCATCCGCTACGTCAACGAGGTCACCGAAGAGCGCACCGAGTACGGGACGGAGCTCGACCTCTTCGACGCCGTGCGGGTGAGAGTGCGCGGGTGGGGCGTGGACGCGGTCGTGTCGAATTTCGAGGACGCGAAGTTCGAGCGGTTTCGGGCAATCGAAGGAGTCGTCGACGCGCGGGCGGAGGCCGTGACGCTCGAGGAGATCTTCACAGCCGTCGTGGGACGAGCGGCCGCGATATAATCACGTAAGTGCCTGAAAAGAAGAAAATTACGGGCCGCCTGACGACCCTGGGAGATTCAGATTTTCTGCGCGAGGTCGCCTACTGGCGGAGAAAAGGAGCCCAGGCGCGATTCGCCGAATCCTGGCGTCTTTCCTGCCTCGCCTTTGGGCTCGATCCGAACGTGGACCATCCGATGGACAAGTCCATCGTCCGTATTCTCCGGAGGAAGCCGATCACCAGTTCGCGTCCAGCTAGACGTTCGTCGTCTTCGACAAGACGCCGCTCCGATTAGGCAAGGCGGGGCCTGTCCGCTTATCGTCCGGCGCCAGTGACCGGCTTCTTCCCAAGGGACGGCGAGCTCACCTGCGACGGTGTTGCTCTGTCGGTAATCGCGCGGGAAGTGGGAACTCCCTTCTA
>DASWIB010000123.1:0-12793 GCA_036397915.1 Thermoanaerobaculia bacterium | reverse complement strand
CAGACGCCAGGCCGTTCTCGAGAGGGGAATTGACTCTCGCTCCGGGCACCCGCCGGGGCTCGTACGAGATCGTGGCGCCGCTCGGCGCAGGCGGTATGGGAGAGGTCTGGCGCGCGCGGGACTTGAGGCTGCGGCGCGAGGTCGCGATCAAGGCGCTTCCCGCGAGCTTCGTGGCGGACCCCGAGCGGCTCGCTCGATTCGAGCGCGAGGCGAGGCTCCTCGCGGCCCTGAACCACCCCAACATCGCGGTGATCTACGGGATCGAGGAGTCGGAAGGCTCCCTGCTGCTCGTCCTCGAGATCGTCGAGGGAGAGACCCTGGCCGAGCGGCTGGCGAGAGGGCCGCTTCCGGTCGAAGAGGCACTGTCCGTCTGCATCCAGATCGCCGCCGGGCTCGAGGCGGCGCACGAGCGCGGCGTGATTCACCGTGACTTGAAGCCCGCCAACGTGAAGCTCCGGCCGGACGGCTCGGTCAAGATCCTCGATCTCGGGCTCGCGCGGGCTGTCGAGCCCGCAGCGGCGGTGACCGATCCTTCGCTGTCGCCGACCATCACATCGGGCCCGACCGGAATCGGCGTGATCCTCGGCACCGCGGCCTACATGAGTCCGGAGCAGGCGCGCGGGAAGGGTCTCGACAAGCGCACCGACATCTTCTCCTTCGGCTGCGTGCTCTACGAGTGCCTGACGGGTGAACGGGCATTCCCCGGCGAGAGCATCTCGGACACTCTCGCGGCGGTCTTGAGGAGCGAGCCGGACTGGACGGCGCTGCCGGCGGAGACGCCGCCGCGCATCCGCGATCTTCTGCGCCGCTGCCTGCAGAAGGACCCGAAGCGGCGCCTGCACGACATCGCCGACGCCCGGATCGAGATCGAGGAGGCGGTCGCCATGCCGGCGGACGCGCTTCCGGCGGCGCGGCCGGGTTGGGCGCCGAGCTCTTCGGGCCGCTCCCGTTTCCTGTGGGCCGCCGCAGGATTGCTCGCGGGCGCGGCCGTGGCGGTTCTCGTGGCCCGCGGCCTCTTCCGTCCCCCTGATCGAAACATCCTTCCTTCGATCCGTTCGAGCTTCTCTCTTCCGCCGGAGACCCGCATCGACACCAGAGGAAGGCGTCCCTCGATGGCTTTCTCGCCGGACGGCACGTCTTTCGTCTTCCGAGCCGTGAGCGACGGCGTGGCGAGGCTCTACCTGCGGAGCATGGATCGAGCCGAAGCCTCGCCGATCCCGGGAACCGAGGGGGCCTTCAATCCCTTCTTCTCTCCGGACGGCGAGTGGCTCGCCTTTTTCACCACGAGCGAGCTGAAGAAAGTGCCTCTCGCCGGAGGCACCCCGTTGACCGTCGCGGTCGTTCCGCCGATAACCCAGGGAGGCACGTGGGCATCGGATGGTTTCATCTACTTTTCGCCGATCTCCGAAGGTGGCCTCTCCCGAGTCGCGGCCGCGGGAGGCATCCCCGAGACGTTCACCACACCCGACGCGAAAGAAGGCGAAGGGGCGCACGTGTGGCCGCAGGCGCTGCCGGACGGCGAGCACTTCCTTCTGATCGTCCGTCCAGGTAAGAATCTTCAGGATCTCGAGAGCTCGAACCTCGCGATCCACTCATTGAAGACCGGACGCCGGCGGATCGTCCTCCAGGGAGCCTCCTTCGCCCGGTACGCGCCGCCCGGCCGGATCCTCTTCGTTCGGGGGAGGTCGGTCCAGGCCGTTTCGGTCGATCCGAAGCGCTGGGAGCCGACCGGCAGGCCCGTGCCGCTCCTTCGCGACGTTCTGATCGCGAGCTCCGATGCGACGGCCTACTTCGCGGTCGGATCGAATGGACTGCTCGTCTACGCGGCCGGAGGGCTCGCGGAGCGTGAGACGAGCACGCCCGTCTGGGTGGACCGGAACGGAACGGCGGAATCACTTCCGCTTCCCACCCGAACGTATTTCACACCGCGGCTGTCTCCCGACGGGAGGACCCTCGCTTTCGTGGTGGCCGAGCGATCTCGGTTCAGCGTTTGGACGTACGACTTCGCGAGGAAAGCCCTGTCCCCGCTCGTCCCGGAACGGGGACTCGCCTTTAATCCGGTTTGGGCTCCCGACGGTCTCCGGATTGCCTTCAGCCGCTTGGAGAGGGAATGGCCTCAGCTCTTCTGGAGGGCGGCGGATGGCGGGGGCGCGCTTGAGGCCCTGGCGCCCAGTGGGCAGGCGGACTTCCCGACGTCTTTCTCCCCGGACGGCCGGCTACTGGCCTATTCGAGCGCGGCGCCCGGCAAGCTCGAGAACTCCGACATCCGGCTCCTTTCCCTCGCCGGGAAACGGGAGGGACGCCCGTGGCTCGCAACCCCGTTCGACGAGTTCTCGCCTTTCTTCTCGCCGGACGGGCGCTGGATCGCCTACGTCTCCACCGAGTCGGGGCGGCGCGAGGTTTACGTCCGTCCGTTCGCGGGTCCCGGCGGCCGGGTGAGGATCTCGACGGAGGGAGGCGGCGAGCCCGCCTGGTCGCCCGACGGCAAAGAGCTCTTCTACCGGATCGGTGACCGCCTGATGGGCGTCCGGGTCGAAACGTCCCCGACGTTCACCGCCGCGACACCACGGGTCCTCCTGACGGGCTCATACGTTGCCGGCGGAGGGTTGGATGCACCACGCCTCTATGATGTCTCACCCGACGGAAAGCGCTTTCTCTTCATCAAACCGATCGAGAAGAAGGAGGAGCCGATCACCCGGCTCGAGCTCGTCGTGAACTGGCCGGCCATGCTGGAACGGGCGACGAGCGGCGGAAAATGACGTCCGGCACTTTGCGCAAGATCCTCCACGTCGACATGGACGCGTTCTACGCGTCAGTCGAGCAGCGCGACGATTCGGCGCTCCGCGGAAAGCCGGTCGCCGTCGGCGGAAGCCCGGAGAGCCGCGGGGTCGTCGCGGCGGCGAGCTATGAGGCGCGCGTGTTCGGGGTAAGGTCCGCGCTCCCGATGTCGCGGGCGGTGCGGCTCTGCCCCGACCTCGTGATCGTCCGCCCCGACTTCTCGAAATACGGCGAGGTCTCGCGGCAGGTGTTCACCATCTTTCGGGACGTGACGCCTCTCGTCGAGCCGCTCTCGCTCGACGAGGCGTACCTCGACGTGACCGAAAACTCCTGGGGCGAGCCGCTCGCGGTCGAGGTCGCGCGGCGGATCAAGGCGAGGATCCGTGAGGAGACGCGTCTCACCGCCTCCGCGGGCGTCGCGCCGAACAAGTTCCTCGCGAAGATCGCCTCCGGCTGGAAGAAGCCCGACGGGCTGACCGTGATCTCGCCGGATCGGGTCGAGAGCTTTCTCGCCCGCCAGCCGGTCGACGCGCTCTGGGGAGTCGGTCCGGTAACGGCGAAAAAGCTCCGCGCCGCCGGGATCGAGAAGCTCGTGGACGTGCGAACGGCAGACGAAGAGCTCCTGCGCGGCGTGGTCGGAAGCTGGGCGGATTCGCTCCGCGAGCTCGCCTTCGGCCGCGACAATCGGCCGGTCGAGCCCAACCACGAACGAAAATCGATCGGCTGCGAAGAGACCTTTCCTCGCGATCTCGTGGACGTCGATCAGATTCGCCGGGAGCTGGAATCGCTCGCCCGCGACGCGGCGGGAGTGCTCGCGCGAAAGAACCTCCTCGCCCGGACGGTCGTGCTGAAGTTGCGCTACTCGAACTTCGAGACCATCACGCGAAGCGAGACGCGACTCCCGCCCACGTGCTCGGAAGAGGAGATCGTCGCGCGGACCGTCGCGCTGCTCGAGAAGACGGAAGCCGGAAACCGGCCGGTGCGACTGCTCGGCGCCTCGCTGCACGGGCTCGCCGCGAAACCTGTCGCGGAGGCACCCGCGAACCCGATGGCGCCCCAGCTCGAACTTCTGTAGAGGGTCAGGTCTCCACTTGCCACATCGAGGGTCAGGTCTCCACTTGCCACATACCACTATCGGCCGCGTCGTGACCGACGGAGACACGAGGAGAGCGTCCGAGTATTCGTCGGCGGGGGACCTTGCGGTCTCCCACCCCCCCAGCCCGTGATCGATCGGTTTCGGATCCATGTTCCGGAAGGCGTACTCGACGACCTGCGCGAACGGATCGCGCGCACTCGCTGGCCGGACGAGATCCGGGACGGCGGCTGGGATTACGGGACGAACCTCCCATACCTGCGCGGGCTCCTCGACTACTGGCGCGACGGGTTCGACTGGCGCGCGCAGGAGGCGCGACTGAACTTCTTCTCCCACTTTCGGGCGACCGTCGACGGACTGCGCCTGCACTTCCTTAAGGAGCGCGGGGCGGGACCGAACCCGATGCCGCTCCTCGTCCTGCACGGCTGGCCGAGCACCTTCTTCGAGATGTCGAAGATCGTCCCGCTGCTCGCGGATCCGGCCGCGCACGGGGGAGACGCGTCCGATTCCTTCGATGTCGTCGTGCCGTCGCTGCCCGGCTGCGGGTTTTCGGATCGGCCGCGCGAGCCGGGCATGCACAAGACCCGGATGGCGGAGCTCTTCGCGAAGCTCATGTCGGAGATCCTCGGGTACGAGCGGTTCGCGGCCCGCGGCGGCGACATCGGCGCGGGCGTCGTCACCCTCCTGGCACTCGACTATCCGCATCACATGATCGGCATCCACGTCTCCGACGTTTTTCGCCCGTACCTCGGGCCCGGTGCGCGGCACTTCACCGATGCCGAGAGGAAGTTCTTCGAGGAGGAGCGAACGTGGATGGAAGCGGAGGGTGCCTACGATCATCTCCAGGCGACGAAGCCTCAGACGCTCGCGTACGGACTTGCCGACTCACCCGCCGGCCTCGCCGCGTGGATCGTCGAGAAGTTCCGGAGCTGGAGCGACTGCGGCGGTGACATCGAGCGGCGATTCACGAAAGACGAGCTGCTGACGAACCTGACGATTTACTGGGTAACGAACACCATCAACTCGGCCAACCGGCTCTATTTCGAGCGCGATCGAGCGCCGCGCCCGCTGGGGCCCGACGACCGGGTCCGGATTCCGACCGCGGTCACTATCTTCCCCGGCGACATCGAAAAGCCCCCGCGCGAGTGGGGCGAGCGGGTCTACGATGTGCGGCGCTGGACGGAGATGCCGCGCGGCGGCCACTTCGCGGCGTTCGAGGAGCCGGAGCTGCTCGCGGAAGACATCCGGGAGTTTTTCCGACCGCTCCGGAGTCAGCTCGATCTCACCCGTTCTTGAAGCCGATGCGCCCGTGCGTGCCATCGCAGAAGGGCTTGTTCTTCGATCCGCCGCAGCGGCAGAGCGTGTACCGGGACCGCGCTTCGACGGAAGAGCCGTCGGAAAGCGTGAGCTCCACGGCCCCGACGACGGCGTAGGGACCATCTCGGGTCACCCGGATCGCGGGCGGCCTCTTCTCTTCGACCGGCTCGACAAATTCGCCGAGAGCGTAGGAAAGCGCTCCCGAGGGGCACCTCTGCACTGCTGCGGCGATCTCCTCGGATGACGCGGCGGCTGGATCGATCCAGGGCTTCTGGCGCGCCCGGAAGACCGAAGGAAGACCGCCCGTGCAGAAGCCCGCGTGCGAGCAGACCGACCGATCGTCGTAGATCGTGATTCCGTCGCCGCGGTATGCGATGCGGCGGTTCGCGATCACTCCGCGGTCCGCGGTCTCCATTCCCTGGAAGCCGACGGTCTTGTGCGTCGCGTCGCAGTACGGCTTGTTCGCCGAGTGCCCGCACCGGCAGAGCGAGTACGCGGGCTTCGGCTCGAAGGGCTTGCCGTCGGCGTCCTCGAGAGGGACGCCGCCTTCGACTCGATACGGGCCGTCGGGTCGAACTGTGATCGTCGGCTTGGGGTCAGGCATTATGCGAGCGCAGATGATGACAGATTTACTGGCCGCCGTGTTGCTCGCCGCCGTGCTCCTGTGCGGCTGCGCGGCCGCGCCGCTTCCCGTTTCCGCTTCGACGAATCGGCAGACCGCGCAGATGGGCGCCGGGCTGCGATACCTCATTCACCTTCCGGCGGCGTACGACAGCCGGTCCGGTTGGCCCGTCATCCTCTTCCTTCACGGGGCCGGAGAGCGCGGCCGCGACCTCGGGCTCGTCGAGCGGGAGGGATTGCCGCGCATCCTCGAGACGCTCCCCGACTTTCCCTTCGTGGTCGTGTCGCCGCAGGAAGAGAAGGAGCGTCTCTGGACGGCCGATGCGCTGGCGTCGCTGCTGGACGACGTTGCCGCGCGATATCGTGTGGACGTCACCCGCGTTTACGCGACCGGCCTTTCTTCCGGAGCGACGGCGGCGCTCGAGCTCGCGCTCCGCTATCCGCAGAAGATCGCGGCGGTCGCTGCAGTGACCGCGAGCAAGATCCCACCCCGCCTCTGCGCGATGAAGGACGTCGCGGTCTGGATCTTTCACAACGCCGGCGACGAGCGGATTCCCGCGAGCCGCGCGAAGAGGCTTGCCCGTGCGCTCGAGGAGTGCGGCGGCGAGGTGAACCTGACCATCTACCCCCAGGACGGCCACGACGCGTGGACTGAGACGTACCGGCGCCAGGAACTGTATGAGTGGTTCCTCTCCCATTCCCTGTCATCCCGAGCGAAGTGAGGGATTCTTCGGACCCTGTCATCCCGAGCGAGTATTCCCTGTCATCCCGAGCGAACCGAGGGATCCTTTCGGTCCCTGTCATCCCGAGCGAGTATCCCTGTCATCCCGAGCGAAGTGAGGGATCCTCCGGACCTTCGGCCCCCAGGATGAGAGGAGGAGGCCTAGAATCGCCGCGTGCTCCTCGCGCTCGTGCTCGCGGCCGCGACGATCGTCGGACAGCCCGCTCCCGACTGGCCGGAGCTCCGCTGGGTCCAGGGCGGCCCGCTCTCGCTCTCCGACCTTCGAGGCAAGGTCGTCCTCGTGCGGTTCTTCACGGACACGCAGTGCCCGTTTTGCAGCGCCACCGCCCCCGCGTTGAACGAGCTCGACCGGAAATTCCGCGCGAGCGGTCTCGTCGTGATCGGTTTCTACACGCCCAAGCCCCGCCCGCGGCCGACCTCCGTCGAGGACGTGCGCCGCACCGTCGCGACGTACGGTTTCCGTTTTCCGGTCGCCGTGGACGACGAGTGGGCGGCGCTGCGTCGCCTCTGGCTGGACCGCGCTCCCGGGACGGGATGGACCTCCGCGTCCCTTTTGATCGACCGCAAAGGCTTCGTTCGCCACATCCATTCGGGAGGCGTCTTCGCGAAGGAGTCGATCGACCCTCAGGCGAAACGTGACTACCAGGAAATGCGCTCGGCCGTCGAAATGCTCCTCGGCCAATAGGAGGCCCGATGAACCCGAAGAGGCTCGTCTCGGCGGTCGTTCTGGCGCTCGTGACGCGCGGTGCCGGCGGATCTGCCGCGCACGACGCCGACGTGCTCGTCGCGCTCGGAGCCGGCGTCGCCGGCAGCTGGGAGACCGAGTTCGAGTTCGCCAATCCCGACGACTCGAACACCGTGGCGGTCTTCGCGGGAGAGCAACCGCACCCGTTCGTCTGCATCACCTCTCCGTGCGGCATCGCCTACGCGTCGCTTCCCCGCACGGGTACGGCGCGGATCAACACGAGGTCGGACGACTTCGGCCGCTTCACCGGGCGGCTTTTCGTGGGCGCCGACGATGCGGAAGAGCTTCCAACCGTCAAGGCGCGGGTGGTCAACCGGGCACGGCCGTCTCAATCGATCGAGCTGCCGCTCTTCCGCCGCTCGACTCTGGTGGCTCTCGACCCGCGGATCCTGTCTTTTCCCGGCGCGACACGCTCGGCTGCCGCGCACACGAACGTCTTCGTTTCCGAGATCGAGCTCTCGTCGGGCATCGACGTCCTGGCGGAGGCGTTCGCTTTCTCCGGCGAACGGCTCGGAGTCCTGGTCCTGGCGCTCGCGCCGGGAGAGACCGTCTTCCTGACGGACGTGCTCGCGCGGATGGGAGTGAGCGAGCTCTCCGAGGGTCAGATCCGCTTGACGAAGACGGGAGGCGGCGGCGTGATGTGGGGGCTCCTGGCGGCCGTCTTCGACGACGGTCGGGTGACCGTAACCGCGGGAAAACATCCGTAACGCCCACCCGTCATTCCGAGCGCGAAGCGCGAGGAATCTCTTCCCCGATCGGCGAGATCCCTCGCCGCCTCCGCCGACTCGGGATGACAGGTCGTCAGGCCTCCGGCGGGATCTTCCCGAAGGGCGCGCGGCGCTCCAGCATCTGGTAGATGTGATGTGCCTCGTGGTACGCGAGGTAATCCGTCTGGAAGTGGACGTCGTAGTGCGGAAACTCCGGGTGCTGCGCCATGCGGTGCCACTCGGCCGGTAACAGGTCCTCCAGGCGCTCGAGGTAACGCTCGCGCTCCGCAAAATACGCCGCGAGCGTCTCCTCCGCGGGCCGCGACGCCATCTTCTCGAACACGGCGTCGCCCTCGGCCTCGTAAGACGTGAGCGACGGACTGTCCTGCGTGAGCAAGGTCTCGAGCCGCTCCGAGAACACGCGCTGGACGCGGAGCACGTGGCACACGAGCTCCTTCAACGACCACTTCTCGGGGATAGTCCGCTTCGAGAGAGACTCCTCGCCGAGCCCCGCGACGAGCCGGCGCACGTCGTCCGCCTGGTCGCGGAGGCGCTGCACCACTCTCGCGTGGGCGGCTCGATCCGCGCGGGCGTCATCGCTCATATCGAAATCATACTGGGGTCAACGCTGAATGGGTGAATCGAGCGTTCAGCGCTGAAACTAACGCCGGCGCCAGATCCACTCTTCCGCGGTCGCTCGGCCCTTCTCGACCCCTTCGACCCGCGCCTTCAACGAACCATCCGGTGTCAGGCGATAGGTGATCCGCTTCGGGAAATCGTGCTCCGGGTTTTCGAAGACGACCCGCGATTCGCCGAGCTCCACCATCGGGAATGGCGTTGCCGGGGCGCCTTTCGGGCTTGCGAGATAGACGATCCCCTTCGGGGTCGCCTCGATCCGCAAAAACTCGAAGAAGACGGCCTTGCCCTGCTTGACGTCCCGGTGTATGCCGAGCATGAGACCGCCCTTCGGATCGGTCCAGTGCTCGATCATCTCGATTCCGCGGTCCGTCCCCGTCCAGGTACCTGCCATCCATGCCAGTCGATCGACCGACGGCTCGCCCGCGGCCGCGATCCGGGCGACTGCGAGAAGAACGACTCCGGCCACGATCGCGCTCCTACTGCAGGTCATAGAGATCGATCTTCTTTCCCTGAAGGTACTTGTCGAACCAGTTGACGATGTGCTGCAGCCGCTCGACGCGGTGCGACGGCTTTCCCGACCGCGACAACTCGTGGTTCTCGCCGGGGAAGCTCACCATCACCGCGGTCTTCTTCTGGGCTTTCAACGCCCGGAACATCGCCTCGCCCCCCTGGCCCGGCGGCGTACGATAGTCCTCGTCCCCTTCGATGAACATCATCGGCGTCGTGATCTTCTCCACGTAGCGCACCGGCGAGCGCGACAGGAACTCCTCGGGGTCCTGATACGGGTTCTTGCGGAACCACGTCGGCGTGAAGAGCGTGAAGTCCGCCGTGTTCCAGAACGCATACCAGTCGGCGACCGATCGCTGCGACACGGCGGCTGCGAACCGGTCGGTCTGCGTCACCGTCCAGTTCGTCAATAGCCCGCCGCCGCTGCCGCCCGTCACGCCCATCCTCTTTTCGTCGACGTAGCCGCGCTTCAACACCTCGTCCACGCCCGCCATCAGGTCCTTGTAATCGTCGCCCGGATACCGGTACTGGATCACGTTCGCGAAATCCTGCCCGTACGACGTCGAGCCGCGCGGATTGACGAAGAGCACGACGTATCCCTTCGCCCCCATCCAAAGCATCTCGTGGTAGAAGGTGTAACCGTAGGCCGTGTGCGGGCCGCCGTGGATCTCCAGGATGAGGGGGTACTTCGTTCCGGATTGGAAGCCCGGCGGTCTCACGATCCAGCCGTTGATCTTCTGGCCGTCGAAGGTCGTGTACCAGAACTCCTCGAGCTGCGGGAGCTGGAGCTGCGAGAACAAGTCTTCGTTCACACGTGTCAATTGCGTCAGCTTCTTCGTCTTCGCATCGAGGACATAGATGTCGCCGATGTGCGTCGCGTCGCCGATCGCGAGGGCGAACTTCGACGCGTCCGGCGTTGCCGTGTATCCCATGACGTCGTGGTCGCCGGTGGTGAGCGGCTCGACCTTCCGGCTCGCGACGTCGACCCTCACGAGGTTCGAGCGCGCCTTCTCGGTTGTCACGAGGATCACGGAGCGGCCGTCCCGAGTCCACACGATCGGAGCCGGGAGACTCCCGCGCGGCGGGCGCTGGTCGCCCGCGAGATCACTTCCCGCCTCGTAGTCGTAGTCGGCGGTCAGGTTCGTCGTCTTGCCCTGAGCGAAAACGAAGAGCTCGTCGTTTGTATGTGACTGGCGCTGCGCCGGGTTCACGAAGCCGACGAAAGCGAACCGGGTGCCGTCGGGCGAGGGCTCGGGGCGGTTGATCGGCCCGTCGATGTCGATGACCGTCTGAATCTCGCCGCCCCCGGCCGGAACGAAGTACAGGTTCGAATCGGGTGCGTCATAGTAGGGTTCGTCCACGCGCGTCGACGTGAAGTAGATCCGCGATCCGTCTCGGCTCCAGACGAGGTTCGCCTCGTTGTAGCGGCCGGTCGTGAGCTGTTTCGCCTCGGCCGGCTCCGTCGCGTGCTCGACGACCGGGACCGTCCAGATGTGCGAGTGTCGCGTCGGGTCGAGCCAGCCCTGGTTGTTGAACCGGTAGACCGCGCGCGTGACGACGCGCGGCTTGTTCTTCTCGTCGCGCTCCTTCTTCTCGAGCTCCTGCGGACTCTTGGGTCCGCTCTTCCTCTCCGCCAGGTCCTGGTCGTTCGTGTTGCTGGTAAAGGCGATCGTCTTGCCATCGGGCGACCACTCCGGACCGCCGGCGCCGCGGGGAAGGTCGGTGAGCTTCCTTGCCTCGCCGCCGGACATCGAGAGCAGGTGGATCTGCGGCTTGTCCTTCTCGCCCGGCGCGCGGAGGAACGCGATCGTCCGGCCGTCCGGCGACCAGCGGGGCGAGGTGTCGCGCGGACCCGCGGTCAAGCGCCGCGGCTGCGCGCCGCCCGACGTGGCGACTGCCCACAGGCTCGTGTCATAGCGATCTTCCTTTTCGTTTACCGCGACGAGGACGTAGGCCACCTCTCTCCCGTCCGGCGAGATTTGCGGGTCTGTGACCCACTGGAACTTGAGGAGGTCGGTCTCGGTGATCGGCCGGCGCTCGACCCCTAAACTGCCACTCGAGATAGCCAGACAGAAAAATATCGTCTGAATCGTTCTCCGTTTCATCAGGCCTCCGCGACAGCGCAGCGGAGCATACCCGACCGGTGAGCCGAGTCTTGGGATGGAAAAATCTCTGAACTACGACGGGGTCTTAAGGACAGGCCGCTCGCTGCGTGATCTCACGCGCGGTCTCCACGAAATAATCGATGTGCGGTGCAAGGATCGGTCGATTGCGCGAGTCGAGAAGATGAACATATGCCCGAATCTGGTTGCACCCTGCCTTTGAGGAATCCCTCGCGAACGAGTCCCGGGCGGTGGAGAGCTTCGCAATCAGACCGCTGACTGATGGCTCGTCCTCGGCGAACGTTCCGGTCACCTCGATCAGGTGCTCAATCAGCTCGGCAACGGACCGCTCCGGCAGAAGAAGGTATCCATGAAGATTACCGTCGTGTCTGCCCAGGCCGACAATCTGGCCATGGTTGTTTATGTCTGTTGCGCTCAGGAGCTCCCATCCTCGAAGATCGGGAATGATCGAATTCAGGTCAACCACATGACCGTTCTCGTAGACAAAGGCGTGAGTCCCGATGGAAAAGCCCTCTGCCCTACCGACTACCTGTCCCAGATTGTTGACGGAGAGAGCCTCGCTGCGATCAGCACCGATTGATCCAAGATCCTGCATCGCACCGCATTCATACAGAAAGGCGTGATACGGAGTCACCGACTGGAAAGTAATATGAGACCAACCCACGATCTGGCCCGCATCATTGATCTCGTTCGCGCGACTGGCCTGTCCCGTTCCGAGCGCGCCCAGGTCCGTGAGCAGCCCGTTTTGATAAAGAAAGGCGTGCGGGGAGCTTACCCCCCCGAGAGAGGAGTAGCCGACAACGGCTCCACTCGCGTTGATCCCCGTGGCGTCGTTCTGGCCTTCACCCAGATACGGGATCACCGTCGTGACCCCGTCGCTGTAGAGAAAGGCACGAAACATACCGGTGGTTCCGGGATGAGGGGCGAAGAGTTGACCGACGATTTCGCCCCGATCGTTTATGTCGACGGCCTTGCTGTAGATGGTTCCGAGAGGCAGCATTGTCGCGATTCCGCGACGGTAAATAAATGCCTGAGGGTTCACCACGCCGGAGTCCGAGATTCCGACGACCTCGCCGCGATTGTTGATCCCATATGCATAGTTGCGATATCCGCCGATTAGTGGAATCTCGATGTTTGCGCCCCAACTCACCAGAAAAGCGCGGTCGGAGAAACCGAGGGTCCGCCAGCCCGCAACCTGCGCGAGATCGTTGACAGCCTCGGGATAAAAGCCTTGCCCGAGATCGCGAATCGAATAGTTCTGGCCGTTCGCCAGTGCCGGCGCAACGAAGAGGACGAATAGGAGGCAGGAAGACCGGAAAAGTTTTGGTTCCATCTAAGTAACTTCTTCGGGCCTTATTCTCCCACCGACACCGGGCCGCTGAAGTGACTGCCGGTACACTACTTCGGTCGTAGAGTGAGGCTTGCCAAGCCAGTAACCTCTGAATTCAAGAGGTCTATCAAAACCAGTTGCTGCGGTGCCAGAGGAGATCTACGGCGCCGCCGGGCTTCAGACGCGTCTCA
>DASWIB010000122.1:0-8408 GCA_036397915.1 Thermoanaerobaculia bacterium | reverse complement strand
ATGATCTCCTTCAAGATCGCCCGGCTGCGGGTGTCGAGAGTACTCATCGCTCCGTCTGGCACTCCGTCACGGGGAGTGCCAGATTTCAGGGTACCGGCCGAATCGACCCCAGTCAAGGAAGCGACTCGCGGTTGCCTGTCTGTCGTCCCCACCCGAGCGTAGACTCGCCGCCTTGGCAGAAGACCTCGCCGGAGCGAGAATCGTCCTGATCGGCCCCGGCCGCGCCGGGCGCGCCTTCGCGCGATCGTGGACGAGCGCCGGAGGCTCGATCGTTCTGATCGCGCGGAAGGTCGCCGCAGCCCGGTCCTTCGCACGGCGTCTCGACCGTGCGGAGGTCGCTGCCCTCGATGGCCGCGCACTGCTCGCCGGTGATGTCGCCATCCTTTCGGTCCCGGACGACGCGATCGCGCCCGTGGCTGCCCGGCTCGCGGGACACCTCGCCTGCCGGTTCGCGTTTCACTTCTCCGGCGCGCTCGGAAGCGACACGCTCGCGCCACTCTCGGAAGCGGGCGCCCGACTCGGATCGCTTCATCCGTTACGCGCCTTCAGCGGTTCTCCGGAGGAAAGCTGGGCCGGCGCCTTAGTGGCGGTGGAAGGCGAAGAGCCGGCCGCGCGAGCCGGTCTCGACCTCTGCCGGCGAATCGGCGCCCGCCCGCGGCGGCTCCCGCCCGACGGCAAGGTGCTCTACCACGCGGCGGCGACCCTCGCGGCCGGCGGTTCTGCTTCTCTCCTTTCCTTCGCAGCCCGGCTCTGGTCTCAAGCGGGACTCGACGAGGAGGAGGGCCGCGTCGCTCTCGCGGCTCTGGCGGCCGGCGCGCTCGAAGCCGTCGGCAAACTCCCCTTCGAGCGCGCGCTGACGGGTCCGGTCGCGCGGCGAGACGTCGCGACCGTCCGCTTGCACCGCGACGCCCTCGCGGGCCAGCCGGAGCTGGCAGGTCTGTACGCGCTGCTCGCTCGGGAGACGCTCCGTCGGACCCCCGGCCGGGGCCGCGAGCGCGAGATTTCCGCGCTCCTCGGCCCCGAAAACGGAGGTTCGCGATCCGGCGGCGGCCGAGTTGCCGAAGATTCGCACAATCCGCGCCGAAACGGCTGAGTCCGCGCGCAAAAACCGGCCTGTGGCTGCCTCCGGCGGTCGGTTCGGGTGATAAAATCCCATTGCGGGAGCATCCCGCTCCGACCGAAATGGTGTTCTTCAACTACGCCACCATGCAGATGGCGGCCAAGATCGTCTACTACGGTCCTGGTCTGTGTGGTAAGACCACGAACCTTCACCATATCTACGGCCGGACAGCGCCGGACTCGCGCGGCGAGATGGTTTCGCTCGAGACCGAGACCGACCGGACGCTCTTCTTCGATCTGCTTCCTCTGGACGTGGGGGTCATCAGCGGTTTCAAGACGCGGGTTCAGCTCTACACCGTTCCGGGCCAGGTCTTCTACAACACCACCCGCAAGCTCGTCCTGAAGGGAGTCGACGGCATCGTCTTCGTCGCGGACTCCCAGCGGGCCATGCGGGAGGCGAACCTCGAAAGCTTCGCGAACCTGCGTGCAAACCTCGCGGAGATCAGCTTGAACCTGGACGAGATCCCTCACGTGATCCAGTACAACAAACGGGATCTCGCGAACATCCTCTCCTTGGAGGAGCTCGAGGCGGATCTGAACCGAGATCGCGTGATCGAAAGTTACGAGGCGAGCGCGATCCTCGGGCAGGGCGTTTTCGAGACCCTCAAAGCGGTTTCGCGGATCACCCTGAGATCACTCAAGAAGAGAATGATCGGCGAGGAGCGCCCGTCCCGGACGGCGATTCCTCTCCCGGCCCCGCCTCCCGCGCAAGCGCCGCGCCCTCTTTCTGCCGAAGCGACCCGCCCCGCCTCCGGGGAAGAGAAGAGGTCGCCCGTGGAGATCGCGCGCGAAACGACCGGCTTTCCTCCACCCGAGCTCGCTCCCGCCCGCCCTTCACGCGACGTTCCCTCGGAGATCGAGTTCGACTACGAGGAGCCGGCGGAGCGGCTCGCGAGCCGCCCCGCCGAGCCGGAGGCGGCGAAAGAAGACATCGCCGAAGTCTCCTTCGCGGAGACCGCGCACCCCGCGCCGTCGCCGGAGGTGGGGGTCAAGCACGTCCGCGTCGCCTCGAACGTCGACATCCTCGCGGAGCTCGAGCGTCTCCGAAAGAATGCGACGTCTCTCTCGCCCGCCCTCCGGCCCTCGCGCCGAGTCGCCTCCGGCATCTCCGTGGACGATCTGCTCGCAAACAGCTTGAACCACCGCAAGGAATTGAGCCGTGCCTTCGATCTCGAGGTACCGCGGCGGGACCTCGCATCGGGTCACGAAGTCACGGTCACGCTGCGGTTCAACGACCGCGACAATCGGCGCGTGGGAGAGGAGAGGAGCTTCTCGATTCCGCTCGAGAGTCCTCACGACCTCGAGCAGCTTCTCCTTTCGCTGAAGTTCCAGATCTCCGGGAAGTAGCAATCAGTTGCGGAGGGTTCGGGGGACCGCAAGGTCCCCCGCAAAAAATTACTCACTTTTCGAGCTTGAAGAGCCGACGACCGGAAACGCCCCATAGCTCGGCGAATCGGCGGCACCCCCCCCGTCGGGTGCGGGACACGAAGAGTCATATGGCCCGTCTGGCCCGTCCTCGATCCGAGACACCCGAAAAAAGCTTTTGCATTTGAGTCCGAGCCGGCGTTACCCTTTTTCCAGATGCTTCCGAAGACAGTGCTGCTCCGGGGGAGAGACTGTGTCTTGCTGTGTCTGCTCGCTGGCCTGGTCGGATGTTCGGCGAATTCTCGCAGCAACAAGCCGGTCGCTCGTGGACCTTCGCCGGAATCCGTCGCCATGGCGAAGGCGTCCGAGCTCTTCGCCCGCGGGAAGGAGGCGGCGCTCACCGGCGACTTCGAATGCGCCCGGGACTACTTCCGTCAGTCGATCGAGGTTCTCCGACCGCCGACCGGCCCCCCTCCAGCCGATCCCGAGCTTCTCGATTTCTCCTTCCAGCTCCACGAGAGCGCTCTGCGCTACGAGGCCCTCGCCGGACCGGCTGAGGAGGCGGGCACGTCGGACGGGCAGATGGCCTCGGAGCTGGACGAGGTCGCCGAACCTCCGGCGTCGGCGGAAGCGATCGTGAATGCGAAGGAAGCCGTCGACTCCGACACAGTCGATCTCTCCTACGACATTCCCATCACGATCAACGACGCTGTTCTAAAGATCCTCGCGGCTTTTCAGAACGATGAGCGCGTGCACGGCATCATCAGCCGGGGCCTCTCGCGGTCGGGTCGCTACACGCCGATGATCCAACGGATCTTCCAGGAGGAGGGGATCCCCCAGGACCTCGCCCAGATCGCGTTGATCGAGTCCTCGTTCATCCCGCACGCTCGCTCCCCGATGAAGGCCCACGGGATCTGGCAGTTCATGCCGCGCACCGGCCGGCAGTACGGCCTGACGGCCAATGCGGTGGTCGACGAGCGAAGTGATCCCGAGAAGGCGACTCGCGCCGCGGCGCGTTACCTCGCCTATCTGCACGAGCTTTTCGACGACTGGTACCTCGCGATGGCCGCCTACAACGCGGGAGAGGGGAAGATCCTTCGCGCGATGCAGCGCACCGGAGCGCGGGACTTCTGGGAGCTCGCGGGCTCCGGCGCGATCCGGCCGCAGACGCAGAACTATGTGCCGGCGGTCATCGCCGCCACTCTGATCGCCAGGAACCCGATGCACTACGGCTTCGAAGTCGAGTACGAGCCCCCGCTGGAGTACGAGACGGTTCTCCTCGACCGGCCGGTTCACCTGAAGCATCTCTCCGGCTCCGACACGGGGATCGACGAGTTCAAGCGGTTGAACCCGGAACTGAAGACCACGATCACGCCGCGGCAGCCCGAGGGCTACGAGCTCAAGGTCCCGCTCGGGAGCCGTTCGGACGTCCTGCTCGCCTTCGCGGGGGCGCCGACGGCGACCTTCCCCGTGTCGCGCCGTCACGTCGTTCGCCGTGGCGAGACGCTCACCCGGATCGCACGCCGTTACGGAGTATCCGTCGCGTCGCTCGCCTCCGCGAACCGGATCTCGCATCGCTCGCGGCTGACCAAGGGACGCGTTCTCGTGGTCCCGGGTCGGTACTCCGAAGGAGTCCGCTCCGCGGCCCTCCGGAAGGACACGAAGCGCGGCGCGGCAAAGACCGTCATTGCCTCTCGCTCGCGGTCGAAGGCGGGGGCCAGACCGGTAGCACATCACTACAAGGTGCGCTCCGGAGACACCCTGTACCGGATCGCCGTAAAGCACGGAACGACCGTGGCGCGAATCCTCGCCTTCAACAGCCTTCCCTCCTGGAAGACGATTCGCCCGGGCGACCGGATCAAGATCCCGAGCATCCGCTGATCCCGGTGTAAACTCCACTCGTCCTCATCGAGCGGTCGGGCGCTCTGGCGGGTGCAGGCCCGTAGGACCTGTCCCCGCGTAGCACTGTTGCGGGTGCAGGTCCGTAGGACCTGTCCCCGCGACATTTCTAGATATGCTCGCCCGCGTTCACTCCGCCGCGACCTTCGGGATCGAGGCCCGTGTCCTCGACGTGGAGGTCGACGTATCGGCGGGCCTGCCATGCTTCACTATCGTGGGCCTGCCCGATCCGAGCGTCCGCGAAGCGCGGGAACGGGTCAAGTCGGCGCTGCGCAACAGCGGCTTCCCGATGCCTTCCGGCGCTGTCACCGTCAACCTCGCGCCGGCCGGATTCCGCAAGTTCGGCGCGTCGCTCGATCTACCGGTCGCTGTCGCCTTCCTCGAGATCGCGGGGCTCGGTGCCCACGAGCCTTGCCGGCGCGTGTTCGTCGGAGAGCTGGGCCTCGACGGCCAGGTTCGGTCCGTGCGCGGCGCCCTCTGCCTCGCGCTCGCGGCGCAGGAAGGGGGCTTCGACGAAATCGTCCTCCCCGCGTCGAACGCCGAGGAGGCAGCGGCGGTGGACGGCATTCGGGTCATCCCGGTGCGCTCGCTCTCGGCGACCGTGGATCACATCCGCGGGACGTGCCGGATCGATCCGTGCGTGCCCCGCCGGGCGGCGCCTGAGACGCCGAGGGCGCCGGACTTCGCAGACGTCCGCGGACAGGCGATCGCGCGGCGGGCGCTCGAGATCGCCGCGGCCGGCGGCCACCACGTCCTGCTGGTCGGGCCACCCGGCGCCGGCAAGACGATGCTCGCGCGGCGGCTTCCCTCCATCCTTCCGCCGCTCTCGCGTGCAGAGTCGATCGCGGTAACCAAGATCCACTCGGTCGCCGGAACTCTCCCCGCCGGCCGGGGACCGCTCGAAGCTCCGCCGTTTCGTTCGCCGCACCATGGAATCTCCGCGGCCGGCCTCCTCGGCGGGGGCGCGCGCCTCGCGCCGGGCGAGATCTCGCTCGCGCACCGGGGAGTTCTGTTCTTAGACGAGCTGCCGGAGTTCCGCCGCGACGCGATCGAAGGGATCCGCCAGCCGATCGAGGAGAAGCGCGTCTCCATCGTACGGGTCGGCGGCGCCTGCTCGTTCCCGTGTGACTTCCTGCTGATCGCGGCGATGAACCCCTGCCCTTGCGGCTTTCACGGCGATCCCCGTCGGTCGTGCCGGTGCGATCAAGCCGAGCGGGCCCGTTACGGCCGCAAGCTCTCGGGGCCGCTCCTCGATCGGATCGACCTGCACGTGGCGGTGCCCGCGGTGACCTGGCGGGAGCTGGAAGCCGGCTCGAGCGAGCGTTCCGCCGAAGTTCGCGAGCGAGTCGAGAAGGCGCGGACGTACGCAGCCTCGCGCCGTCCGGACGTCCCGGGCTTCCGCAACGCGGATCTGTCCCCTTCCGAGGCCGAGCCCTCGCTCTCGCTCGATCCGGGGGTGCGGAGGCTTCTCGAGAATGCCGTCGAGCGGCTCGGGCTCTCCGTTCGGGCGCTCCACCGGTCGCTCAAGGTCGCGCGGACGGTCGCGGATTTGGCGGGGAGCGAGCGGATCGCTCCGGCGCACGTCGCCGAGGCGCTCTCGTTTCGTCTTAGGTTCCGAGAGGAGCCCGCGCTTCCCGGGATGGCCGCCCGGGTCAGGTGATCGAAACCGGGAAGCCTTCCTTGCCGAGCATCCCGTTGAACTCGGTCTTGTTGACCGAGAGCATGTACGCCTCTTTCGGGTCGACGACCCGGTTTCGGACGAGCTCGATCAGCGAGTCGTTCAACGTCATCATCCCCGCCCCCCGGTTGGTCTGGATGACCGAGTAGATCTGGTACGTCTTCGCTTCCCGAATCAGGTTCGCGACCGCCGGCGTCGAGTAGAGGATCTCGTAAGCGGCGACCCGTCCGCCGCCGATCCTGCGGCACAGGGTCTGAGAGATCACGGCCCGAAGCGACGTGGAGAGCATCTGCCGGATCTGGCTCTGCCGGTCGGCCGGGAACTGATCGATGATCCGGTCGATCGTCGACGGAGCGGTCGTCGTGTGAAGCGTCCCGAAGACCAGGTGGCCCGTCTCGGCCGTTTCGACGGCGATCGCGATCGTCTCGAGGTCGCGCATTTCTCCGACGAGCACGATGTCGGGATCTTCCCGCAGCGCGGCTCGCAGAGCGTCCTTGAACGAGTCCGTGTGCGAGTGGACCTCGCGCTGATTGACGAGGCACTTCTTGTTCTCGTGTACGAACTCGATCGGGTCTTCGATCGTGATGATGTGGTCGCTGCGGTTCTGGTTGATGTAGTCGATGAGCGCCGCGAGCGTCGTGGACTTGCCGGAGCCGGTCGGCCCGGTCACGAGCACCAGCCCCTTCGTCAGGTAGCAGAGCTCCAGAACCTGCCCGGGCAACCCGAGCTCTTCGGGCGATCGAATCTCGAATGGAATCGCGCGAAATACCGCGCCCGGACCGCGCCGGTCGCGGAACAGGTTGGCCCGGAAGCGCGAGACCCCCGGGATCGCGTGGGCGAAGTCGGTATCGTTCCGTCTCTCGAACTCCTGCCGGCTGCGCTCCGGCGTGATCTCGAAGAGCTGCTCGAGAAGGACATGCTCCCGCGCTGCCTCGGCTCCGGGCATCACCTTCATCTCTCCGTGCACGCGCACGCGCGGGGGGCAGCCCGTCGACAGATGAAGGTCGGACGCGCCCATGTCGAGCATCTGCACGAGGAGCCGGTCGATCGCCGTCGCCGGCTCCACCTCCGCGAGCCGGCAGGACGCCGGTGCGTCGGTGACGGGTTCCGGATCGGGCGCGGGCGCAACCGGCGGCGCCGGTGGCGGCGCGAGATCCGGACCCACCCCGCTGACCGGGCGAGAGTAAGGAGGGAGGTCGAGCGCTTCCAGAGCGACTCTCCACTTCCCGCCGTTCGCCTCCACCCGGACGACGACCGGCCCTCCGCCGTTTTCGTACTCGAAGGTCGCGCCACCGCTCGAGTCGATCTCCAGCCCGGGCGGCAGAATCTCCTCGATCAGCCGGACGAGGGAGGCGTGCGGGGTCGTCAGCGAGGCGTAGCGTGGTCCGCTCGGGAACGAGAGCATGACTTTTTCGTCGCTCGAGAGGATGGCACCCGTCGCCGCGAAGCGCGCGATACTGCCGAGGAGCTGATCGATCTGCGCCACGCCTACTCCGCGCCGCCGCAGTTTTCCACGACCCGCAGGACGGACTCCTTGTTCACCAGAAAGACCCGCTCGCCGTTCCAGAGACGGAAAAATCGCTCTTTCCGGTTCAGGTGATCCACCAGACGAGAGCCGCCGTCCGGTGCGGAATAGAGGACCTCTCCTTCGAGTGACGCGCCCCCGACCAGGGAAACGCGCACCGACCGCCGATGCTCGAAGAGTTCGTCGCTCGATCCTTCTGCGTCGATCGAGGCCCCCGACATGCCGATCCAAACGACGGAGTGCGAGTTGAACGACTCCCATTCCCCGGTCTCGAGGTCGCGGACCGGAAGGAAGGAACCGAGCTCCTCGAGAAGGTCGAGGACCCGCTGGCGGTTGAAATCGTGCGAGGCGTGTTCGGCGAGGAAGAGCTCCACGCGCCTCGGCGGACCGCCGGCGAGCATGATCTCGACGGCGAGCGGTTCCTTGCGGATCCGGAGAGGTGTCGATGAACGCATCGCGACGGGGAGAGCGCAGTGCGAGAGACGTACCGAAACGGTAAACTTCTCGGCGCGTTCGCTTTGATCGAGCTGCGAATGATGACTTTGACGAGAAACGTCATCTCCCGCCGGGCGAGCCGCCGATTCGCGCCTACGACTCCGGTCCCTTGTCCGTGACCCAGACGGACGGGCGAATCCTCCCGAATCGAAAGGCCCCGCGCATGCGATACCATGTTTTCGGAGCTCTTTAATTTCCCATGAACCCGATCGGGTGGTGTCGAGATTGGTTAACCTCGCGTCAGGTACCGATAGCACTAACCGGCGGCGCGCGCAGCGGCGAGTCGGCGCGGGACGCCGCATCCTCGGGGACCGCCGCGGATCCGCT
>DASWIB010000121.1:0-5021 GCA_036397915.1 Thermoanaerobaculia bacterium | reverse complement strand
AATACATGTTTCCGATCGAGCAGCGCTTCGGCTCGCGCGAGTTCGTCCGGTGGGGGGCGCTTCTCGCCTGCTGGGAGATGATCGCCTCCGGGACGACGACGTTCGGGGACGGCTACTTCTTCGAGGAGGAAGTCGCGCGCGCGGCGGACGAGGCGGGACTTCGCGCCGTTCCCGGCCAGGGCATCTTCGACGTCCCGACGCCCGACGCGAAGACCGCCGCGGAAGGGCTCGCGCGAGCCGAGAAATACCTCTCGGAATGGAGCGGCCATCCCCGGATTACCCCGTCTCTCTGTCCGCACTCCTGTTACACGGTCGGGCCGGAGACACTTCGCAACGTGATGGACCTCGCCGAGCGTTTCGACGCGCCGATCCAGACCCATCTGGCGGAGTCTCCGGCGGAGCTCGTGATGGTCCGGGAGCAATACGCGACGACTCCGGCGAGGCACCTCGCATCGCTCGGAATCCTCGACGGACGCCTGGTCGCGGCTCATTGCGTCTGGGTGGACGATGAAGAGATCGGCCTTCTCGCGAAGAGCGGGACCGGCGTCGTTCACTGCCCCGAGAGCAACATGAAGCTCGCGAGCGGCGTCGCGCCGGTCGGGAAGATGGTCGCGGCGGGCGTGCGCCTCGGTCTCGGCACCGACGGCGCCGCGAGCAACAACGATCTCGACATGATCGGCGAGATGGGCTCGGCCGCGCGGCTGCACAAAGTCGCAACCCTCGATCCGACGGCGGCCTCGGCGCACCAGGTGCTGCGGATGGCGACTCTCGGCGGCGCCCGGGCGCTGCACATGGAGGATCGGATCGGCTCGCTCGAGCCCGGGAAGCGCGCGGACCTGATCGTCCTCGATCTTTCCTCTCCGGCCGCTCTTCCGCTCTTCGATCCGTATTCGTACGTCGTCTACTCGGCGCGGTCGGACGCGGTCGACACGGTGATCATCGAGGGGAAGGTCGTCATGGATCGCCGGCGCATCCTGACCTTCGACGTCGAGACAATCCGCCGGCGCGCGATACGGTTCGGGCGCAAGATCCGGGCCGCCTTGTAGGGGTCAGGCAGGTGTTTTGGTCTTATTACGCCCGAAGTAACCAAACTGCGCGCCTGACCCAAGAACTTTCAGCCGTTGAATTTCTACCGTTCGTTCGCGATTTGCCTCGTGAAGGGACGAGGCAGGAATGCGGCGGCGAGCACGAGGAGCCCGAGCGCGAAATAAGCGGCGGCGAACGTGAACGGCGCGAGGTCGCCGATGCGCCACGGGAGGAAGAACGTCCCCTGCGCGGTCGGCGAATGAATGACCCCGAAGAGGCAGAGCACGGCGCCCGCGAAGAAGTAGAGAGCGCTCCGGCGGAAGCGGTGGTCGATCAGCTCGGCCACGGCGGCGCCCCAGAGCAGCGCAGTCACGATGAAGCCGTTCCCGAGCAGCCTCACAGCTCGAAAGGTCTCGCGGAGTTCACCCGTCAGGTTCGCGAGCGCCGAGCCTGCCGCCGCCACGAGGGATCCCATCTCGAGAGACAGGACGAATCCGATCGACGGAAGGATCGCGAGCGCCACGGCGGGAGCGTGGCGGGGCGGAGTGGCGAGGACGCCCTGCGCCAGGACTTCGAGGCCGATGTAGATCAGTATCGGAGCGACCGCAGCGGCCGGGATCCAGTCGACCAGAAGCGGCAGGTATCCGAGCATTCCGCCCAAACCGACGAAGAGAGCGGTCGCGACCGCGTATCCGGCGCCTGCTCCCATCTTTTTGTACGCCGGATGTCCGATGTAGGGCGTGCTTTCGACGACGCCACCGCAGAGTCCCGCGACGAGCGTGCAGAAGCCTTCTGTCGCGATGATCGCGCGCGTGTCGTACTCGTCGCCGGCCGCCGCCGCGCTCTCGGTGTTGTCGATGCCGCCGATGATCGTCATGACGGCGAAAGGAAGGGCAATCGGGAGATAGCCCCAGGCGAGAGAGAGGCCGCCCAGAAACTCGAGGCTCGGCCAGGGCACGGCGAGCCGGAGAGCCATTCCGGACTGTGCGGCCGCCGCTAAGCCGGCGGGTGCCCATCCGAGCGCGCCTAGGGCGTAGTGAAGCACGACCGCGATTGCGGCGGAGACGAACGCTCCGGGCAGCCCCCAGGGAAGCCGGACGCCGGCGACGAAGGTCAGCAGGATCACTCCGAGCGCGACGAATCCGACGATCGGGCTCGAGACGACTTTCAAGAGCGGCAGAAAGGCGATCAGGGCGAGACCGGCGCCGGCGATCGAGCCGAGCAGTCCCGCGCGCGGTATCGCGGAGCGCACCGCGTTTCCGGCGAGCGACAGGCCCATCTTGAAGAGCCCGACGAGCACCGTCACGGCCATTCCGATCTTCCAGGCGAGGACGGCATCCCCCGTGACGAGGTAGGCCGGCCCCAGCACCGCGAACGAGATCCCGAA
The DNA here is from genome assembly GCA_036397915.1 of Thermoanaerobaculia bacterium. Taxonomy (GTDB): domain Bacteria; phylum Acidobacteriota; class Thermoanaerobaculia; order UBA5066; family Gp7-AA6; genus Gp7-AA6. The sequence goes on along the minus strand of DASWIB010000121.1, from coordinate 2,608 downwards.
CACGCTCGGGGCGTTCAGCCCGAGAGGCATCGCGGTCACATCGGAGCGTCCCGTGCGGCGCGCGAGCCGGCGCGCCATCCACGCGTAGATCAGGTCGCCGACGAGAACTCCGACGGCGGTGCCCGGCACGATCCGGTGGAGGACGAGGTCCTTCGGGAAGTGGAAGGCGCCGACGAGGATCGCGACGAGGATCACGAGATTCGCGACGTTGTCGAACATGAGCGCGAAGAACGCGTTCACGTCCCCGCCGCGGAACCATTGGTTTCGGGAGGTCGTCTTCAAAGTGACGCTGCGCGAAAAGCTACCACGCGCGGGTGAAAGAATTCGGCGCGTGAACGAAGGCAGAAAGCAGCTCGATCTCTTCGGGGAACAGCCGCCTCCGTCGCCCCAGCACTCGCATTCGCCGGTGGCGCTCCGGCTCGAGCACGAGCACGCCGAGGCCGCCCGGATCGCCGCGCGTCTTCCGGAAGGCATTCGGTTCGGGACCAGCTCCTGGAGCTTTCCGGATTGGGCCGGCCTCGTCTACTCGCGTGTCGCTACGGTGGGCGAGCTCGCTCGCGAAGGACTGCGCGAGTATGCACGGCATCCGCTCCTGACAACGGTCGGCATCGACCGCAGCTACTACGCGCCGATCCCGCCGCAGGACCTCGTCCGCTACGACTCTCAGCTTCCGCCCGGATTTCCGTGCTGCACGAAGGCGCCCGAGGCGGTGGCGTCGGCAGTCCGTCCGGCGCGGTCCGGCGGCTCGCGTACCGAGGCCAACCCCGACTTCCTGAACCCCCGTGTCCTTGAGGACGAGATGCTCGAACCCTTTCGCGAGCTCTTTCGCGACCACACCGGTCCGTTCATCCTTCAGTTTCCGCCCGTACCCGCGTCGATTCGTCCGCGTCCGCAGGCCTTTGCGGAGAGGCTCGACGGCTTCCTCGAGGCCCTGCCGCGCGACTTTCGTTATGCGATCGAGCTGCGCGATCCGAGGCTTCTGACCGCCGACTATCGGCAGGCCCTCGCCGCGCACGGCGCCGCGCACGTCTACAACTACGTCACCGCGATGCCGATGCCGCGAGAGCAGGAGAAGGCGATCGCCGTCGACTCGGCGCCCTTCGCCGTGATCCGGCTGCTGCTCCGGCCCGGAACGACCTACGGCGAGCGGCGCGAGGCCCTGGCGCCGTTCACGCGCCTGACGGACCAAGACGACGAGATGAGGAGCCAGGTTGTCTCGCTGGTTCGAACCGCCGTTGACGCAGCGATTCCCGTCTCGGTTCTCGTCAACAACAAGGCGGAAGGCTGCGCGCCGCTCACGATCCGCGCGCTGGCGGAAATGCTGGCCGGTCTGCCCGGGCAGTAGAAGTACGCGCCGCGCGAACTCGAGCCGAGCGTTTCGGCTGTGTAGTATTCGTCGAGTACGGCTCGCGCGCCACGCCCAAACAGGGCAATCCGGGAGACGGCTCACGCCGCGTGCAACCCGCCTTCTGCGTTGGGGTACGATTCTCTGGGTTGATCCACTGTCCCGCGTGCTCCTCCGAGACTCCCGATCTGGCACGCTTCTGCCCTTCGTGCGGCGAGCCAATCAGCTCGATCTCCCAGGCCCCGACCGGCCTCGCGACACGCTCTGCTGCGGAAGCTGCCGCGCGCCGGCCTTCTTCGTCGGCTGTGGGCCGGCTGGGCTCCGCTGATTCGATCGACACGGGCGGCTTCGCCCCGGGCACCGTCCTGTCGGATCGCTATCGGGTCATCGGTCTTCTCGGTCGCGGCGGGATGGGAGAGGTCTATCGGGCGGATGACCTCAAGCTCGGACAACCGGTCGCCCTCAAGTTCCTGCCGGAGACGCTCGCGACGGAACCCGTCGCGCGCGAGCGTTTCTACTCCGAGGTCCGGCTGGCGCGTCAGGTGTCCCATCCCAACGTCTGCCGGGTCTACGACGTCGTGGACGTCGAAGGCCGCCACTGCCTCTCGATGGAGTACGTCGACGGAGAGGATCTCGCATCGCTGCTGAAGCGAATCGGGAGGCTTCCGCAGGACAAGGCGCTGGAGATCGCCCGGCAGCTCTGCGCCGGCCTCGCGGCCGCGCACGACCGGGGGGTCCTGCACCGGGACTTGAAGCCGTCCAACGTGATGATCGACGGTCGAGGTCGCGTGCGCATCACCGATTTCGGCCTCGCCGTGGCTGCCGGAGCGAGCGCCGAGGTCGGCGAAACATCCGGCACGCCGGCCTACATGGCCCCGGAGCAGCTCGAAGGCCGGGGCTCCACGGTTCAGAGCGATCTCTACGCCCTCGGCCTCGTGCTCTACGAGATCTCCACGGGGCGCAAGGTCTTCGACGGCTCGACGCTCGACGATTTCCGAAGGAAGCACGCTCAGGAATCTCCGAAGGCTCCCTCGAAGTTCATGGCCGGCTTCGATCCGGCGGTCGAACGGGTGATCCTGAGGTGTCTCGAGAAAGATCCGCGCCTGCGTCCGGCGTCCGCCCTTCAGGTGGCATCGTCTCTTCCCGGGGGCGATCCTCTGGCCGCGGCGCTGGCGGCGGGGGAGACGCCGTCGCCCGAGATGGTGGCGGCCGCGGGCCCCGAAGGAGGCCTGCGACCAGGCGTCGCGGTGGCCTGCCTGGCCA
>DASWIB010000120.1:0-3042 GCA_036397915.1 Thermoanaerobaculia bacterium | reverse complement strand
ACAGGCCCTGCGGGCCTGCACCCGCATCCTTGTTTCCTGTCCCCGCGGTGTTCTTCGTGGCCATCTCCAGCGAGACGTCGGAGGCAACGACCGAGTGGGTGAGCGCGCCGACCGAGATCGAGTCCACGCCGGCGAGCGCGTAGGCGCGAACGTTCGCGAGCCGGATGTTTCCGGACGCCTCGATCGCGGGGGATGGCGCGCTCTTGCGCGCGATGCCGACCCAGGCGCGGACGGTCGCGGGTGACTGGTTGTCGACCAGGAGCACGTCGGCGCCGCCGGCGACCGCCGCCCGCACGTCCTCCTCGGACTCCACCTCGACTTCGACGGCCATTCCCGGGGGCGCCGAGCGGCGCACCGCTCCGAGGGCGGCATTCACGCTGCCCGCTATCACGCGGTGATTGTCCTTGATGAGAACCAGGTCGTAGAGGCCCGAGCGGTGATTCGCTCCGCCTCCGTCGCGGACTGCGGCACGGTCGAACGCGCGAAGGCCCGGCGGCGTCTTGCGCGTGTCGAGGATCCGGCAGCCGGTGCCGGACACGGCGTCCACGTAACGGCGGGTCGCAGTCGCGATCCCGCACATGCGCTGCAGCAGGTTCAGGGCGACCCTCTCGCCCGTCAGAATCGCCCGCGCCTTCCCGGAAAGCCGCGCGAGGGTCGTGTCCGGCGAAACGGTCGCGCCGGGTGGGACGCGCTCGTCCCACGAGAGAGCCGGATCGAGGAGCTCGAAGACCCGCCGGGAAACGGAAAGACCCGACACGACGCACTCCGACTTCGCGACGATCTCGGCGGCGGCGACCGCGTCCTCGGGAACGATGGATTCCGTGGTGACGTCGCCGGAGCCGACGTCTTCCGCCAGGAATTCACGAAGCCGCGCGTCCAGCTCCTCGGCGGAGAGGGCGTCCATGGCCGCGGAGGATACCCAAAAGGGGAGATCCCTCGCGCCTCCGGCGCTCGGGATGACAACGGGAGCGCCTGCCGGCGCTCGGGATGACAAGGAGGCTACGAAAACTCGAGCATCCTGAGGAGCGGCTTCTCGGCCGCCTTGCGCAATTCCTCCGGCAGGATGATTTCGGGCCTCTCGTCGCGCAGGCAGAGATACAGCTTCTCGAGCGTGTTCAACTTCATGAACGGGCACTCGTTACAGCGGCAGCCGTTGTCGGGCGGCAGCGCGATGTACTCGCGGTCCGGGGCGATCTTCTCCATCTGGTGGATGATCCCCTCCTCGGTCGCGATCACGAACTTCCTGCCAGGCGCGGTCGTCGCGAAGTGCAGGATCGAGCGCGTCGACCCGATGTGGTCGGCGTACTTCAGGATCGCCTCCGGACACTCCGGGTGCGCGGCGATCAGGGCGTCGGGATGCTGTGCCTTCAACCGCAGCATCTCGCGCTCCGAGAACTGCTCGTGCACGATGCAGGTGCCCGGCCACAACGTCATCGGCCGTCCGGTCTTCTTCGCGAGATAGGCGCCCAGGTGCCGGTCGGGCGCGAAGAGGATCTCTTTGTCCGGGGGGATCGTGCGGACGATCTTCTCGGCATTGGACGAGGTCACGATGATGTCGGACAGCGCCTTCACCGCGGCCGAGCAGTTGATGTAAGTCAGCGACACCGCATCCGGATGCGCCTGCCGCCACGCGCGAAACATCTCGGGAGGGCAGGAATTCTCGAGCGAACACCCGGCCTCGTAGTCCGGCAGCACCACCTTGCGAGTCGGATTCAGGATCTTCGCGGTCTCCGCCATGAACCGAACGCCGGCGAAGACGATGATGCGGGCCTGCGTCGCCTGCGCCTTCCGGGAGAGATCGAGCGAGTCGCCTACGAAGTCCGCGAGGTCCTGGATCTCTTCCTCCTGGTAGTAGTGCGAGAGGAGGACGGCGTTCTTCTCTTCCTTCAGCCGTGCGATCTCTTTCTCGAGATCGAGCCGCGAGTCGATCGACGAAATATCCGGCGGCGCCGGCCGCGGAAAGGAAATCGGATTGGGAGCGCTCATGTCCTCCAACCATAACAAGCTGCGGGGCCGGAACCTTTCGCGTGGAACCCCTCTGGTATATTGCCCGGGGGATGGCAACCGAAGTCCAGTCAGACAAATACGGGGGACTCGACGCGGCAAAGCTCATCGCCGCTTACCGCAACATCTACCTCTCCCGGCGCGTCGACGACAAGGAGATCCAGCTCAAGCGGCAGAACAAGATCTACTTCCAGATCAGCAGCGCCGGGCACGAGGCGGTGACGACCGCGGCCGGGATGCTGGTCACGCCCGCGTACGACTGGTTCGACTGCTACTACCGCGACCGGGCCTTCTGCCTGCAGATCGGCGTGACCCCTTACGAGATGTTCCTCCAGTCGGTCGGCGCGAAGGACGACCCCTCCTCCGCGGGACGCCAGATGCCCGCCCACTGGGGCTCGCGGCGCCTGAACTTGATCTCCAAGTCCTCCTGCACCGGAACCCAGTTTCTCCACGCCGTCGGGGCCGCCGAGGGGGGCTGGCGGATCTCTCAGATCCCGGAGCTCGCCCTCCGCGGGGGCTTCCACGACGACGAGATCGTTTACGTTTCGAGCGGCGAGGGCCAGACCTCGGAAGGGGAGTTCTGGGAGTCGATCTCGAGCGCCTGCAACCTGAAGGCCCCCGTCCTCTACCTCGTCGAGGACAACGGATATGCGATCTCGGTCCCGGTCGAGGTCAACACCCCGGGCGGCTCGATCTCGAAGCTCCTGACCGCGTTCCCCGACCTCCACGTCGCCGAAGTCGACGGCTGCGACTTCCTCGAGTCCTACGACGCCCTGAAAGGCGCCGTCGACTACTGCCGCGCCAGGCGCGGTCCCGCGCTCGTGCACGCGCACGTCATCCGGCCGTACAGCCACTCGCTCTCCGACGACGAGGCCCTGTACCGGCCGAAGGAGGAACGGGAGCGCGAGCTCGCACGGGACCCGGTGGCGATGTTCGCCCGCTTCCTGGTCGGGGAGGGAATCCTTTCGGAGGCTTCGCTCGCGCGGTTGAAGGAGGAGGTGGACGCCGAGATCAACGAGGCGGCGGACCGGGCTCTCG
>DASWIB010000119.1:0-2434 GCA_036397915.1 Thermoanaerobaculia bacterium | reverse complement strand
GACAGGATTGCGAACGCACGGATCTGCTCGTGGTGCGGCTTGTCGGAGTTGTAAACGTCGATCTCGCGCTGGAAGAGCCGCCGGATCTCCGGATTCGCGTCGAGGTGCTCCCAGCTCACTTTCAGCTTGGACGCGGCGACGTGCTCCCGCAGACGTTCGAAATTCGGGACGAGGAGTGCCGCCACGAACTTGTGGCGGTCCCCGAGGACGATCGGCGTCGCAATAAGGGCCGAGCTCTTGAGCTCGTTCTCGATCGGTTGCGGCGCGACTTTCTTGCCGCCGGCGAGCACGAGCAGATCTTTCTTCCGGTCGGTGATCGCGAGAAAGCCGTCCTCGTCGATCTGGCCGATGTCGCCCGTGTGGAACCAGCCCTCCGAATCGATCGCCTCCGCGGTCGCCTGGGGCTTGTTGTAGTAGCCCTTCATGACGTGCGGACCGCGGGTCAGGATCTCGCCGTCGGAGGCAATTCTGACCTCGACCCCCGGAATGGGACGGCCCACCGTGCCGAGCCGCCACGCTTTCGGACCGTTCACGGCAATGACCGGTGAGGTTTCGGTCAGACCGTATCCCTCGTAGATCATCACTCCGGCGCCCACGAAGAACTCCGCCAGCTCGCGCGCGAGCGGCGCGCCCCCGGAGACCGCGAACTGAAACCGCGTTCCGAGCGCGTGTCGGATCTTCGCGAACACGAGCTTGTCCGCGAGCTTCGCCTTCCGGGCGAGCGCAGCCGGTACCGACAGGCCCCGCTCTTCGTGGGCGAGCCTCTCTTTACCAACCCGAACCGCCCAGTAGAACAGCTTCTTCTTGAGGCCGCTTCCCGACTCGACTTTGTCGATTATCCGGCCGTGGACCTTTTCGTACACGCGGGGGACGGCGCCGAAGCAGGTCGGGTTCACCTCGAGAAAATTGTCGCGGAGCTTGTCGATCGACTCGGCATACGCGATCGAGGAATGGCGGTGGAGGTACGCGTAGTCGAGCATGCGCTCGAAGACATGAGAAAGAGGAAGAAAGGAGAGCGCGACGGATTCCCCCGTGATGGGGACGAGCAAACAAGCGGACTTCACGTTCGAGACGAAGTTCGAATGCGTGAGCATCGCGCCCTTCGGCTCGCCTGTGGTCCCGGAGGTGTAGATGATCGTCGCGACGTCCTCGGGCTTCACGCGGGCCGCCCGCTGCTCGAAGACGCCGGGACTCATGTCGAGCGTCGGCCTCCCCTTGTCGACGACCGCGTGGAAGGAGAGGAATCCCGGCTCCTGCGGAGGACTCGCGTCGATCGAGATGACGTGATCGAGCGCCGGGCACTCCGCTCGAATCGTCAGGATCTTCCCGAGCTGTTCGAGAGAGGAGACGAAGACCACCTTCGCCCCGGAGTCGGTGAGCAGCGGCGCGATCTGGGGGGGAGGAAGCGTCGGATAGATCGGAACGCTCCAGGCGCCTGCGCAGAGAACGGCGTAGTCGGCCATCGCCCACTCCGGGCGGTTCTCCGACAGGATCGCGACTCGGTCGCCCGGCTGGACTCCGAGGGAGTTGAGCCCAAGTGAAAGGGCGCGGACTGTGTAGCCGAAGTCTCTTGCGGAAATCGGCGTCCAGGCGCCTCCCACCTTGGAGATCATGAGGTCCGGCTTTCCCGAAGCCGCCGCGGAAAGAAAGATGTCACAGAGGGTGCGGATCTCGGCGGTCATCGACTTCCCCCTCCCCCGAAAAACTCACGGGATTCTGTCTCTCCACGGAAGGCCGGTCAAGGATGCATCCCGGCTGCGCAAAGACTTTCAGAGTGTTGGCGCGCGCCGCGGTCGGAAAGGCGGCCGGAGAGCCTCGGTTTAGAACCAACTTTCGTCCACTGTTTGCGAAGCCGGCGCCAGTATGCTCTCGCGCGCATGGCTGTCGCGCTGACTCTCGGCACGCTCGCCGCGATCGCCGGGCTGCTCTTCACCTCCGTCCAGGGGTTTGCGGTGGCTTCCGGGCTGGACGCCGCCCGCCCTCTCGCGAAGGCGCTCGTCACGCGGCACGTCGGCTACGCAATCCCGACGGTGCTTTTTTCACTACTGTCGCAGTCGATGGTGATTTTCTTCTTCATCGGCACCGGGAAGCTCGTCAAGGAGGAGACCGCGGGTTATCCCGAGGCGGAACGGCACCGCATCCTGCGAGCGCTCGGTGACTTGAAGCGGCGGACGTCGCCCGCGGCGACCTTTTCATTGCTCTCGTCGATCGCCGTGTTCGTTCTCGGCGGCGCCGTTCACACCCGGGCACTCCCCCCGTGGACGCACCTCGTGGCCTCCATCGCCGCGCTCGCGCTCCACGTCTGGGCGCTCGGGGCGGAGTGGAGGGCGTTCGGCGACAACGCCCGGCTGATGGCTGACCCGCGCCGCTACGCGCGGCAGGAGGCGTAGAGAGGGCAAAAAGAGTTCCAGTGTCTGTCGGCAGGGGACCTTGT
>DASWIB010000118.1:0-3538 GCA_036397915.1 Thermoanaerobaculia bacterium | reverse complement strand
AAAAATGAAAACCATTCGGCGTGCGGGACCGATCGGGTGCGCATTCCTTCTCCTTTCGATCGGCGGCCAGTTGGAGGTTACCGCCGCCCGGCGCCCGGCGAATGATTCAAACGCTTCACGGAAGTTCGGGGCCCGAGTGGTGTGATGGTGAACGGGTGAAAGGAGCACTGTCCATGGAACTCAATCCCCGCGACCCGGCCGGCCTGGCGCAGCCGACCACCAATGACCGTCCATTCCCGGAGAAGAAGCGCTCCGGCGCCCGGATGCGCCCGAGCTCGCCGGACCCGATGGATCGCTGGGAAAGCGACGTCGTGCTGAAGAACGGTTCGACGCTGCACCTGCGACCAGTCCGCCCGGACGACGCCCCCGGTGTCCTCGATTTCGTGAATCGGCTCTCGACCGAGAGCCTCTACTTCCGTTTTCTCTCGATCCCGAGCTTCGATCGGACGAAGGCGGAGTACCTCGCCCGCGTCGATTACGAGAACCAGTTCGCGCTGGTGGGGGAGACGCGTGAAGGGATCGTGGCTCTGGGGCATTTCTACCGGAGCGCGAGATCACCCGAGCGCGCGGAGGCCGCTTTTGCGGTCGCCGATTCTCTCCAGGGTCAGGGGATCGGCACGAGCCTGCTCGACCGGCTCGCCAGGATCGCGCGGGAGAAGCAGATCACGACGTTCGAGGCGGAGGTATTGCCCGACAACCAGAGGATGATCGAGGTCTTCCTGAACTCAGGCTTCGAAGTGAAGCAGAGGATGGAGGAGGGCGTCTTGCGCTTCGAGCTCTCGCTCGCGCCGACGGCGGCCGTCGAGGAAAGAGCCGCCGAACGCGCCCGCCACGCCGCGACCGCTTCGATGCAGGCCTTCTTCGAGCCGCGCTCGGTCGCGGTCGTGGGCGCGGACCGCAAGCGGGGACGCATTGGATCCGAGATCCTCCACAATCTCCGCGCGACCGGTTTCCGAGGCCGGATCGTTGCGGTGAACCCCCACGCGTCCTCGATCCAGACGGTCCGCTGCTACCCGCGCGTGACGGAGATTCCGGGCGAGGTCGACCTCGCCGTGATCGTCGTTCCCGCGGCCCGAGTCGAGAGCGTCGTCGACGACTGTCTCGCGAAGGGCGTGAAAGCGCTCGTCGTGATCAGCGCCGGCTTCAGCGAGACCGGCGAGGCCGGCCGAGCGAGCGAGGCGGCCCTGGTCGAGAAGATCCGCGCGGCGGGAATCCGGATGATCGGCCCCAACTGCATGGGGATCCTGAACACCGACCCCAAAGTGCGCCTCAACGCGACGTTCTCTCCGGTCTACCCGCCGGAAGGCCGCGTCGGGATGTTGTCTCAGAGCGGCGCCCTCGGGCTCGCGATCCTCGATTACGCGCGCCGCTTGAACCTCGGCATCTCCACGTTCGTCTCGGTCGGCAACAAGCCGGACGTCTCGGGGAACGATCTGATTCTGTACTGGGAAAAAGATCCACGAACGGACGTGATCCTCCTCTACCTCGAGAGCTTCGGAAATCCGCAGAACTTCGGACCGATCGCGCGGCGGGTCTCCCGCTCGAAGCCGATAGTCGTCGTCAAGGCGGGCCGCTCGCCCGCCGGGTCGCGCGCGGCGTCCTCGCACACCGGGGCGCTCGCGGAGAGCGACGCCGTCGTCGAGGCGCTCCTGCGGCAGTCGGGCGTCATTCGAACGCGGACGCTCGAAGAGCTCTTCGACGCCGCGATGCTGCTCGCGCACCAGCCGCTCCCATCCGGGCGGCGCGTGGCGATCCTGACGAACGCGGGAGGCCCCGGAATTCTCGCCGCCGACGCTTGCGAGTCGCTCGGTCTCTCGCTCGCCTCTCTCTCGAAGGAGACGGCCACCGCACTGCGCGCATTCCTTCCGGCGGAAGCGAGCGTCGGAAACCCGATCGACCTTCTGGCCTCCGCCCCGGCCGAGCATTACCGGCGCGCGGTCCATCTGGTGCTGGCGGATCCGGGCGTCGACAGCCTGATCGTCATTTTCATTCCGCCGCTCGTCACGGCTGCGGATACCGTGGCCGCGGCGGTGGTCGCCGAAGCCGGTGGTTCCTCCAAGCCCGTGCTCGCGACCTTCATGGGGGCAAAAGGGGCCCCTCCGGGGCTCTCGCCGATTCCCTGCTACCCGTTCCCCGAATCTGCCGCGGCCGCCCTCTCGCGCGCGACCGAGTATGCCGAGTGGCGCCGGAAGCCTGCGAGCGCGGTGCCGGAATTCGCGGACGTGCATGCCGACGAAGCGCGCGACTTCGTTGCGCACGCGCTCGAGCGCGGCGAAGGCTGGCTCACGCCGGCGGAGGCGCGCTCGGTCCTGACCGCCTTCGGGATCCCGGTCGCGAGGTCCCGCGTGGCTCCCGGCTGGAAGGAGATCCGCCGGGCGGCGAAAGAGATCGGTTTTCCCGTCGCGCTGAAGGCGATCGGTCCGACGCTCATCCATAAGACCGACGTCGGCGGCGTAAAGCTCGACCTCGCGAACTCGGCAGACCTTCGCCGCGCCTTTCGCGAGCTCGAGCTGAAGTTGGGCGACCGCGTGACGAGCTACCTCGTGCAGGAGATGGTCCCCGGCGGGGTCGAAGTCATCGTCGGCGCGGTCTTCGATCGGACGTTCGGTCCGCTCGTGCTCTACGGAAGCGGCGGCACGCTCGTCGAGCTGCTCGGAGACGCCGCGTTCCGAATCGCGCCGCTGACCGAGGCGGACGCCTCCGACATGCTGAACGAGGTGAAGGGGACGGCCCGCCTCCGCGGCTTCCGAGGCGCGCCGCCGGCCGACGAGAAGGCGCTCACCGAGGTCCTGCTCCGAGTCTCCGCACTTCTCGAGGCGTGTCCGGAGATCCAGGAGATGGACCTGAACCCGGTGAAGATTTTCGAGTCCGGCGTGCGGGCCGTCGATTTCCGCATCCGCGTGGGAAGGCGGCCTCCGCCGGCGCGGGCTCGCCGGATCAGCTACTGAGCGCGAAGGAAGAACAACGTGAGCGGAGGCGAGCCGCTCAGCTCTCCGCTCGGTCGAGAAGAGCCGCGGCGTCCTGAGCGATCACCGCCTCCTCGTCCGTCGGCACGACCCAGGCTTCGATTCGCGATCCGTCTGCGCTGATCCGCCCGAGGCCCTCACGAACGCGGTCGTTGCGCTCGCGGTCGAGCGAGATCCCGAGCTCGTCGAGCCCTTCCAGGATCGCTGCTCGAACCGAGGTGACGTGCTCACCGATGCCGCCGCCGAAGAGCACCGCGTCCGCTCCGCCAAGCGCCGCGACGTAGGCGCCGAGATACTTGCGCGCGCGATAGGCGAAAACCTCGAGGGCGAGACCGGCGTCCCGATTGCCATCTTCCGCGGCGCGCTCCACTTCCCGGACGTCGCGGGAAACACCGGAGAGGCCGAGCAATCCCGAGTGCTCGTTCAAGAGCTCGACGACTTCTTCGCAGGGCACCCGCTCGCGCTCGGCGAGGAACGGGACGAGCGCCGGGTCGAGATCACCGCACCGCGTCCCCATGACGAGTCCCTCGAGCGGCGTGAACCCCATCGACGTATCCACCGATCGCCCATCG
>DASWIB010000117.1:0-3100 GCA_036397915.1 Thermoanaerobaculia bacterium | reverse complement strand
GGATGGGCGTTCTGACGAATCGAAACGTCGTGGAGCGTGACCGAGAAACCGAAGATGCTGAAATCGAGGTCTCCGATTCGAGCGGTATAGCCGGCGAGTCTCCGGTTGACGTCCTTCTCCATCGCACGCCGCATCGGCTCGTCGACGAAGAAGGACACGATGATGACGAGCAGGACGAGCCCGACGATGACCGCCAGGATCTGGAGCGTGTGCCGGGAGAAATGAACGCCTGCATGCTTCAGCGACGCGAGCCGGCGGCTGCGCTTGCTCTCGCGCGGAGTGTCCTTCGGAGAGGTCTCTTCGGGCGGCTCTCGACGTTCCGGCGCAGGGGCGCTCATGGTGTCCTCAGGGGACAGAAGGGGCAATCCACGTGCCAGACCGCGGGGATGCCGAGCGGCTAAACGACGCGGATTTGCAGCGTCCGGTCACACTCCGTCGCCCACCGGCGGATGAAGGAGGCGATCGGATTGCTGTTCCAGCGTTCCGCCTGGGCGACCGCCTGCTGTGAACAGCCGAGCCGTCGCGCGAGTTCCTGCCGGGTGAGACCCGCCAGCTCGCGGGCGAGCCGGAGAAGGTATCCCGGCGCTCGAGCTCCCAATACGGGAGCTTTCCCCACGGCGGAGCGTCTTCCATTCGGTGAACGAGCGGGGCCGCACGCCGAACATGCCCGACGGCATGGCGGAGGCGCCTTTCGTCGCAATCCTCGGTAGGTCTTCACCGGACCGGATCTCATCGTACTCTTGCCGCATGGAGAGCGAAGTCCTCTTTCGTGGAAAGCACCTCCTCTTCCGGCGGCGCCGGAAATGGGAGTACGCCGAGCATCGCACCGCGAAGGAGTCGGTGATGGTCGTGGCATTGACGGCCGACGCTCGCATCGTCCTCGTGGAAGAGCTCCGCCCGGCAGTGAACGCGCTGGTCGTCTGCCTTCCGGCAGGCCTCGTCGGCGACGAGGGGCCGGAGGATCGCGAGAGCGCCGCGCGGCGCGAGCTCGCGGAGGAGACCGGCTGGGAGGCAACGACGCTCGAGCTCCTCGGCCGCGGTCCGGGCTCGGCCGGCATGTCGTCGGAGATCGTGAACTTCTACCTCGCTCGCGGCGTGCGTCGGACAGGCGAGCAGGGAGTCCGCGAGAAGGACGAGATCCGCGTGCACGTCACCGCCCTGGGGGAGCTCGAACGATGGGCGCGCGACCGCGAGGCGGAGGGCATGCTCATCGATCCGAAAATCTGGGCCGGGGTCCACCTCGCGGAAGCGGCGGGGGCTTCCCCTTGAATTCGCGCGACGACTTCCTCGCAGTCGGAGCGTTCCCGTGAATTCGCGCTACGACATCCTTACCTTCGACTGTTACGGGACCTTGATCGACTGGGAGGACGGGATCGTCTCGGCATTCACGCGCGAGGCGGCCGCGGACGACGTCGCGCTCGATGGCTCGCGGATCGTCGCGGAGTATCACGACGTCGAGCCGGAGGTCGAGTCCTCGAAATACCGCCCCTACCGGGAGGTCCTCATCGAGACCGCGGTGCGCGTCGCGCGGCGGCTCGGATGGACGCTCTCGGAGGAGCGCGCGCGGTTTCTGCCCGACTCTTTGCCGGAGTGGATGCCGTTTCCCGACACGAACCCCGCGCTCGTCGAGCTCGCCGAGGCCGGACATCGCCTCGGCATCCTCTCGAACGTGGACGACGAGCTGCTCGATGAAACGAGGCGGCACTTCCCCGTCTCGTTCGACCTGATCGTCACGGCGCAACAGGTCCGCTCGTACAAGCCGGCCCACGGGCACTTCCTCGAGGCGCGCCGGCGGATCGGCGGCGCCCGATGGCTCCACGCCTCCCAGAGCTTTTTCCACGACGTTGTGCCGGCGGTCACCCTCGGGATCCCGGTGGCGTGGATCAACCGGAAGGCGGAACCGCGTTCGGGCACCGCAACTGCCGACGTCGAGCTGCGGAACCTGACCGATCTCGCGGACTGGTTGGGCTGATCAGCGCTGCGGAGTTTCGGGCAATCCGCTCGAGGGCGTTTCGGAAGATCTGCTCGAGGGTGTCTCGCGCAATTCGCTCACGAGGTCGTCCGGCCGGGGGACGGGCAGAGGCTCCCGTCGCGACAGCTTCATCCAGACGCCGCCTTCCGGCCGCAGCGTGATCGACGCGAACGGGATCACATCCGCGTCGGATGTTCTCTCCAGGCGGAACCGGCGGGCGATCGTCGCGAGGACGAGGACGGCCTCCATCATGGCGAAGCGGTCGCCGATGCAGATGCGCGGGCCGCCTCCAAACGGCATGTAGGCGAACCGGGGAAGCCGCGCCGCCAGTCCGTCGAGCCACCGCTCCGGGAGAAACTTCTCGGGACTCGTGAACCACCGGGGATCGCGGTGCATGACCCACGGGCTCATGAAGATCGTCGCGCCGGCGGGGATCGTGTACCCTCCGATCTCGCAATCGGCGAGAGCCTCCCGTCCCAGCACGTACGCGGGCGGGTAGAGACGGATCGTTTCCTTGACGACGGCGTCGGCGAAGGGTAGCCGCGGCAGGTCGGCGACCTTGGCGGGACGGCGGTCGAGCTCGCCGAAGAGCTCGGCGACGAGGCGGTCCTTCACGAGCGGGTGCTGGGCGAGCAGGTGCCAGGTCCAGGAGAGAGCGATCGCCGTCGTCTCGTGGCCGGCGAGGAAAAGCGTCACGAGCTCGTCGCGGAGCTGCGTGTCCGACATCGCGTTTCCGTCGTCGTCGCGGGCGCTCATGAGCATCGAGAGCAAGTCGCCCCGGTCGCCGGGTGCGGCGCGCCGTTCCGCGAGGATGCGGCGGATGAGCCGCTCGAGACGCCGGATGCCGCGACGGTAGCGCAGGTTTCCGGGTGTCGGAATCCAGTCGGGAATCTTGAACGGACGGCGGAACCGGACGGCGACCTCCCTCAGCACGAGCTCGAACGCGCGGCCGAGCTCGTCGACGTCACTCTCGACGTCGGCGTCGAAGAGCGTCTTCGAGACGATCTCCATCGTCACGCGCATCATGTCGCGATGGACATCGCGCACCTCGCCGTCGCGCCACTCGTCGACGAGGCGATCGGCGTAGGACACCATCACGCCGCCGTAGGTCGCGATCCGGTCGGGGTG
>DASWIB010000116.1:0-4950 GCA_036397915.1 Thermoanaerobaculia bacterium | reverse complement strand
CTCAGGAACTCCCTCTCCCTCCGGGAGAGGGTATGGGTGAGGGGGTTGAATCCGCCGAAAAGAGATTGGGCCGCGCCGTCATCGCCGCGGTCGAGAAGGCCGGACTGCCCGCGCGCTTCGGGATCGCCGCCTCGAAGCTCGCCTCCCGCATCGCCGCCGGATTGCCGGAGTCGCCGACCGTCGTCGCGGAAGGGGAGGAGGGGCGCTTCCTCGCGCCGCTCCCGCTCGGCAAGCTCGCGCCGGAGATGGAGCTCGCCGAGACGCTCGAGCGCTGGGGCATCCGATCGATCGGCGAGCTCGCGAAGCTTCCCGAAGGAGAGGTCGCGAGCCGACTGGGAGAGCTCGGGCGCGAGCTCCACGCGACGGCGCGCGGAGTGGATCCGCATCCGCTCGAGCCGCGGCTCCCCTCGCCCTGTCTCTCCGAGGGAATGGAGCTCGAGTGGCCTCTCGTCTCGCTCGAGCCGTTCCTTTTCGTCGGCAACGCGGCGTTAGAGAGGCTCGTCCGGCGACTGGAGTCACAGGCACTCGCGTGCCGGCGTCTCGAGGTCGGACTTCGGCTCGATCCGGAAGGGTGGGACGTGCGCGCGATCACGCTGCCCGCTCCGACGCGCGATACCCGGACGCTCCTGACCCTCGTCCGTCTCGAGCTCGAAGCGCGGCCGCCCGGCGCGCCGGTCGTCGGCTTCACCTTCACCGCCGAGCCCGACCGACTCCGGCAGGCGCAGCTCTCGCTCTTCGGGCCGGCGGCGCTCTCGCCCGACCGGCTCGCGACCACGATCGCGCTCCTCGTGGCGCTTCTCGGCGCCGAACGCGTCGGCTCGCCGCGCGCCGTGGATGGCCACCTGCCCGAGCGATTGACCTTCGCCGACTATTCGCCCCCACCGCTGCCCCCCGAGCGCCGCGTTCCGCGAACGGGGAGAGGGCTGCTCGCGATCCGCGTCCTGCGCCCGCCGGTGGCATTGGAGGTAATCGTCTCCCCCTGTCATCCCGAGGCGGGTACTTCCTTATGTCATCCCGAGCGAAGCGAGGGATCTACTTCCGGCCTCCGCCTCCTCTCCCTGAAATCCACCAACGGCTCCGACCCGGAAATCTCCGGAACCGTCCGCGTCGCCGCGGGGCCGTGGAACCTGGAGGACGGCTGGTGGTCCGCCGCCCCTGCGTCGCGCGACTACTGGGACGTGGAGCTTTCGGAAGGAGGCCTCTACCGCATCTACCGCGACCGCGCGAGCGACAAATGGTATGCGGACGGAATGTACGACTGAGCCACAGCACAGGGCTGTGATACTTTGCCTTCTTCAAGCAATAAGGAGGCTTGTCATGCCGCAGAAATCTGTCGCCGATCTGGCGAAGGAGCAGGTAATTGCCTACAACGAGAAGGACTGGGATCGCGCGCGAGCCGCGCTCGCTCCGGAAGTCGTCTACGACGAAGTCGGGACCCACCGCAAGCTCGAAGGAGTGGACGACGTGCTGACCGCCTGGAAAGGGTGGGCGACGGCGATCCCTGATTCCCGCGCGACCTTCCACTCCGAGACCGTGAGCGGCAACACCGCGGTGCTCGAGATCACCTGGAAGGGAACTCACAGCGGTCCCTTGAACACGGGCGAGCGCGAGATTCCCGCAACGGGAAAGAAGATCGAGCTGCGCGCCATCCAGGTCGTGGACGTCGCCAACGACAAGGTCAAGTCGGTCCGCCAGTACTTCGACATGGGCACACTTCTCGACCAGATCGGCGTCGATCACTGATTCCGGGCCGAGAGGTCCATTGCCAGAGCGCCCGCCTCGAGCGGGCGCTGTCGTCTGTGGCCGCCGGAACGCATCTCGGACGACTTCGGCGTGGCGGCCGGTTGTGCGACCGGGGCGTCCGTCCCTGCCGGATCGCGATCGGTCCCGCCGTGCTGCCGGCAGGCGTTGTTGCCGCGGGAGAATCCCCTGCTGACGGGAAATGCGATGAGAAGTTCGGGCCGGTCCGCGGTGTACGGATTCCTGGCGGCGGCTTCGCTCGCGGGTCTCCTTTCCGGGGAAGGCCTGCCGCCGAAGGCCTACGACGTCGTCACGCTCGCAGACGGAGTCTACGGCTTCGTCTGGAAGGACCCTCTCGAGAACCCGATCGAAGGCAACGCACTCTTCGTCGTCAACGACCGGGACGTGCTCGTCGTCGATACCGGCGTCCTGTCTTCGAGCGCGCGCCGGATGGCGTCGGAGCTGCGCAAGTTGACAGCGAAGCCGGTGCGATACGTCGTGAACACCCACTGGCACGGAGACCACCACTAGGGCAACTTCGTATACCGGGAACTGTGGCCGGAGGTCGAGTTCATCGCCCACCGAGACACGCGCGAGGACCTTCTCGCGCAGGAATACGCGCAGCGGCCGAAAGTTTTCGCGAACATGGAGCGCGACATCGCGAAGTACGAGCGCTGGGCGAAGGAGGGAAAAGACGACGAAGGCAAGCCTCTCGAGGAAGCACGGCGCAAGCGCGCGGCGGAGATCGCGGCCGTGTATCGCGCCGCTCTGCCGGAGCTCCGCTCCGTCAAAGAGGCGCCTCCCGACCTGACCTTCGTCGATCAGCTGATCCTCCATCGAGGCAATCGGACGATCGAGATCCGGTGGCTCGGCCGCGGGAACACGCGCGGCGACGTCGTCGTCTTCCTGCCGAAGGAGCGGATCGTCGCGACCGGAGACCTGCTCGTCGCTCCAATCCCTTTCGGCATCGGCTCCTACTACCAGGACTGGATTGCCACACTCGGAAAGCTCGACGCGCTTTCCGCGGACGTTCTTTTCCCCGGGCACGGGCCCGTCCAACGGGACCGGCAGTATCTTCACCAGGTGCAGGGCCTCCTCTCAGCGCTCGTCGATCGGGTGAAGGCGTCCGCGGCGGCCGGCGACACCGTCGAGGACGTCCGGAAGAAGGTCACTCTCGCCGACTGGAAGGTGAAGCTCGCGGGGTCCGACGCTCTGAAACAGCGGGCGTTCGATCTCTTTTTCGTTCAGCCCGCCGTCGAGCGCGGCTGGCGGCAGGCGAAAGGGGAGCCGGACACGCCGGTCGCGAACTGACGCGGACGCTCTCCGTCGGCGTCGCGACAACTACTTTTCGGACGAAGCCGCGTCCGGAAAGGAGCCGAGACGCCCGAGCCCGATCCGCCCCGCGCCTGGTCTCCCATCGTCGACGCCGGCAGCCGCGAACCGCGCCTGCTCGATCGGGTACGTCTCGCGGTGCGCGCGCGCCACTACAGCCTGCGCACCGAGGAGGCGTACGTTGCCTGGGTGAGGCGGTTCGTGCTCTTCCACGCGAAACGCCATCCGCAGTCGATGGGGGAGACCGAGATCAACGCGTTCCTCTCCGATCTCGCGATCCGCGCGGGCGTCAGCGCATCGACCCAGAACCAGGCCCTGGCGGCGCTTCTTTTTCTGTATCGGCACGTGCTCGAGAAACCTCTGCCCGCGCTCGCCGAGGTCGTGCGCGCGAAGCGTCCACGCCGGCTGCCGGTCGTGCTGACGCGCGCGGAGGTTCGCGCCGTCATCGGGCGCCTCGGAGGAACAACCCGACTCGTGGCGCTGCTCCTTTACGGGAGCGGGATGCGGTTGCTCGAGTGCCTGCGCCTGCGGGTGAAGGACATCGAATTCGGCCAGAATCGGATCGTCGTTCGGGACGCGAAGGGACACCGGGATCGGGTCGTACCCTTTCCGATCGTCCTCCGCGCGGCGATGGCGTCCTGCCTCTCTCGCGTGAAGGCCATTCACGAAAGGGATCTGGCGGGAGGTTTCGGTTCCGTGTTTCTACCCGAGGCACTCGCCCGCAAATATCCCCGCGCCGACCGGGAGTGGGGCTGGCAGTGGGTTTTCCCCGCCGAGCACCGTAGTCGGGATCCTCGGACCCAAGTCGAGCGCCGTCACCACTTGCACGAAACCGTCGTGCAGCGAGCCGTGAAACAGGCCGTCCGAGACGTCGGCATATCGAGGGCCGCGAGCTGCCATACCTTCCGGCACTCGCCTCATCCAGGACGGCTATGATATTCGGACGGTCCAGGAGCTCTTGGGCCACAAGGACGTGAAGACGACGATGATTTACACGCACGTCCTGAATCGCGGCGGCCTGGGAGTCCGAAGCCCGGCGGATACCCTGTGGAGAGCCATTCCTACGGCCTTTGAGGATTCTCGGCGGCTCCTGCCGCAGCCTAACTCTCTCCGCGCAGGAATCCCGCAGTCGCGCCAGCTCGAAGCGGGTAAGGAGTTAGAAGAGGAACCGAACGATGCCGATGATGATTACTAGGCTGCGTCGAGCGCAGCGTTTGATGTTCCTGGTTGGGCTGTCTAAGTGATGTTAGGCGCCGAGTTGGTCACGCCTCGCCCGTGGCTCTTTCTACTCCTGTTCATATTGGCCCCGGCGGCTCCGCTCTCGGCTGGCCCGGCCGTCGGGTTTAGTGTCGTATCGAATCATTGTGCTCTCGGGCCATGCCCGTGCTGCATACAGAACCTGACGACGGTTGCATCAGGAACGCCTTTCCTCGTCGCGGTCGTAGCTATTGACGCAGCGAACTCTCTCGCCTCGGGATACCTGGGGACGATCAGTTTCTCAAGCACGGATCCGCTTGCGACCCTTCCACCCGCCTATTCTTTCCTCCCGTCCGACGACAGCCGCCGAGGCTTCACCGCCATCCTGCGAACCCCGGGCGTCCAGCAAATAACCGTGACGGACTCGGCCGGAGCCCTTACGCCAGGCGTCCTCGTAATGACGGTGACTGGTCCTCTCATACCGGATTCGATCCCGACGACATCGGATGGTTTTAAGGTGCTTCTCACTGTGGGACTCGTTGCGTCAGCGTTCTGGATTCTCAAGAACCATGGTTAGCCGCGATATCGCAGGTCCTCAATCGATGCCGGCGCCTAACATGGCGTTGCAGCGGACTCGCCGCCCTCGCCTTCGCTCGGGTCGCTCGCTGCGCTCGCTCGGCT
>DASWIB010000115.1:0-13315 GCA_036397915.1 Thermoanaerobaculia bacterium | reverse complement strand
CAGCACGATCTCGCCGCCGTCGGCAACGAGGGAGGAGGGCGCCTTCAGAAAGAGGAGCGGCTCCTCGGGAACCACGTTTCCCAGCTCGGCCGCGTGTTCGAAGTAGTTCCGGCCGACCGCGACGATCTTCGACGGCGGCGGCGGAGCGTCCGGAGAATCGAAGGCGATCGTCTTCATGAGCGGTAGCCGGAGGCCAGGAGCCGGAAGCCGAAGTGAGAACTCAATCCTTCCAGGCCTCTTCCGTCAGTTCCCCGAGAAACACCTCGCGCGCGTCGCCGGTCAAAGTGATCCCGGTGAATACGTCGCGCTCGAGACGGCCGTCCACGGCGAGCTCGACGCCGCTCCGGGTTCCGCACGCGACCGGGAGGTCCACGTGTCCCCGCTGCGCGGCAACGAGCGCCGATGCAACGACTCCTGACCCGCAGGAGAGTGTCTCTGCTTCGACGCCGCGTTCCCAGGTGCGCACCTCGAGACGATTCGGCGCGGCGATCCGGACGAAGTTGACGTTAGCGCCTTCCGGGAGGAGCGGGTGCCGCCGGAGCGGCGGACCGACGCGCTCGATCGGGAGCGCGGCGAGGTCCCCGCGGACGAAGACGACCAGGTGCGGAACGCCGACGTGGATCGGGACGCCCGTCGGCGGAAGCCCGGCGGTCGAGTAGCGCTCCGGGCTCTCGCCGAGGTCGAGCGCGATCGGCTCGCTGGGGGCGAGAACGTCCGGCAGCGCCAGCGTCACGAGCTCGCCGTCAACCCGCGCGGCGATGTTCCCCCATCCGGTCTCGAGGACGAGCTCGGAATCGGCGACCAGCCGGCGGCGCACCGCATAGCGTGCGGCGCAGCGGGTCCCGTTCGCGCAGAACGAGGCGAGTCCGCCGTCCGCGTTGTAGTAGTCGAGATGGATCCGCCCGTCTCCGCCGCTCGAAAGGAACAGCGCGCCGTCGGCGCCGACGGAGAGGCCGCGCCGGCAGACCAGCGCGATCCGGCGGCAGTCCCGGTCGGAGAGCTTCCGTCCGTCCGCCTCGAAGAGGAGGAAGTCGTTTCCCCCTCCGGCCACCTTGACGAAGCGATCGGGAAGCGACATGTCTTGTTTTTTATCCTGTCATTTGAGGCGCAAAGCTCCCGTCGTCATTCTGCTTCCCTGGTGTCATTCTGAGGCGTGAAGCAGACTCTCCCGGGCCATTCTGAGTCGCTCAGAGCGTTTCCGCGACCGCTTCCGGAGAGGCCGGACTCGCGTTCCCCACGAGGTCGACCGCGACGACGATGTAACGGTATAGCCGTCCCGGCTGGACACCCGAGTCGGTGAAGAACGTATCGGAGATCGGCTTCTCCGTGAGCCGCACCGCCGATCCCTCGGCCTCGGCCCGAAAGACGACGTATCCCGCGAGGTCCGGCGCGACCACCGGCTCCCAGACGAGCCGTACGGCGTTTCCTTCCGGCAGCGCGTCGACGCGGGTGGGCGCCGGCGGCGCGAAGATGTCGCGGTACTCGGTGCCCGCTTCGAGCGCCGGGACTCCCTCGACCCGGGGTTTCCCGGGGAGCGTCGCACGGACCGTGTAAACGTGCGACCCGCCGTACGGCGCCGCCGCGTCGACGAAGACCGTCCCGTCGATCGGATCGCCGTTAAGCGGCGCGCCGTACTCCTCCTCGGGCAAGGTGCGCCGGTAAACGCGGTAGCCGCCGACGGAGCCGGTCCGGCCGAGGAGGTCCGTCTGCGGAGGTACCCACTCGATGCAGATCCGTCCCTCCTCCGGGGTGACGGCGAGGATCGTCGGCGGGCCGGGCGGCACGTCGGGCGAGACGGTCCCGATGTTGGAAAGCGGGCTGCGCTCGCCGCCGCGGCGCACGGAGACGACGGCATACGCGAGCGAGCCCGGCGGTTTTCCGGCGGAGAGCAGCGAATAGAGCGGGTCGCGATAGACGACCGTCGCGCCGCGCGTGCGCTCGGCGATGGCGGCAACGGCGAGTGAATCGACCCGTTTCGCCTCCCGGAAGAACGCCGCCTCGGCGAGCCGCACGTTTGCCGCTTCCCGTCGCGCCGCGGACGCGGGTGCCTCATCGCCGGCCGGCGCTGGAGCGCGCGCAGCCGTCGGCCGCCGTGCGGCGATCGCCGGAGAGGGATCGACGGCGCGGTAGATCTCGATCGAAGCGACGTCCCGCAGCGGGTCGCCGTTCATCAGCCGGTCGGGGTAAGAGAACGTGAGCACCGCCTCCGCGCCCTCCTGCTCGACCGCGAGGTCGGAGACTGCCGCCGGCCCGCGCGGCAGCGGCGGCATCGGATCGCCCTTCTTGCCGCAGGAGACGGCCGCCGCCAGCAGGGCGAGGAAGACTGCTCGCCGCCGGCTCAGAACCTTGAACCTCGAACCTCGAACCTCAGCTCCTCTAAAGGACGTAACGGGAAAGATCCTCGTCGCGGACGAGGTCGGCGAGCGCCGCGCGGACGTCCTCCACGCCGATCGAGATCGCGCGGCCGGAGTTCTCGGGTCCCGCGAACGAGATGTCCTCGAGCAGCCGTTCGAGGATCGTGTGCAGCCGCCGCGCGCCGATGTTCTCGAGCGCGCGGTTGACGCGCTCGGCGTCTCGCGCGATCTCGCGCACGGCGTCCTCCGAGAACTGGAGGTCCACGTTTTCCGCGGAGAGCAGCGCCCGGTACTGCTTCAAGAGCGCGTTCTCGGGCTCCGTCAGGATCCGAACGAAGTCTTCCTCGGTCAGGGAATCGAGCTCGACACGGATCGGGAAGCGGCCCTGGAGCTCCGGGATCAGGTCAGACGGCTTCGAGACGTGGAAGGCTCCCGCCGCGATGAAGAGAACGTGGTCCGTTTTCACGAACCCGTACTTCGTGTTGACGACGGTGCCTTCCACGATCGGCAACAGATCGCGCTGGACGCCTTCACGCGAGACGTCCGGCCCGCTTCGCCCCGATTCGCGTCCCGCGACCTTGTCGATCTCGTCCAGGAAGACGATTCCCGACGACTGCGCGCGCTCGACTGCCTCACGTGCGACCTGCCCCGCGTCGATCAGGCGTCCCTCCTCCTCCGCCTGCAGGATCCCGCGGGCGTCTTTGACCGTCGTCTTGCGCCGCTTCTTCTTTCCGCCGAAGAGCCCGGGGAGCATTTCCTTGACGTTGATGTCCATTTCCTCGACGCCCTTGTCGGTGACGATCTCGAAAGAAGGGAACGTCTTGTCGGCCACCTCGACCTCGACGAGCCGCTCCTCGAGCCTTCCCTCGCGCAGCATCTGCCGCAGCCGCGCGCGCGCCTCCTCGACGTCCGCGTCGGAGAACGACGGCATGAGAAGCTCGACGAGGCGCTGTTCGACGCGCCCCCGAGCGCGGTCGCGGATCTCGCTCGTCTTCTCTTCCCGCACCATCTGGACGGCACCCTCGGTCAGGTCGCGGATGATCGACTCGACGTCGCGCCCGACATAGCCGACCTCGGTGAACTTGGAGGCCTCGACCTTGAGAAAGGGCGCGTCGGCGAGTCGCGCGAGCCGCCGCGCGATCTCGGTCTTGCCGACGCCGGTCGGCCCGATCATCAGGATATTTTTCGGAAGGATCTCGCGCGCCATCTCCGGATCGAGCTGCTGCCGCCGCCAACGGTTGCGCAGCGCGATCGCGACCGCTCGCTTCGCCCGGCTCTGGCCGATGACGAACTTGTCGAGCTCCGCGACGATTTCCCGCGGCGTGCGGGCACCGTTGGGTCGAGGCGCTTCGGCCTCACGGGCGGTCTCGCCCGGCATCAGGAAGACCACTTCAGATTTCCTCCAGCGTGATCGAGTCGTTCGTGTAGATGTCGATCGTCGCGGCGATCGCGAGCGACTCGCGCGCGATTTCCGCGGCGGTGAGATCCGAGCGGTGCTTCAGGAGCGCGCGAGCTGCGGCGAGCGCGTGCGGGCCTCCGGATCCGACGGCGAGGATGCCTTCCTCGGGCGAGATCAGATCGCCGGTCCCGGAAACGAGGAGCGAGCTGTTCTTGTCCGCGACGATCAAGAGCGCCTCGAGCTGCCGCAGCATCTTGTCGGTTCGCCAGTCCTTCGCGAGCTCGATCGCCGCGCGCTCGAGGTTGCCGCGGTACTCGTCGAGCTTCATCTCGAACCGCGAGAAGAGCGCGAAGGCGTCGGCGGTCGAGCCCGCGAACCCCGCCAGCACGTCTCCGCCCGAGAGCCGCCGGATCTTGGCCGCGGTCTTCTTCATGATCGTCGTGCCGAGCGTCACCTGGCCGTCCGAAGCCATCGCCACGTGGCCGTTGTGTCGAACGCAGACCACGGTGGTGGAACGCCATTCATCGCGCGGAGACATCCGGAATCGAGAATACATCGCGCGTTCGGAAAATGGAAAAGGTCAACGCAGAGAACGCCTTTCGCGCGGCTCTCAGGCCTTCGGATGCGCGCGGCGATACACCTCGCGGAGGCGTGCAGCGTCCAAGTGCGTGTACTTCTGCGTCGTGGAGAGCGATGCGTGGCCGAGAAGTTCCTGGATCGCCCGAAGGTCCGCCCCCGCCTCGAGGAGGTGCGTCGCGAATGAGTGCCGCAGCGCGTGCGGCGAAATCTCGGTCGGCAGGCCCGCCGCACGGAGGCGCTTCTTCAGCAAGCGGGCCATCGACCGCGTCGTCAGCCTTCCGCCGCGCGCATTGACGAAGAGAGGTTCTCCGTCGTCCCTCTCCGCGGCGCGACCGTCCTTCCTCCGCTCCGCTCGAGCGGGAAGATACGCCGCGAGAGCTTCTCCGGCGGCTTCGCCGAATGGCGCAATGCGCTCCTTGTTCCCTTTTCCGACGACGCGCAGAAGCCGCGAGGCGAAGTCCATGTCCTCCAGGTCGAGCCCTGCCGCTTCGGACACGCGCAAGCCAGTCGCGTAGAGAAGCTCGAACAGCGCGCGATCGCGCTCGGGGAACGCGGCTTCCTCGTCGGCCGCGAGAAGTCGCTCCGTGTCGCGGAGCGTCATCGCCCGGGGAAGCGTCCGGGGGAGCCGCGGCGCGGGAAGCAGCCGAGCGGGATTCTTCTCGAGATGGCCCTCCCGGCACGCCCATCGGAAGAACGACCTCAGCGTCGACAGGTGCCGGGCGAGCGAGCGGCTCGCGAGCCGCGCGCGGTGCAAGGATGCGAGATACGACCGTACGGCCAGAGTATCCACGAGGTCGAGCGCCGTCTTAGAAGCGCTGCCTTCGCCAAAGTCGCGCTCCCAGAATCCGGCGAAACGGTCGAGATCACTGCGGTAGGCGCGGACGGTCCGCGGGGAGTACCTCCGCGCATCGGCGATGTAAGTCTCGAACTCGTCGATCGCGCGCGCGAGCGTGATAGGGGTCAGGCACATATTTTGGCGTTATTGAGGCGGAAACGCCAAAGTGTGTGCCTGACCCCATCTAGAATCCCCGCGCCGTGGAGCTCCGTCCTTTTCGTTCGATCCGCTACTCGCGCGCCACGATCGCGGAAAGAGGTCTCTCCGCCCTGATCGCGCCGGCTGATGGCGCGGGCCCTGCCGCGCCGGGCAACATCGCGCGCCTCACGTCCTCCGACGACCCCGAGGCCGCGGCGGCGACTCTGAAGAACTGGCTCGCGGGTGGAATCCTCGAGAAGGAGCGCCGGCCCGGCCTCTGGAACTACCGTCAGACGTTCGTCCACGATGGGGAGACGCTCGTTCGCGACGCGCTCGTGGGCCTGGTCCGCCTCGACGGGGCGGGGGGATCCCTTCTCCGTCTGGGGGAATCGGACGCGACGCGGCGCGAGCGGTCGCTCGTGCGGCTGCGCTCGCTGAAGGCCGATTTCACGCCTGCGTTCCTGCTGACGCGCGCTCCCCTCGCCGGAGGTCTCGCCACGACCCGCCGGCCGGACTTGACGGCGCTCGACCCCGCCGGCGTGCGCCACGACGCCTATCGGATTACGGACTACGCCGCACACGTCGAGCTGCAGGGCCTCGTCAAGAACGTCGAAGCGATCCTCGCGGACGGGGAGGAGCGCTTCGAGGCGGCGCTCGAATACTCGAAGGATCCGGCGGCGGCGAAGTTCGGCGGCGCCAAGTACAAGCTCTGCGCGATCGTTGACATGGAGTCGCCGGGGCTCGTCGCGCGGCCCGTCCATCGCCTCGTGTCCGGAATAACGGACTGGAACCCGGCGCACCTGCTCTATGCGGCGAGCGATTTCTTCGAGATCCGGGGGTTCTCTTCGGCCATCAAGGCACTCGCGGCCCTCGATGAGCTGTCGGGGCTGCGCCCCGCCTTCGTCCTCGTCGCGCCGCCCGAGAACCCCGCACTCCTCGTCCTGCGCGATCGCCCGTCCGCGTTGCCCTGGCCGGTAGAGCGATCGGAGGCGTGGCGGGGCCTCGACGCCGCAGCCGTCGAGGTCGCGCTCCTCTCGAGGCTCCTCGCGGTCGATCGAGAAGCGATCGCCCGAGGAGAGTACGTGTCCTACGCCACCGACCCGCAGGCGGCGCTCGACGCGGTCGACAAGCGCGAGGCGCAGGCCGCGGTCCTGATGCGCCCGATCACGATCTCCGAGATCGAGACTGTGGTCCATGCGGGCGAGCGCCTGCCTCACCGCTCGGCGAGCTTCTACCCGAAGATGTTCGCGGGGTTGTTCGGCTTCTCGCTGGAGGATCCCGTCTACTGACCTTCTCCGTCCCCCACAACGTCATTCCAAGACCCGTCCCCAGTGTCATTCCGAGGCCGCAAGGGCGAGGAATCCGTCCCAGAGAAGATAGGGATCCCTCGCTTCGCTCGGGATGACCGCTCCGCGGTCAATTCGCCTTCTTCTTGTTTCCGAAGCCTCGCACGTCGTTCTTCACCAGGCTCTCGATCTGCTCCTTCGTCAGCTTCTTGCCGAACGGGGGCATGTCCTCGCCGCCGTTGGTGACCTGCTTGATCAGCTCCGCGTCCGTCTCCTCCGCCTGCCATTCGGGGTCCGTGAAGTCCTGCGCCATGAGCTGCCTTCCCTTGGGGGTGTTCGCGGTGCCGTCTTCCCCGTGGCACTTCGCGCAGTACTCCTTGAAGAGCGCGGAAGGATGGTCTTCCGTCGCGTAAAGCAGCAGACCGAACGAGAGGAGACCGCCGAAGACTACGCCCACGAGGATTCGCCTGGTTCTCACTCTTTCCTCGCTTTCTCCAGGTCGCGGAGCAGGTGTTCCGGCTCCCAGTTCTGCCCGTAATAGATGGTCGCGAGTCGTCCGGCCGGGTCGACGACCGCCACTGCCTGCGCGTGAACGATCTGTCCTTTGTCGGGGTAGTACATCACGCCGAAGATCGACGCTACCTTCGCCACCGCCTTCGGGTCGCCGGTCAGGAACTTCCAGCGCGCCCGATCGGCGCCGAGGTGAGCGGCGTACTCCGCGAGCACCTTCGGTGTGTCGTGCTCGGGGTCGACGGAGATCGTGACCAGCCGTCCGAACCCCTTCTCTTTCAACATCGAATCGAGCTTCGCGAACCTCGTGGCTGTGAGAGGGCAGGCGGTCGCGATCGGGCATCGCGTGTAGAGGAACGTCACGGCGACCGGCTCGCCGCGCATCTCCGAGAACCGCACTGTCCGGCCGGTCTGATCGGTCAGCGCGAAATCGGGAATGCGATCGCCGACGGCGACGCCGCGGTTCGGCTGGGGCGTGACGACCGCGGACGTCGAAGGCGCGCCGGCCGAGGGCGCCACCCCGACCGGCGTCGGCACGAACCCTTTCGTCAGGATCTCCTCGAGCCAGAAGTCTCCGCGATCGACGACGAGCCTTGCCTCCACGCGATCGCCCTCGTGCAGGATCTCGAAGACTTGCGGATCGTCGCGCACGGGAAACGCCATCGTCATCGCGTCCATGAAGCCGGGAACCGCCTCGTGCTCGACGGTGATCTCTCGCTTCTGCGTGTCGACCTTCAGGATGACGCCGCGAATCGGGTACCTCTTCGCCTCCGGCGAGGCCGCGGCCGGCTTCCCGGGGGCGGTGGTCGACCTCTTCGCGCAGGACACCGGCGCGAAGAGCAGGAGAAGCCCGAGGGTGACCGGGAGAGCGGTTTTCACGACGGCCTCTCTAATACGCGCGCCGCCGAAGCCTATTTCCGCGTTTAGAGGAGGTTAAGGTTGAGGAACTTCGAACGTCAGAGACGCCCAGAGGCTCTCCCAGTCGGCGCCGGAACGGGCTGGAGCCGCGACCATGTGGACCGCCTTCACCAGCCAAGCGCCGCCGCGGGGCAGGTCGAAAGCGACACGGCCTTTCTCGTCGCTTCGCGCGGAGAGTTGCTTCTCCGGATCGTCGCGGTTCATCGCGACGACGAGCGCCCCGGAGAGCGGCTTGCGCTCGAAAACGATCCGCACCGGCATCGAGCGGCCGCCGCCGACTTCCTTTGGCGCCTTCTCCAGGACGAGCTCGAGGCGGAATCCGAGCACGCGGTCGTACCCGGCCGTACCGGCGCCTTCCACGTCGAGGAGCGACTTCGCGCAGCGCGAGTAGATCTCCTTCGAGGGCTTCTGCGATTCGCCTCGCGAGGCGCGCACCACACTGACGTTCTCGAGACCCTCCTCTTTCAGGTACTGCTCGAACTTCTCCGCGGGCAGGTCGATCCGCTTGGGCCGGCTGCGGTAGCCGACGACGAGGTACCCGGGCTTGGCGACGCGCACGATGCCCGCCGGGTCGCGACCCGAAATGCCTTCGACGGGCTTCTCCCCCGAGCGCGACGCGGCGACGAACTTCTCGATCGACTCCGTCATGCGCGGGACGGGATCGCCCCGGAACTCTTGCCCGACCCGGAGCGCGATCCCGACCACCGAGCCGACTTCCGGATGGAAGCTCGTCGGCTCGATCCAGAAGTCGTGCGCGAGGAGCGGCGCGGCGGCGAAAAACACCAGCAGGGCGGCGAGTTTCATGGGGGTCAGGTCTCCACTTGCCACATCGGGGGTCAGGTTGCCACATTGCCGAGAAACGTCGCGAGCCGCCTGGGATCGAGGTTTCCCCCACTCCAGATCACCCCGACCCGCCTGCCGGCGAAGTCCGCCTTCCGGTGTCGCACGGCCGCGGCGCCGGCGATCCCCGACGGCTCGACCAGAACCTTCATGCGCTCGAGCGTCCAGCAGAGGGTCTCGATCATCTCGGCATCGGATACGAGGAGAACCCGCGAGACGGTTCTCTGAATGATCGGAAAAGTCAGCCGGCCGACGCAGGCGACCTGCAAGCCGTCGGCAACCGTGCGCGGAACGGAGATCGTCACCCGTTCTCCCTTCTCGAGCGACTGCGCCACGTCATTCGCGGTCTCCGGCTCGACGCCGTAGACGGTGATCTGCGGCCGGACGTGCTTCGCCGCGGTGGCCGACCCGGCGATGAGACCCCCGCCGGACACGGGGACGAGCAGGAAGTCGAGACCCGGGACCTCTTCGAGAAACTCCGCCGTCGCCGTGCCGGCTCCTGCCATGATGAGTGGGTCGTCGAACGGCGGGACGAGAAGCGCGCCGCGTTCCCGAACGAGACGCTCCCCGATCTCCTCCCGGTCGCCGCCGTAACGGTCGTACTGGATGACTTCGGCGCCATAGCCGCGCGTCGCGGCGAGCTTCGCCGCGGGGGCGTCGTTCGGCATGACGAGCGTGGCCTTGACGCCGAGGAGCTTCGAAACGAGCGCGACGGCCTGCGCGTGATTGCCCGAGGAGTAGGCGACGACCTCCGAGAAGCTCCCCCGCTCCTGCTCCGCGCGGATCTTGTTGTACGCGCCGCGGAACTTGAACGCCCCGGCGCGCTGGAGGTTCTCCGCCTTGAAGAAGACGGTCGCGCCGGCCGCCTCGTCGAACTGCCGCGAGTGGAAGACCGGAGTGCGGTGCGCCACGCCTTCGATGCGGCGGCGCGCCCACGCGATGTCGTCCCAGGTGAGAACGGAGCCGGGAGTCGGAAATCGAGAATCGGGAATCGAGCCGGGAGCGACTCGGCTCACGGTGCCCCCACCATCTCTCGCGCCGCCGTCGCCTCTTTCCATTCGGCGATCGCCGCGAGCGCGCGATCGACCATCTGCTGGCGTCGGGCCGCCCTGTCGCGGATGGGCGAATGGGACGTGTCTTCGATCAGTCCGAACGTCACGTTCATCGGCTCGAACGCCTTCGTCGGCGGCCGCTGCGAGCAATGCCGGGCGAGCGAGCCGATCGCGGTCGTGTAGGGAACGGGGACTGGCTCCCGCCCTTCCAGGATCTGCGCGATCGTGATCCCGATCGCGAGCCCCGTCGCGGCGCTCTCGACGTATCCCTCGACTCCCGTGATCTGTCCCGCAAAGAAGATCCGCGGCTCGCGGTGCATCCGCCAGAAACGGTCGAGGTGCGCCGGCGCGTGGATGTAGGTGTTGCGGTGGAGCATCCCGTACCGCACGAAGACCGCGTTTTCGAGCCCGGGAATCCTTCGGAAGACGCGCTGCTGTTCCGCGACCTTCAGCTTGGTCTGGAAGCCGACGAGATTGTAGTGCTCCTTCGCGAGGTCGTCCTGGCGCAGTTGCACGACCGCGTGCGGGATCTTCCCCGTGAGCGGATCGGGCAGCCCCATCGGCTTCATCGGGCCGTGGCGCAGCGTCTCGATCCCCCGCTCCGCCATGACCTCGATCGGAAGGCAGCCCTCGAAGTAGATCCCCTTCTCAAAGTCCTTGACCGGCACGATCTCCGCCGAGAGAAGCTCGCCGACGAACGACTCGTACTCCTCCTTCGAGAGCGGCGCGTTCCAGTAGTCCTCGCCCGAGCCCTTCCCGTAGCGCGACAGCGGGTACATCTTCGAGAAGTCGAGCGAGGACGCGGCGACGATCGGCGCCATCGAATCGTAGAAGTAGAGGTCCTCTGTGCCGAGGAGCTCGCCGATCGCCCGGTCGAGAGCCGGAGACGTCAGGGGGCCGGTGGCGAGGACCACCAGACCGGCAGACGGGATTCTCTCCACCTCCTCGCGCACGAGCTCGATCTCCGGCCGTGACGCGATCCCTTCCGTGACGAGCCGGGAAAATTCGTCGCGGTCCATTGCGAGCGCGTCGCCCGCCGGGACGGCCGCCGCCCGCGCGCAGCGTATGACGAGCGAGTCGAGGAGCTCCATCTCACGCTTCAGCAGCCCGACGGCGTTTCTCGGGTTGTCCGAGCGGAAGGAGTTCGAGCAGACGAGCTCCGCGCAGCGGTCGGTCTGGTGCGCGGCGGTCTTGACCTTCGGGCGCATCTCGAAGAGGCGCACCCCGTGGCCGCGCCGCGCGAGCTGCCAGGCACACTCGGATCCCGCGAGGCCCGCGCCGACGATGGTGACGGACGGCTCGGTCACGGACGGCATTGTACGGGAGCGATCGAGGCGAAAACTCTCGCCGAATCAGTGTGTTGGGTCTTTCCCAGATGTAGGAAATAAAGCTGTTTGACTTACTTTCTAGATTTGGTAGGATAAATCTCAAGATGGACACCGGTAATGTCACTACCAAAGGCCAGCTGGTTATCCCGGCTCGGATTAGGCGTCGATTCGGGATTAAGGCGGGAACCCGCGTACGCTTCGTCGAGCGTGAGGGCGAAATCGTGCTCCACCCCATCACGAGCGCCGCAATCCGAAATCTCTGCGGAATCCTGAAAAGCGAAACCTCGGTGACTGCCGAGCTTCTGAAGGAGCGCGCGCGCGATCGGGCACGGGAGGACGAGAAGATTGCGAAATTCGGTACTCGATAGTTACGCGGTTTTGGCATACCTGTTCGCCGAGAGCGGCCACGAGAAGGTGGTGGCCCTGCTCGAGAAGGCAGCCGATTCCGACAAGAACGCTCTCATCGCCGCGCCGAACTGGGCCGAGGTCCGATATCAGATCGAGAGGAAGGCGGGTGCGTCTCGGTGGGCGGAAATCCGCGAGAAGCTGCTCGGCCTTCCCATCGAGATTATCGCTGCCGATCAGAAACTTGCCGAGATTGCGGGCGAGATCAAGGCGAAACGGCGAATGTCCCTCGCCGACTGCTTCGCTGCGGCTGTAGCCAGAGATCGCAAGGCTGAGCTCTATACAGGCGATCCCGAATTCCGTGAGGTTCAGCAGGAGATACGAATTGTCTGGCTATAGCGCTCTACCGTCGGCAGAGCAGCGCTACAAGAACTGGGAGATCGCAGTACTCGCTCCTTTTCTTCAGGGTGGTGCTTCGAAACGAGTCCACACCGAGGATGTCGCGCTCCCGAGATCGACGGCAAAGACAGATGAAAGGAGCGCTTCGCTGTACCCGGCTATCCAGGAGCGGAGGCAAAGCTCGTTATAAGGCGCGCAGGCCGGCAGCTCGACAATTCGAACAATCGTTTTCGCGAAGGGGGGATTCTCGTCAAGTCATCGCACGCCATCCATGAGGCGACACTGTTCGCGGCCGAGCTGGAGCATGACCCCTTCGCAAGTCGATTTTTCGGTCGGTTGACTTGCGAATTCATTGAGAAGCTTTGGAACGACTACGACGAAAGGTTCGAACATGGAGCGGCTGCAACAGCTGAGAATCCTTCTCCGATTGTCGATCCCTTGAGAAAGGAGGGGCTCAGGCGCGATCACCCATTCGTTAGGGCTCTCTTCTCCGAGGTTCGAAAGCGTCTCCGGCCGCTCGTGGAAGAGGAGAGGCGCCAGCACGAGCGTGAAGAGGCGAAGATCGAGAACCGCGAGACCCGTAGGCATTAAATCCAGTTCTTAAACCGGCCGCGCAGGGGACCTCGATTTGTGGCCTAGTTTCGCCCCTTTCTCCGCGCGACCGGAATCACGAACCGGATCGAGGTGAGACGCGGCGAGAACGCGGCGATCTTGTTGTCCACGAGGCCGGACGACAGCCCCGCCCTCTGCACGTCGGTCCACGTGAACGGGAAGCCGAGCTCCTCGAGGAACGGCTTCTTCGGAAAGGCGACCCAGAGCGAGCCCGCCGGCGCGAGTCGCTTTTCGAGCTCGCGGAAGAAGGCGGTGAGCGATCCCTGCGCAGGGACCTCCGCCATCAGCCAGTCCTGCGGTCCGGCCGGCCACCTCTCGACGCGCTCGACGAGCGGCCCGAAGATCTCGCGAAGCGCCCGCCGGAACTCGGCTGAGTCTCCGCGCGCGTAGGCGGGACGGTCGCCGGGGAGGGAGAATTTTTCCCACGGGGTTTTCATGAAACGCTAGAAGCTAACAGCAAATCGTTAGGTGGCAGCCTGACCCTCAATGTGGCAAGTGGAGACCTGACCCTCAATGTGGCAAGTGGAGACCTGACCCCCTGTTCCGAGACGACCTTTATCCCGACGAGTATTTCGAACAGCTGCACCGCGTCACGCGGTTCGCCGCGCCCGAGCGGAAGTGGCGCGAGCGCGACCGCGACATTCTCTCGCTTGCCCGGCCGTCGCGGGAGAAGATCGTCCTCGACCTGGGCAGCGCGCTGGGGGACGTCTGCTTCCTGAT
>DASWIB010000114.1:0-10287 GCA_036397915.1 Thermoanaerobaculia bacterium | reverse complement strand
GAGCTGGGTTGCCGAGATCATCATGGCCGGTACTCTCCGAGAAAACCGGCGAAATCTAGCAGAAAAAAGCCCCGGGCGAACCCGGGGCTCGACGCGGGGGGCCGGCTTTAACGCGGGAAGACCTTCTCGACCCGCTTCACCGGGCTGGGGAAGACGAGCTCAACGTCGCTCGGAGCCGCGGTGGAGACCAGGTCCTTCCACATGCGCATCGAGTAGCCGAAGGGCCCTGCCGCCGGATCGAGCACTCCCGACGCCGAGATCACCGGCATGTCCGGCTCGAAAAGCGTGTGCGCCAGGTCCGGCAGATCGAAATCCGTCCCGCTGACCTCGTTCAGGTGCTGGACGACCTCCTTGGCGACGATCGCGTAGCCGATGTTCGAAGCGTGGAATCCGTCGGCCGAAAAGAGACCACCGGTCAGGAAAGACGTCGTGATGACGATTCCCCCGCCAGCCTCGTAACCGTGCGCGACGATCCCGTCGAAGAGCGCATGGATGTCCAAAACGGTCGCTCCGTTGGCCGACGCCACGGACGCGATCCGCGCGTTTATCTCGGTCGTGCGCTGCTGCATGAGAGCGACCTCGTCCGCATAGAGAAGCACACCGGGACTCAAGGTCGCCGGCGGCGTGAACGAGCCGTCGGGGAGCGGAAGGCCGGTCCCGCCGAGCGCCGTCGGGATGCCGATCCCTTGCCCGAGCAGCGCGGAGGCGCCGAGCGTGACGAGAGTGCTCGACGGTATCGGACAGGGAGCGGTCGAGCAGGTCGGCGTCGTCCGCGGCCCGAGCAGCGGAACCGGCTGGCCGCCGACGATCACCGGTTGCCGCGTCGCCGGATCGACCACGACCGGCGGAATCGTACGGACGAACGCCAGAGACGTGACATCCGGGACGTTCAGCGCGATGAGCGTACGGCCGGTCGCCCGAAGTCCGGAGAGGGCCTGAGAGTACTTTGCCTCGAACACCGCCGCCGGCGTCAGCGTGACCTGGTCGATCGCCGCGCCCGCCAACGCGGCTCCGAGCACATCGTTCGGACCCGCCCAGACGGTGACGAGGTCGGGGTTGAGCAGGTTCGCCTCTTCCACGGTGTTCCTCCCCTCGAACGGGCCGCCCGGGAAGTTGCGCAGGATCGCCGCCGCGAAGCGGTTCGCCGTGTTTCCACTGGGGTTGGCGACGCGCAGATCCACCAGGTCGGCGGCGTTCGCTCCCGGGATCCCGAGGTTGTCGTAGGGCCGCGCGAGCGCCGCGTTCGTCGGGGCACCCTGTTGCGAGACGGCGCCGACGGTGATCGTGCCTCCGGCCACCACGGCGCCGAGACATACGCCCACCGGGCCGCTCACCGCGCGCTCGGAGATGAACGGCTGCTCGAAGCCTCCGATCCCGAGGGCGTCGGCCACGAGTTTGGGATAGGAACGCCGCTGGTGCCGCTCGACGAGACAGTTGCCTTCGACCGCGGCGGTCAGGCTGTCGCCGAGCGCGACATACTTGCGAAAGGCCGTCTGGGAAAACAGAGGCGAAACGAGAAGCGCCGTGAGCGCCCCGGCCGAAGCGGCCGCGCGAAACGTCCTTTTCATCGCTCGATCTCCTTAGTTCAGGTCAGCGGGTTCGACTCAGAAAGAGAGCCGAAAACTGATTGCCACCAGATTCGCCGCTTCCGAGTAACGGCCGAAGAACTGATCGGTGCTCTCCTCGCCGCGCGTGTCCCGCTGCTCGAAGTCGATGTAAATGTCCGAGATGTCGACGCCCCACCGCTCGGTGTTGTAGCCGAACCCGAGGGTATAGGCGTTGCGGTCCGCGTCCGCGAGGATCGGTCCGACGTCCCGGATCGGCTGCGGGCTCTCGTCGAAGTAGTAGCCCGCCCGGACGGCGAAGCTCCCCCACTTCTTTTCGAGTCCGGCGCGATAGGCCCAGGAATCGTCCCAGTTCGTCAGCCGATCGAGATCGGGAATCGCCGTATTCTCGAAGTCGATGAAGAGCTCGTCGAAGGAAGACCACTCCGTCCAGTCGGCTTCGAGGGAGAGGAGGAAGTCCGCCGGAAGGTTGATCGCGGCGCCGAAGTTCGCCGACGCCGGAAACTCGATCGTGACAGCGACGTCCTGTCTGCCCTGCGGAAGACCTGCTGCGACCGCGGCGTCGAAAGCAGCGTTGCCGGTCAGTCTCTGCGTGAACTTGCCTTCTCCTTCGTAGTCGATCTCGATCGAGCTGCGGTACGCCGCCCCGAGCGAGATCACGCCGACGGGCTTCCAGAGGAACCCGGCGTTCCATCCCCAGCCGTCGTTGTCCTGGATCTCGCTGTCGAGCTTGATGTGCGCGACATCGACCACCGACTGGGTGAACGGGTTGATCGCAAACCGGTTGCGCTCCAGAGTGACCTTCGAGAGACGGTAGTCCGCGCCGACCGCGATCGCGAACGAGGGGGCGAGTTGGAGCGACACCACGGGATTCACGTCGGCTGACCGGATCACCGCGTTTTGCGCGATGTAACGCCCCGAGAACTGCTCCGCGTCGTCCCAGCGAAAGCCGAGCCCGTAAGGAGCAAAGATGCCGAGGCCGAAGTTGATGTTCGAGGTCAGCGGCACGACCGCATAGAAGGTCGGAAGCAGATGGCTCGTCTCGTGCTGACCCTCCACGCCGAATCCCGTTCCGGGGAACGGGTTCGCTCCCTCGAAATCTCCTTCAGTTTTCGTGAGCACTGAGCCGCCGGCCTGCGCGCTGAAGTGCTTCTGCCAGCCGAGCCCGGCGGGGTTGTAGAAGATGGCCGAAGGATCGTCCGCGACGGCCGTGAACGCGAGACCCATCCCCGAGGGCTTCGCTCCCTGCGCGAAGATCGAGAAGCCTGCTGGGAAGGCCGGCGTGGCCGTGAGGAAGAGCAGCGCCAGGGCAAGGAAAGTCTCCGGATACCGCACCCGACGTCTGGTCACGGTTTCTCCTCCTTCAGTGTTGGTGGCATCGGAAAAGCTCCCGCACGCTATTCCGGGCGTCTTTCTAAGTCAATCGGCCGTACTGGTGCGAAAATGCCATGGGATGTTGAGGTGGGGCCGTTTACTCTCTCCCGGCCGCGTCGAGCGGCCGCTCACTTGAACCGAGAAAGCGAAAACCCCACGCGCGAGGGGCACGCCGGGAAGCCGGCGACCGCAGCCGGCGAAGCGACGTCGGCCACGCCGGCGGTGGAGGTGCCCCACACCTCGGGGTCTGTCATCGGCGGGCGCTATCGCGTCGAACAGGTCCTCGGCTTCGGTGGCATGGGTGTCGTCTACCGCGCGCGCGACCTGAAGCTCGATTCGGAGATCGCGCTGAAGCGCATCCGGCCGGACCGGTTCTCGCCGGAGCGGCGGGAGACGCTGCGTCACGAGATCATCCTGGCCCGCAAGGTCACACACGAGAACGTCTGTCGCGTCTACGACCTCGTCGAGATCGCCGGCGAGGAGTTTGTTTCGATGGAGTACCTGCCAGGGTGCACGCTCAAGGAAGTCGAGCAGAAAGAGAAGATCCTCCCGCTCGGTCGCGGCCTGGCGATCGCGAAAGGAATGTGCAGCGGCCTCGCGGCCGCGCACCGGATCGGGGTCCTGCACCGGGATCTCAAGCCCGAAAACGTCATGGTCAGCGACGACGGCAAGCCCCGCCTCATGGATTTCGGCATCGCGGTCGAGAGCGGAGGCTTCGTTCCGCAGGGAGAGACCATCCCCGGCACGCCGCAGTTCCTTGCGCCCGAGCTCCTCCAGGGGGGATCGCCGAGCGTCCGGACCGACGTCTACGCGATGGGCGTCGTCCTCTACGAAATGTTCACGGGGCGCGTCCCGATCGACGACGACAACACAGCGCGTCTCGTGCGGCGCATCGTGCGGGAGAAGCCGCCCTCCGTGAGGAGCCTTCGCCCCGATCTGCCTCCGGAGCTCGCGCATATCCTCGATCGCGCGATCGCGAAAGACCCGGAGGCGCGATTCCCCGACGCCGATGCACTCGCCGACGCGATCGCCGCCTTCGAGGGCCAGGTCCTCGACCGCGTCCTTGCGGAGGTCTCGGTCACGCGCGCCAAGATGATCAAGCTCATGGTCATCCTCGAGGCGAACAAGTCGCTCGCGGCGACGTTCGATCCGACCGAGACCCTCCGGATCATCCTGCGGACGGCGACGAGCGAGACCGACGCCGAGCGCGGCACGATCTTCCTGAAAGACCCGGAGACGGGCGAGCTCGTGAGCCAGATCCTCGAAGGCGGATCCGTGGCCCCCATCCGGCTGCCGTCGGGACGCGGAATCGCCGGCTCGGTCGCGGCGACCGGAGAGATCGTCAAGGTCGCGGACGCGTACAACGATCGCCGCTTCGACTCACGGACTGACGCGGGCTCGGGCTTTCACACGCAGTCGATCCTCGCGGCTCCCATGCGGACACCCGCCGGCGAGATCGTCGGCGTCGTCGAGATCCTGAACAAGCGGCGCGGCGCGTTCACGAAGGAGGACGAAGAGTTCCTGGCCGAGGTCGGCACGCATGCCGCGCTCGCCGTCGAAGGCGACCGGCAGTACGAGGCGGCGGTCAAGAGGGCACGTCACGAAGGAGCCGCGCGGGCGCTCCGGGGAGCGGCGGCCTTCCTCGTCCCGCACACCTGGCCGGCGACGCCCGGCTTCGAGTCGATGCCGCTGCGCTGGAGCTCGGAAGAGCTGAACCTTCTGGGCTTCGCCGTGGACGGCGCAACGGATCGGATCGCGTTTCTCCTGGTCGAGCCGCTCGGCGAGCCCGAGGACTCGCTCGCCGGCCTGCTCCTCGCGCTCGACGCCGGACGCAAGCTTCTTCCGGGCGCGACCCCGGAGGAGATCGTCGCCGCGATTGCGGCGATCGGCGTCGAGTGCGCGGTCTCGGCGGCCCGATGGGAAGGGGATGTCGTCTCGCTC
Source organism: Thermoanaerobaculia bacterium (assembly GCA_036397915.1). Lineage (GTDB taxonomy): Bacteria > Acidobacteriota > Thermoanaerobaculia > UBA5066 > Gp7-AA6 > Gp7-AA6. The sequence continues at coordinate 5,407 of DASWIB010000114.1, read as the reverse complement.
GCGTCGAGCGGCGTCGCCGGGCGGCCGGCGCTGCTGCGCGACGGCAGACCGGTCGGGGTCGCGGGCGACGGCGACCGGACCAGCACGAAGCGCGGAGACGTGCTCGTGATCGCTTCGAGCGGGCTTGGCCAGCTCCGGTCCTTGGCCGTTGGTCACCCGCCGGAGCCGGAGGCGTCCCTGGAGCGCTTTGCGCGCCTCGCCGCCGGACAGGCGCTCTCGGCCGCGTTCGCGCGGCTCGTGGCCGACTGGAAGCGCGAGGGCGTCTCGACCGGGGACCGCGACCTGCTCCTCCTCGCCGCGCGGCGCGCGTGAGCTCTTGAAGATCCGCTACGTCCTCGTGGACGTCTTCGCGGATCGGGCGCTCGCCGGCAACCCGCTCGCGGTCTTTCCCGATGCCTCCGGGCTCGACGACGCCACGTTGCAGTTGGTCGCGCGGGAGATGGACCACCCCGCCACGGCTTTCCTTCTCCCGTCGAGGCTCGCCGGAGCGGCGTTCCGGCTGGAGATTTTTTCGCGCGAGCGAGAGATCCCCTTCGCCGGACACCCGGCACTTGGCGCGCACTATGTCCACGCGATCGAGAGCCAGCGGCCGCTCGCCCGTCCGGTGACGCGCGTCGCGCACGAGGGAAAGGACGGGCTTTTCGAGGTCGAGCTCGTCGTCGAGAACGGCCGGATCGATCAGCTCCGGCTGACCCAGCGGCTGCCGGAGATCGGACCGAAGCTATCCTCCGACGAGATCGCCGGCGTCGCCGAGGCCCTCGGGCTCGCGGAGGAGGAGATTCAGGCGACGAACCAGCCCGTACGGGTGATCTCGACCGGTTTGCCGGTGCTGATCGTGCCGGTCGCGACGCTCGCGGCGCTCTTCGCCGCGCGCCCGCGATACAACCTCCTGCGTGGACTGCTGGAAGGAGGCGAGGCGACGCTCGTCTACGCATTCACGAAGGAAACCCGGGAGGCGCGATCGGCGGCGCACGCGCGCGCGTTCGACACGGTCGGCTCCGTCGAGGTGCCCGGGGCCGGCGCCGCAGCGGGCGCGCTGGCGGCGTACCTCGTCTCGCACTCCGCGGTCACCGTCCAGCCGATCACCGTGCTTCTCATCGAGCAGGGACACGCTGTGAACCGTCCGGCGACGATCTACACGGAGGTGCACCTCCAGGGCGCCGAGATCGTGCGGGTGGTGATGGGTGGGCGGGTGGTCCGGGTGGGAGAGGGGGTACTGGAGATCTGAGCTGATCTCGCTCAAGGGCTACTTTGGACGTCGGTCGGCAGGAGGACCGCTACGGCCACCGCCCCCGGACCCCCGTGCGCGCCGAGGGCCGGCCCGCACTCGACGATCATCACGTCGGACTCCGGATAGCGCTCCCGGATCTGGCGGGCGAGCTGGTCGGCGAGCTCCGCGGCGTCGGAGTGAGCGACGCCGAAGCGTCGCTCGCCGGAGGGGCCACCGCCGTCTCCCGCCTCGGCCGTCGCGAACAGAAGCTCCATCATCTTGCGGAGCGCCTTGTCGAACCCGCGCGCCCGCGCGACGGCCTCCGCGGCGCCTTGCTTCGTCAGTGTCAGAACCGGCAGCAGCCCGAAGAGTTTTGCGATGAACCCCTTCATCGGCGGAACCCGCCCCCCCCGGACCAGGTGCTCGAGCGTCGGGACGGCGATGTAGACCGTGACGCGATTCGTCGCCTCCCGTGCGATCCGGACGACTTCCTCGAACGGCTTGCCGGCCGCCGCCGCCTCCGCGGCGACGCGGACGACGAGGCCGAGTCCCACGGACGCGTTGCGGCTGTTGACGTGCTCGAACCGGGTATTCTCGATCGGGCGCGAGCCGACGATCGCCGCCTGATAAGTGCCGGAGACCGCTTTGGAAAGATGGATGGAGACAATTGACGCGGCGTGCGCCGCCACGTAGCGATAGACCTGGGTGAAGTCGGCCGGGGGTGGCTGTGACGTCTTCGGCGGCTGATCCGTCACGGCGAACCGCGCGTAGAACTCCGCCGGCGTCAACGTCACTTTGTCGAGGTAGTTCTCCGAGCCGAAATAGACCCGCACCGGGACGACCGCGACGTTCAGATGCTCGAGCATTCCCTCCGGCAGGTCGCACGTCGAGTCGGTGACGATTCCGACCCGTTGGGCGCGGTTCTGGTCGAATCGGCTCTCGTGCTGCGCGTGCATGTCCTCGACCTTCGTCTGCGCGACCTCGCCGTAACGAGCGGCGACCTCGAAGAGCTTCTCCGGCTCGTTCGTGTGCACGTGGAGACGAACGCGGGTCAATCCGCCGGCGATCACGACGGAGTCACCCATCAGAGCAGCCTCGCGCCGGAGGGCGGCCCGGTCGATCGAATCCCCTTCGAGCAGCGCTTCGGTGCAGTACCGAAAGAGAATGGACTCGGGCGTCCGGTCGAACTTCGCCGCGCGCACTTCTTCGGGAGGAGCCGGCGGAAGGGCCCGCCGGGCAGCGTCCTTCAGGTAGCGCACGATCCCTTCGAGCATGTAGACGAAGCCCTGAGCTCCCGCGTCGACCACGCCGGCCTTGCGAAGCACCGCCATCTGCTTCGGGGTGTCGTCGAGCGAGCGCTTCGCGGCCTTCAACGAATCCGGAAGGATGACGGCGAAGTCGCGGACCTCCTTCGCGCGGTCCGCCACGTAGCGTGCCCAGTCGCGGATGACCGTCAGAATCGTCCCCTCGACAGGGCGCGCGAGGGCGCCGTAGGCGGACTCGGCGGCCCGCGTCACCGCGCGAGCGAAGTCCTGCGTCGTGATGCGCGGGCGTTCCGGAAGTCCCTCGCAGAAACCGCTGAAGAACTGCGCGAGGATCGCCCCCGAGTTGCCGCGTGCGCCGGCGAGCGCTTCGTCGGCCAGCACGGTGGACATGCGGCGGACGTGCCGCTCGCGCAGCCGCGCGATGCCGGCGGCGACCCTCTGGAGCGTCGCGGCGAGGTTGGTGCCCGTGTCTCCGTCCGGGACCGGGAAGACGTTGATCTTGTTGAGTGGCTCCGCGCGCTCTCCGACGAAGTGCGCCCCGGCGATCACCGCGCGGGAGAGCCGGCGACCGTCGAGGTACGCGATCGAGATCACGGCTCGAGAGGGGCGGGCTGACCCTCCGGCACCCGCTCCACGTTACGGAGCGAGCGGAACTCCTCCGCCACCGCCGGGAGCCGGTCGAGGTAGAAGAGGACGACGCCGCATCCCATACACGCCCACGGAAAAACGCGCTCGGCGCCGAGGCCGAAGAACGACCTCTTCCACGGCTTCTGCCAGAAGTAATGCGTGTAGCCGTACTGGTGCGTGCGGGAGCGGAGCATGTCCCCTCCGCAGAACGGGCATTTGCGGCGAAAGGAAGAGCTCATGAATGCGCGGCGGAAGGATATCCCAGAGAGGACACGGGGTCAGGTCTTCACGGCTCGCGGCAGTCGCCCTTCGAGCGGAGAGGGTCTTGCCACTTTGCGAGCAAAGTGGCAAGTGGAGACCTGACCCCCTATTTCTCCGGCCTCCACCTCAGGACGAGGTTCTTCGCCGCACCGACCTCGTCCACCCGCCGCACCGGCGTCGTGTGCGGCGCCTTCAGGACGACTTCCGGATCTTCCTCGCACTCCCGCGCGATCTCGCGCATGGCGGCGACGAAGGCATCGAGGCTCGGCTTCGTCTCCGTCTCGGTCGGCTCGATCATGATCGCGCCGTGAACGATGAGAGGAAACGAGATCGTCGGCGGATGGAAGCCGAAGTCCATCAGCCGCTTCGCGATATCCATCGCGTGGACGCCGTGCTCGGTCTGCATCCTGTCGGAGAAGACGACTTCGTGCATCGTCGGCGCCTCGTATTTCAGGTGGTAGACGCCCGCGAGCCCGGCTCGGATGTAGTTCGCGTTCAAGACCGCGCCGCGCGCGACTTCGCCGATGCGGTTACCGTAAGAAGAGCTGTACGCGAGCGCGCGGACGAACATCCCGAAGTTGCCGAGGAAAGTGCGGAGCCGCCCGATCGACTCGGGGCGGTCGTAATCGAGAAAGAACGTGCCGTCGGGCCGGCGCTCGACCATCGGCCGTGGCAGGAAAGGCACGAGCTTTTCCGCCACCGCCACCGGCCCCGATCCCGGCCCGCCTCCGCCGTGCGGCGTCGAGAAAGTCTTGTGCAGGTTCATGTGCATCACGTCGATGCCCATGGCGCCCGGCTTGGCGATTCCCACGAACGAGTTGAAATTCGCGCCGTCGCAGTAGAGATAGCCCCCTTTCGCGTGCACGATCCGCGCGATCTCCAGGATCTGGTTCTCGAAGATCCCGACCGTGTTCGGGACCGTGAGCATGAGCCCGGCGACGTCCTCGGTCATCGCCTCCTCCAGGACGTGGAGGTCGAGCGTGCCGCGCGCATTGGACTTCAACTCGCGGACCTTGTACCCGGCAAAGTGCGCCGAGGCCGGATTCGTGCCGTGGGCCGAGTCCGGGGTGAGGACGACGGAGCGGGGGTTGCCGCTCTTCTCGAGGGCCGCGCGCACGATCAGCATCCCGGCCAGCTCTCCGTGCGCGCCGGCGGCCGGCTGAAGGGTCACGCGCGCGAGCCCCGTCAGCTCCGAAAGGACCCGTTCGAGCCGCCATGCGAGCTCGAGGGCTCCCTGAACGACCTCTTCCGGGGCGAGAGGATGCGCGGCGGCGAAACCGGGCAGACGGGCGACCTCCTCGTTCAACCGTGGGTTGTGCTTCATCGTGCAGGAGCCGAGGGGGTAGAGCGCCTGGTCGATCGAGAAGTTCAGCTTCGAGAGCCGCGTGAAGTGCCGGGCCACCTCGACCTCGGTGATCTCGGTCTCCCCCGCAATCTCCGATCGCGTCAGGCGGCCCGGGATCGCGATCGTTTCGGGGACGTCGAGCGGCGGGAGCGAGTAACCGATCTTACCTTCGCCCGAACGCTCGAAGACGAGCGGCTCGTGGCGAGACTCCGGATGGAGCCGGTCACGCCGACGAACTTCGGCCTTCTCTTCGACCTCCACGCTCATTGGCTCCTCCCCGAAGAAGGCGCCCCGCTGCCCCCGGCCGCGAGCGCCGCGACGAGATAGTCCATTTCCCCCCGCGTGTTCATCTCGGTCGTCGCGACGAGAAACCGCTTCCCCGACTCCGGCTCCCAGCGCGACAGCGGGACGCCCGCGAGGATGCCCCCCTTCGCGAGCCGCGAGAGGAGGGGCGCCGCCCGTTCCGGGGCCTCGACGACGAACTCGTTGAATGTCGGCCCGGCGAAGGGGATCCGGTAGCCGGGGATCCGGGCGATCTCGCCCTTCAGGTATTCGGCCTTCGCGTGCGACTGGAGCGCGACGTCGCGAAGCCCGCGCTTGCCGAGAAGCGAACAGTGGATGTTCACGGCGAGCGCCATCAGCGCCTGGTTGGTGCAGATGTTCGACGTCGCGCGCTCGCGCCGGATGTGCTGCTCGCGC
>DASWIB010000113.1:0-4009 GCA_036397915.1 Thermoanaerobaculia bacterium | reverse complement strand
AGTCGCACGCGATCCGCTTTCTCGTCGACTCGGAGTTCCTCATGCTGAAGTCGCTCCCGTACGACCCGAAGGACTCGGACACGATCGCGTATCCGGTACCGGAGTAGTCTCTCCGTCCTCCTCCAGGAGGTTCCGGGTGAGAGTGCCTGCTAGCCCGCACTATTCATGAACGACTCCGGCGACGTTTCGCCGGATGTAGATCGTCTTCTCGATGGTGGCGTGGACCACTCCATCGCCGTCCGTGAGATCCACGTTGTACACGCGGTCGATGGAGGCTTCCGTCTCGAGGAGTCGCCGGATCGTCGTGATCTCCTTCTCGGGAATGACGAAGCGCGCGTAGAGGGTTCCTCGACCCGGCTTCTTGAACCGGATCGTCGCCGCCTTGTCCCACACTATGTATTCGGGACCGAGGATCTTGATCAGCATGATCATGTAGTGCGGGTCCACGGCGCCGTAGAGGCTCCCCCCGAAGATCGTTCCGACGTAGTTGCGCGTGCGCCAGTTGAGCGGAAGCTCGACACGGACCTCGCGATAGTCGTCGGCGATGTAAGTCACGCGCGCCCCCGTCCCGCGAAACGCAGGGAACCAATTGAAACCCCACCTCATTCTTCGAGAAGCGAGGGATTCAGCCACGCCGCAGAGCTCTCGTTTGAACTCTCTCGGCCGCCGGTCGCGCAGCGATCGCCCGCGGCCGAAAGTCGCCCCAGCGCATCCTGCGTGTGGCGAAGCTTTCGGGCACCGATCGGAATGCTAAGCTGAAATCGTGTCGGAGCCCGGCTTCCTGTCTCTTGTCGTGTCGGGGGAGCTCGAGGAGCGGGTCGAGAAGCTCTACGCGCTCCTCGCCTCGTGCACCGTCTGCCCCAGAGGTTGCGGCAATGATCGGCTGGCAAACGTCCTCGCGTCCTGCGCGTCGGGATTGAACCCGGTCGTTTCGTCGCACACGCCTCACTTCGGAGAGGAGCCGGTCCTTTCGGGCAGGCGTGGCGCGGGAAACATCTTCTTCGGCAACTGCAACCTGCGCTGTGTTTACTGCCAGAACTGGCAGATCAGCCAGGACTGGGCGACGCAGCGGACGAACGAGGTCACGGTCGAGCGGCTTGCCGAGATGCTCCTGGAGCTTCAGGGGCGCGGCTGTCACAACATCGGTTTCGTCTCGCCGACGCACTACGCGCCGCAGATGGCGAAGGCCATCCTGCTCGCCGCGCGGGCCGGGCTGCGGCTGCCGATCGTCTACAACACGAACGCGTACGACTCGGTGGAGGTTCTGCGGCTGCTGGACGGGATCGTCGACGTGTACCTTCCCGATCTGAAGTACGCGGACTCCTCCGCCGGCTGGCTGTATTCCAAGGTGCCGGACTATCCGAAGCGCGCGCGCGAAGCGCTCGTCGAGATGTACCGGCAGAAAGGATCGAGCCTCGTCTACGGCGAAGACGGTCTGCTGAAGAGCGGGCTGCTCGTCCGCATCCTGGTACTGCCGAACGGCGTCGCCGGCGTCGCCGACTCGCTCGGCTGGATCGCCGAGACGCTTTCCCCTCGCGTCGCGATCTCGCTCATGGCGCAGTACTACCCGATTCACCGGGCGGCGAAAGCCGAGCGATATGCCGCGCTCTCGCGCGAGATCACCGCCGGTGAATGGAGGGAGGCGCTCGCCGCGCTGGAGACGAACGGCTTCACGAGCGGCTTCCGGCAGGAGCTCGAGACGGCCAACCGCTACTATCGCCCCGACTTCACGGACCGCGAGATGCCGTTTCGCGACGTCCGGGACTTCCGCTGACGGCGAGGATCACCTCGGGAGAGAAGGCATCGGAAGGTCGCGGGGGCGGACCGACCCGAGCGCGATCCAGGAGTTTGTCCGAGTAATCTCAGCGGGGACCTTGCGGTCCCCCGAACCCCCCAGGGGGCTCCGCAGATCCTCAGTCAAGGCGGCGTTTCAGCCGGGCGCCCATGAATAATCCGGGCTAGAAGAGACTCCTTTGCGGAGGTCGTGTGCCTGCAGTGGCACCTGCAATCTGCGGATAGTGGTCGCGCAGCGACTCCGGCACGCTTCGCGTCTCGCCGGTCATCATGTGCTGGAGCTGGAGCGCGTTCGCGACCGCCTGGCCGCGGAAGTGATTGTTCATCACCGCGAAGCCGTTCGTGTCGGGGTGGCGCTCCCGACCTTCGCGGATCCGTTCGATCCAGGGTGTGAGCTCCTTCTCGGCATACAGATAGTCGTACCGCTCCTCGTTGGAGGTGTTCGGGCCGAACCACTTGGCGGCGTTTCGACCGTGGAAGCGATAGTACGCAACCGGTCCGGTCACGTGGGAGGTCGCGGGCAGATTCCCTTTCAGCCGCGGCTGGTCGATGTTGACGAAGCCGACTCCTCGGTCTTCGAGGAATCGAAGAATCTCGCCCGAGTTCCATGAGAAGTGCCGGAACTCGGCCGCGAGCGGAAAGGCGGTGAAATCGGCGAAGACTTTCTCGAGCAGCTCCCGGTTCTCTTCGGTCGATCGAAACGACATCGGCACCTGGACGAGCACGCAGCCGAGCCGGCCGGCGGAGGCGAGCGCGTCCATCGCGTGGCGGACCGCCTCCTCCTCCTCCCGGCCGGCGTTTCGCTCGTGGGTGAAGCCCCGATACAGCTTGGCAGTGAAGAGAAACCGGGGATTGTGCGCGACGCGGCGGGCCCAGTCCCGCGCCATCGAAGCGGGCGGGATCCGATAGAAAGTCGAGTTGATCTCGTTCGTGTCGAAGAGCGACGCCATGAAACCCAGCCGATCGAAGCCGCGCCGAGGAGGCGGGTAAACGATCCCTTCCCAATCCTTGTACATCCACCCGGCGGTGCCGATGCGCACTCCGGGAGCCTGTGCGGGGGCGGTCACGGCGCCCCGCAGGCGTTGACGACCGCCGACCTCTCATCTTCTGCAATCGAGAACCCACCCTCTCCGATCGTCTTGTCACCCTGTCTCAGACTCACGCGGTACTCGCCCGGCTTCGAGAAGAAGTCCTCCGTCCGGACGCGTACCCGTGCCCGTCTCGTTTTCAGGCTGCCGGCCGGCAGGAGCACTCGCTCGGCGCCGCCGGGCGCGATCGCCACGACCGACACCTCGCCGGGAGGCACGGAGGCGATGTCCGCCGCGAGAGTCACCCGGCGGACGCTCCCCGAGAACTGCCACCGCGCTCCCGCGGGCTGGTCTCCCGGCACGAACGCTGTGACCCGATTCCGCGCCGCGTGTGATTCGATGTTCTTGGGAACCCCGAACGGCACCCGCACCCAGAAGCGCGAAGCGACCGGCCGGCCATCGAGCGTCGCCGGAAAGTACGTCGACTTCCGGATCGCGGCGTCGGCGGACAGAGCGAAAACCATGAACGTGGTCCCGACGATCCGCGCGTCGCGGACGTTTCCGGAGCGGTCGACGGTGATCTCGTGCGTCGATTCCCCGCTCATACGCGCCTTCAGCAACGGGGCAGGGTATTCGGGGGCTCGCGCAAACTTCGGTCGGGCGGCGATGAAACCCGGGCAGGGATCCGGCTGCTCGAGCGGTTCCACCATCGCCGTCCCGCATCGCACCGCCGCGAGGAGGAGCGGGAGAGCGACGGAGAACCTCGGGGCTGTTCTCATCTCAGGCGGTTTCTCCCGCCCTGCGACTTACCGGCGGAGAGCCGCTGCGAAGTCGAAGCGCGAGGGATCGCGCGCGAGCCAGAACTGTCCTCCGCCCGCGTCCTTGCCGTTGGCGAGGAAACGCAGGATCCAAACCCCTTCCGGCCAGTCCGCGCCAATGGCGGCGACCACCGGGACTCGCACGTCCGCCGCCTTGGCCGGTACGGCCACGGGATTGTCGAACAGGATGTAAAGACGTCCGCGGGGTGACGCCGCCTCGACCCGGACGCGGATGTTCCTCGCCTTGGGCTGAGGCTCGACGTCGAGGACCGCCTCGGCGCGCATCTTCGGATCGACTCCCAGCCGGATGGGGAATCCTTCCGGTGCGCTCTTCTTTCCGGAAGCATCGGCGGGAAACACGGGAAGATC
>DASWIB010000112.1:0-10137 GCA_036397915.1 Thermoanaerobaculia bacterium | reverse complement strand
CCAATGTTGACGTGCGGCTTGCTGCGGTCGAACTTCTCCTTGCCCATATCGCTCGCTTCGCGAACGCGGAATCAGAGACCCGGGACACGGAACACCACGATCCGCCCCGATATCCCTCCTCCACCCTCGCTAACTCCTCCTCGTCCCGTGTTCCGTGTTCCGTGTTCCGTGTTCCGTGTTTTGGAGCCCACGACCAGAATTGAACTGGTGACCCCGTCCTTACCAAGGACGTGCTCTACCGACTGAGCTACGTGGGCGCGGTGCCGACCTCCCCGACCATTTGGAGCGGGAGACGGGATTCGAACCCGCGACCAACAGCTTGGAAGGCTGTGACTCTACCCCTGAGTTACTCCCGCAAGTCCTCCGTGAAACCGAGACGTGAAACGCAAACGGAGACGACGGGCCCCCAAACGTTGCTCCACGTTCTCCGCTTTACGTCTGACGCTTACGAACCTCTCGTACTCCTCCGTTACTGGTGGGCAGGGAAGGATTCGAACCTCCGTAGCGCGAAGCGCGGCAGATTTACAGTCTGCTGCCATTAGCCACTCGGCCACCTGCCCGAGTCCAAGGAAAATTGAAAACCGACCTGCCCCGCCCCGTGTCGACCGCTCCTGGAGCCGGCGATGGGAGTCGAACCCGCAACCTTCCGATTACAAATCGGATGCTCTACCGTTGAGCTACGCCGGCAACGACGTCGTTCGGAGTTACCTCGAGAGTCCCCCGGCTCTCCGGCCGGCCTTCAAAGAGCAGACCCATCCCCGACAGCGCGAACCGGGAACTTTAGCATTGCACGGGACCATCAAGCAAGGGTCCGGGTGGGTCGGTTCGCCGGGGGTGCCCGGAGGCCGGTCGACCGGATCGGGGGGGTTCTCCCTTCCCCCCGCTAGGGGTGTGTCCGAGTAATCCTTTTGCGGGGACCTTGCGGTCCCCCGAACCCCCTAGTCCGAGCGACTGCCGGCAAAATCGCGCTGCCGCACGGCCTCATAGACCGCAGCGGCCGCGGCGGCGGCCACGTTCAGGGAGGCGAGCGCCCCTTTCATGGGAATCCGCGCGAGGACGTCGCAGCCTTCGCGGACCAGGCGCCGCATTCCCCGCCCCTCCGCTCCGAGCACGATCACGAGGTCCCCCGTCAGGTCCAGCCGGTAGAGGTCCGTACCGGCCGCGTCGAGACCGACGACGCGAAAGCCATGCGCTTTCACGCGATCCAGGAACCGGCGAAGGTTGCCGGTCCGGGCCACGGAAACCCGCTCGACCGCGCCGGCGGAGCTCCTCGCCACAGCTTCCGAGAGAGGCGCCGACCCCCGCTCGGGCACGACCACGGAGGCCCCCGCGCCCTCAGCGACCCGGACGACGGCGCCGAGGTTCTGGGGATCTTCGACGCCGTCCAAGGCGAGCAGGAGCCTCCGGCTGCGCTCTCCGGCGAGGACGTCCTCCTCCGCGGCGTAGCCGCGAACGGCGATCCGCGCGACCGCGCCTTGATGGGCCCGAGCCACCCGGTCCAGGGCCGACCGCTCGCCGTAGCGGAGCGGCACCTGCCTCTCCCGGCAGAGCTGCGCGAGCTGGCCGATCCGGCGGTCGCGCCGCGCCGAGTCGACGAGCACCCACTCGATCTCGCGGGGCCGCGACCGGACGGCTTCCTCGATCGGATGAAGGCGGGAGAGGATCAAACCTCCTCCAGGAGCGCGACCGCGATCGCGGCGATCCCCTCCCCGCGGCCGCTGAAGCCAAGCCCGTTCGAGCTCGTGCCCCGAACGCTCACCCGCCCGGCTTCGACGCCGAGAATCTCGGCCAGGCGGATCCGAATCGCCACTCGGTGAGGGGCGAGCCGGGGAGCTTCGGCGATGACAATGCCGTCCACGTTCCCGATCCGATAGCCGGCCTCCCGGGCGTACCCGGCGGTCCGGCCGAGGAGCACCGAGCTGTCGGCTCGGCGCCAGACGTCCGACCCGTCCGGGAAGTGCTCGCCGAGCGATCCGAGCCCCGCAGCTCCCAGGATCGCGTCTGCCAGGGCGTGGAGGAGCACGTCGCCGTCGGAGTGGCCGGCGAGTCCCCGAGGATGCGAGATCTCGACGCCGCCGAGCCGGAGCGGTCGTCCCTCCGCGAACGGGTGAGCATCGAATCCGATGCCGACTCTCACTCGGGCTCCCTAGGGGGTGCGGGGGACCGCAAGGTCCCCCACCGACAGATACTCAAGAATCTTATCGGTTCGGGGGACCGAAGGTCCCCCGCAAAAGGATTACTCGGACACATTCCTGATCCCCGCTCGCCGCTTCCGGCTTCGCAGAAGCGCCGCCGCCATCTCGAGATCTTCGGGTGTGGTGATCTTGAAACCGAGCCGCGAGACCGAAACGACCGCGACCGGGACGCCCAACGCCTCGAGCAGCGCGGCCTCGTCGGTGGCTTCCCGTCCGGACACCAGAGCCCTGGCGAGCAGCTCGGCGCGAAAGACCTGGGGGGTCCCGGCGGCAAACAGACGGCGGCGGTCGAGTGTCGAGACGATCCGGCCGTCTTCGACCTGCTTCACGGTATCGACCAGCGGGGTCGCAGCGATCGCGGCGCCGGCCCGTTCGGCGGCCTCGAGGACCGACCGGGCCTCCGCCGCCGTGACGAGCGGGCGCGCCGCGTCGTGCACACAGACCAGGTCGCTCGGATTCGGATGAAGTGCGTCGAAAGCGAGGCGCACCGAGGCCGCTCGAGTCTCCCCACCGGCGACGACCTGCGCGCGACCGGCGACGACCGCATCCAGCTCGGATTCGCATCCGGGTGGCGCGGCGACCACGGCGCGAGCGAAGGGAATCGCGGAGAACGTCTCCAGAGTCCAGCAGATCAATGGCCGCCCGGCGAGGGGGACGATCGCTTTTGGCTCTTTACGCCCGAGACGGTTTCCCGTTCCCGCGGCGGCGACGATCAACAAGTAGTCCAAAGGCCAAAGTCTAAAGTCCAAGGTGCGGCGCGACCACCCGGGCCGCTTTGGACTTTGGACCTTGGACTCAGACCGCCAGAATCTCCTTCTCCTTCGCCTTCAGGACCTCGTCGACCTCGGCGATCTTCTTGTCCGTCAGCTTCTGAGCTTCCTCGAGGCTCCGCCGCTCGTCGTCTTCGGAGATCTGCTTGTCTCGGAACATCTTCTTCAACCGGTCGTTGCCCTCGTGCCGGAAACGGCGGACCTCGATGCGCGCCTCTTCGGCCATGTGATGCGCTTTCTTCGCCAGGTCTTTGCGTCTCTCTTCCGTCAACGACGGGATCGGGATGCGGACGATCTTCCCGTCGGACTGAGGATTCAAACCGAGGTCGGACTTCCGAATCGCCCGCTCGACCTCCGGCGCCATCTTCGGATCCCAGGGCGCCGCCACGATCAAGGTGGGCTCCGGGACGGAGAGGTTCGCCACCTGGTTGATCGGCACCTCCGTGCCGTAGGCGGATACCAGAATGCCGTCGAGGAGCCCGAGGTTCGCCCGGCCGGTCCTCAGGGTCTTGAACTTGTCCTTCAACGCGTGAACCGCGTCGGCCATCCGCTTCTCGATGTCTTTCAGCTCTTGTCTCATGACGCCTCGCTCTCTGCCGACACGAGCGAGCCGATGTCCTCCCCCGTGACGACGCGCAGGATGTTGCCCCGGACGCGGAGGTTGAAGACCTTGATCGGGATGCCGTTGTCCATGCAGAGCGCGATCGCCGCGGCGTCCATCACCTGAAGACCCGACTCCAGCGCCTGGCGGTACGAGAGTGTCCGCAGGAACTTCGCCTTGGGATCGCGTTCGGGGTTGGTGTCGTACACACCGTCCACACGGGTCGCTTTGAGCAGCACGTCTGCCTTGATCTCGTTCGCGCGCAGTGCGGCGGCCGAGTCGGTGGTGAAAAACGGGTTGCCGGTGCCGCCGACGAAGAGGACCACACGCCGCTTCTCCAGGTGTCGCACCGCGCGGCGGCGGATGAACGGCTCGGCGATCTGGCGAACGTCGACGGCCGACATCAGCCGCGTCGTGACGTGCCGTTTCTCGAGAGCGTCCTGCAGCGCAAGACCGTTGATCACGGTCGCGAGGAGACCCATGTGATCCCCGGCAACGCGGTCGATTCCCTGCGCGGCCGCGGCCATTCCGCGGATGATGTTGCCTCCTCCGACCACGACGGCCGTCTCGACGCCGAGGTCGTGAACCTCTCGGATCTCGTCGGCGATTCGGGCGACCACGTCCGGATCGATTCCGAACGGCCGGTCTCCCATGAGGGCTTCGCCCGAGATCTTGAGCAGAACCCGGTGGTAGACCGGTCGAGGAGGCATTGTTGCGCGATTATCCCCGACCGCCGGAGAGAGTCCAAAGTGCCGGGCAACGACCGGCCGCCGGCCAGTTTGGTCTTTGGACTTCCGAGTCGGGAATTGGGATCTCGGACTTTCGTTAACCCGGATTGTTCATTGGCACCCGGCCGAAACGGCCGGAAGTGCCTGAGCTGAGAACGCCCTGCGACACGATGCGCGCCACCAGCGGCAGCACACCTTGTTCCCGCGAGAGATTTTTTCGCAAGGCGAGGAAGGCCGACGAGCCCTCTCCCTGTCGCCGACGGCAACTCTCTGCTCCCTCCCGGGCGCGTCGAGCGCCCGCCAACTTGTCTCGCAGAGGAGGCCTGACGACGCATGGCGGGAAAAGATCCGCGGGACGGCCGGAGTCGCTCATGAATAATGCGGGTTAAGCGTCCGCCCTCGCCTCGGACCGGATCGTCTCGCCCAGCTTGAAGCGGACGAACCGCAGGTCGAGCGCTTCGCGGCCGCCGCGCTCGACGACGACCTGTCCGACCGTCTTTTCCGGATCCTTGACGAAGGCCTGCTCGGTCAGGACGGTCTCCTGATAGAACTTCTCGACCTTTCCCTCGGCGATTCGGTCGACGACATTCGCGGGCTTCCCGGCCTGCGCCGCCTGGGCGCGCGCGATCTCGCGCTCGGTTTCCAGCATCTCCGGAGTCACCTCCGAGCGCGCGGCGAACCGCGGATCCGACGCGGCAACGTGCATCGCGAGATCTTTGCCGAGATCCAGATCACCCGCTTTGGTTCCCACGATGACGCCGATCCGGCCGTTGCCATGTACGTAGCTCGCGAACCGCTCTCCGTCCCGTGGCTCGAGGCGGGCGAACCGGCGGATGGCGACGTTCTCTCCGAGTTTCGCCACGAGATGCGAGACGCCGTCGGCGACGGTCTCCGTCGTCCGGTCGTTGGCCGGCAGCCGGGAGAGCTCGGCCAGATCACCCGACCGAGTCTCGCCAAACGCGTGATGGGCGGCGATCTGGTCGGCGAGCCCGTCGGCAAAAGCGCGGAAGTCGGCAGTCCGCGCGACGAAATCTGTCTCGCAGTTCACTTCGAGGAGGACGGCCGCTTTCGGCGTGACGCGGGCGACGACGAGCCCCTCCGATGCGGTGCGGTCGGCTTTGCGCGCGGCCGCGGCGAGCCCCCTCTTGCGGAGGATCTTCTTCGCCTCCTCGAAGTCGCCGCCCGCCTCCACGAGCGCATTCTTGCAGTCCATCATGCCGACACCGGTCTCGGCGCGCAGCTCAGCTACCAGTTTCGAACTGATTTCCATGGTGCCTCTGGAGCCGTCTCCGGTAAAGGTCGCAAGTTGCCGGAGGCCCGTGCCGCCCGGAACCGGACACCGGAAACCTGAAACCTAGGAAGCGTCCGCGACGACCGCGGTCTGCGACAGCTCCGGAGTCCGCGGCCGCTCTTCGGCCGACGGCGCTTCCTCGGCGACACGCCCCTCGTGGGCATGCAGCCCTTCCAAAGCCGCGTCGGCGATGCGCGACGTGAAGAGGCGGATCGCTCGGATCGCGTCGTCGTTGCCGGGGATCACGTGGTCGATGACGTCGGGATCGCAGTTGGTGTCGACGACGGCCACGACGGGTATCCCCAGGATGTTCGCTTCCTTGACCGCAATGTATTCCTGCTTCGGATCGATGACGAACAGCGCGTCCGGCAGCTCGTCCATTTCCTTGATGCCCGTCAGGTTCTTCTGGAGCTTCTCGCGCTCGCGTTCGAGGCGGAGGCGCTCCTTCTTGGTCAGGTTCTCGTTGTCTTCCTGCGCGAGAACCCCTTCGATCTCCTTCAGACGGTGGATCGACTTGCGGATGGTCGAGAAATTCGTGAGGGTCCCGCCGAGCCAGCGGGTGTTGACGAAAAACATCCCGCAGCGGTTTGCTTCTTCGTAGATTGCGTCCTGGGCCTGCCGCTTGGTCCCGACGAACAGGAGGTTTTTTCCCGAGGCAGCGAGCTCGGTCACGAATTTCGCGGCTTCCTTGAATTGCTTGAGTGTCTTCTGCAGGTCGATGATGTAAATGCCGTTGCGCTTGCCGAAGATGAACCTCTTCATCTTCGGGTTCCACCGCTTGGTCTGGTGCCCGAAGTGGACCCCTGCTTCGAGCAGCTCCTTCATCGAGATCGAGACCAGGAAACACCTCCCTTTCCGCCGGCACGTGCCGGCTCGGACCGCTCCCCTAGCGTTTGCTGAACTGGAACCGCGCCCGCGCCCCGCGCTGGCCGTATTTCTTTCGTTCTTTCATCCGCGGGTCTCGCGTCAAGAAGCCTTCCTTCTTCAGCTTCTTGCGCAGCTCCGGGTTGTAATCGGTGAGCGCGCGCGAGATCCCGTGGCGGATCGCGCCGGCCTGTCCGGAGGCTCCGCCTCCCTCGACGCGCACGTGGATGTCGAACTTCTCCGCCGCCTCCGCCGAGAGGAGCGGCTGCTTGATGATCATCTTGAGGACGTTGTTGGGGAAGTAATCGTCGAGGGGGCGCTGGTTGACCGTGATTGCCCCGGTGCCGGGGACCAGTCGGACGCGCGCCATCGAAGTCTTGCGGCGGCCGGTGGCCCTGTGCTGGATTTCGACCGTCAATTTGCCTCCGTGTTCCGGCGAGGCGTGCCGCGCGAACCGAGCGCGAGTGGCTTCGGCTTCTGCGCGTCGTGCGGGTGCGACGCGCCGCTGTAGACCTTGAGCTTGCGAATCTGTTTGCGACCGAGGCGCGACTTGGGGAGCATGCCCTTGACCGCTTCCTCGATCAGCCTCTCCGGGTGACGTGACTGCACTTCGCGCGCCCGCGTCTCCCGGAGCCCCCCGGGAAAGCCGGTGTGCCGTCGATAGAACTTCTCGTCGAGTTTCTTGCCGGTCATCCGCACCTTGCCGGCATTCGTGACGATCACGAAGTCGCCGGTGTCGAGATAGGGGACGAACCCGGGCCGATGCTTTCCGGTGAGCACACGGGCGACTCGGGTGGCCAGGCGGCCCAGCACCTGATTCGTGGCGTCCACGACGTACCAGTCGTGCCGCAGGTCTTTGGCAGAAACTACAGACGTACTCGAGCCCATCGGAAGTCCGCAAAACCTTTCAATCTTGACGCGCGAGGCCTCGTGGCCGCGCGTCGGGGACGAAAAAAGCCCGCTCAGGGGGCGGGTAAGAATACGGAAGAAGGCTGGGGCTGTCAAACGCAGCGGGGTGCAGGTTGAAAGTTGCCGGTTCACGGACGTCAGGTTGAGGTTCAAGGCTGTGAGTCCCCCGGAACCCGGAGACACCCTGATACTTTCTACGCGTTGATTCTGCTCGAGGGGGAGCCCGTTGCGAAGCGGATTCGGGAGAAGGCTCGGGCGGCCGCCGCGGCCCTCTCTCCTCCGCCCTCGCTTGTGGTTCTCCTCGTCGGCAACGACCCGGCCTCGGAGACCTACGTCGCCTCGAAGACCCGCGCAGCCGAGGAGGCCGGCGTCCGCGCGGAGACCGTGCGGTTGCCTTCGGGCTCCTCGCCGGGAGCGCTTCTCGAAACCGTCGCCGCCGCCAACCGCGACCCGCGGGTCGACGGCGTCCTCGTGCAGATGCCCCTGGAGCTCGGCCACGACCCCTCGCGGGTGCTCGATGCACTCGATCCGCGAAAGGACGTCGACGGGTTGCACCCCGAGAATGTCGGCCTCCTGCATCAGGGACGACCGCGGTTCGTGCCGTGCACGCCGGCGGGTATCGTCGCGCTGCTCGACCACTACGCGGTCCCGCTCGCCGGGCGCCGCGTGGCCATTCTCGGCCGGAGCGGGCTCGTCGGCCGTCCCCTGGCGGCGCTCCTGACCGCGAGGGACGCGACGGTGACCGTGTGCCACTCGCGCACCCGGGACCTCCCGGCCGTCTCCCGCGAGGCGGAGATCCTGGTCGCGGCGATCGGGCGTCCCGGATTCGTGACCGCGGAGTTCGTGCAGCCCGGAGCAACGGTCGTCGACGTCGGAATCAACCGGATCGAATCGCTCACGGAGGCGCCCGAAAACATCCGCCGATCCGAGCGCGTGGCAAGCGCGATCGCCTCGAGGGGACGCACGATCGTCGGCGACGTGGACTTCGACGACGTCTCGAGGGTCGCGGCACGGATCACGCCGGTGCCCGGAGGCGTGGGCCTTCTCACCGTCGCGATGCTGATTCACAACACGGTCCTCGCGGCCGGGCTGCGCCGCGGCGGCGCGCGGGTGTCCTGATGCGTCGCATCCTGCTCATCAGCAGCTCGGTGTGCCACCCGACGGGATACCTCGACCACGCCGAGGACGAGATCCGGGACGCCCTCGGCGGGGTCCGGCGCGTCCTCTTCCTCCCGTACGCGCTCTTCGACCGCGACGCGTACGCCGACAAAGCCGCCGAGCGGTTCGGGAGGATGGGATACGAAGTCGAATCCGCGCATCGGTCGCACGATCCGGCCCGGGCGGTCGACGGCGCGCACGCGGTATTCATCGGGGGCGGAAACACGTTCCGGCTCCTGAAGGCTCTCTACGAACTTCACCTTCTCGAACCTCTTCGCCGTCGGGCCTCGAACGGCATGCCGTACATCGGCTCGAGCGCCGGCTCGAACGTCGTCGGCGCGACGATCGGGACGACGAACGACATGCCGATCGTCGAGCCGCCGAGCTTCGCCGCGCTCGGCCTCGTTCCGTTCAATCTGAACCCGCACTACGTCGACGCGGATCCCGCATCAACGCACAGGGGCGAGACGCGCGAGGAGCGAATCGCGCAGTTCCACGAGGAGAACGAAGTTCCGGTCGTCGCGCTGCGCGAAGGCGCGATGTTGCGGGTGGAGAACGGGGGCGCGACGATGCGCGGGACCGGGGGCGGAAGGCTCTTCCGTCGCGGCGAAACCCCGATCGAGCTCGCGACCGGTGCTCGGCTGGGCGACCGCGCGTTGCCATAAAATATTCGGAAAAATTCGGTTATAGCCTTAGTTAGTTCGGCTTCAGGGGCGCCAGAAGAAAATCACGACTTACGAAAACCTTCGTAATACTCTTGCGTGTCCGGAAAGCAGGATGCCGAAGGTACCTCCCCGCCCCACCCCCGCCGAGCTCGAGATCCTGGGAGTTCTCTGGGAGCTCGGTCCCTCGACCGTGCGCGAGGTCCAGGAGGAGCTCGACTCCCGCCGTCCGACCGGATACACGACCGTCCTGAAGCTCCTGCAGATCATGACGGAGAAGAAGCTCGTCCGCCGCGACGCGAGAGAGCGCGCGCATCGCTACACCGCGTCGCTCCCCCGCGAGCGCACCGAGCAGCAGATGGTCGGTGATCTCGTCGATCGCGCCTTCGGCGGGTCGGCGTCGCGCCTGGTCATGACAGCTCTTTCCTCGCGGCCAGCGACCGCCGATGAGCTCGAACGGATTCGCGAACTCCTGGACGAGATCGAGGGAGAAAGACGATGACGGCACCCGCGCTCTTCTCCGGACAATCCTTCGTCACGCTCGGATGGGCCCTTTTTCACTTCCTCTGGCAGGGCACGCTCGTGGCAGGCCCGCTCGGCGCGCTGCAGTGGCTTCTGCGAAACCGCACCCCGGCCCTACGGTATGCCCTCGCGTGCGGAGCGCTCGCGACGACCGCCGACTTCGCGCGTCGGGCCAAGGAGCGCGATTCCGGGGTCACCGTCGACGAGCTCGTGAGCATGCGCATTCACGGACGCGACTGACCGCGAGTTCTTTCCGCGGCGGCCCGTCTCCCCCGCGCCGCCGCATTCCCTTCGCTGGCCTGCTTCTTGCTCCCTTTTCTTTGATCCGCGTCGATTCGGGCCTCTCTTCCGATCGGGCGGATGCCTCGAAATCTCTCTGGCGGGAGGGCCGGCAATGAAACTTTTTGCGAAAGAAGCCGATTCGGCGATTCGAACCG
>DASWIB010000111.1:0-7189 GCA_036397915.1 Thermoanaerobaculia bacterium | reverse complement strand
GTCCCCCTCGTACTCGTCGCGGAGGTCGCCATGCGCGTCGAAGTGAAGGATGGAAAGGCCGGGATAGCGCGACCGGTGGGCGCGGATCGGACCGGTCGCAATCGCGTGCTCGCCTCCCAGCGTCAGGACGAAGCGCGGGTGGGCGAGGAGCTCCGAGACGACGCCTTCGAGCGCCCGGACCGCCGCTTCCGGTTCCATCCGGTCGGGCAGCCACGGCGGCAGCGTGTGGATTCCGACACGCGCGATCTCCTCGTCGAGCTCGTCGTCGTAGAGCTCCACGTAGCGCGAGGCCTCGAGGATCGCGGCCGGTCCGTTGCGGGTTCCCACCCCGTAGGAGACCGTGCGCTCATACGGGACCGGTAGGACCACGACGCGGCTCTTCTCGAGAGTGTTCTCGCTCTCGGGGATGCCGAGGAAGTTCGTGGAGAGGAACATAGAGGGATCTTAGTCTTACTGTCTTCCCGAGGAGCGGAGCGACGAGGATGTCATCCTGAGGAGCGTAGCGACGAAGGATCTCGCCGCTAGAAGGAAGAGATCCTTCGCTTCGCTCAGGATGACCGCTGCGCGGTCAGATCCCTCGCTTCGCTCGGGATGACAAGGCGGGAGGATCCCTCGCTTCGCTCGGGATGACAGCTTCGCTGTTGGATCCCTCGCTTTGCTCGGGATGACAGGGCGGGAGGATCCCTCGCTTCGCTCGGGATGACAGGGGTGGCTTCGCTCGGGATGACATTGGTCAGGGGAGCGCTCGTCCTCGTCCACCACGACGGCGTCGCCGCCGGGGCCGCTCGGGCACCGCCGTCTCCGGGAACCTCGCTCTCGCAGTTCGGGCCCGCGATTCGATCGCCCGCCACTCCCTCACGAGCTCGTCTCCTCTTCCTGTCGCCATCGCGTTCAGCTCGAAGAGGTCGAGCGCGATCGGGAACGCTTCCCGGAACGCGATCCGCCGCGTCGTCGTCCGGGTATCGGGGCGGTGCGAGAGTTTTCCGACCATCGCGAGAGCCTGCTTGATCCGGTGAGAGACGACGTTCGGCAGGGCCATCCGGATCGCGGCCGGGGTGACGATCTCCTCGAGCAATGCCACGAGCCGCCCCGGATCGGGATCCGCGGACAGCCGCATCTCGCGCAGGCGCGACCGTACGACCGGCAGGAAGAAAAGCGAGAACAGCACCGCGTCATCGAATGGGCGTCCCCGGCGCCGTTCGGCGTCGAGAACGTCGAGAAGCGCCCAGAAGAGGTGACCGGTTCCGTGCGGGTGATCGGGATCGATCTCGCGCAGGACGTGCGCGAGCTCCGTCAGAAGGACGTCGAGCAGCCCGACCTCCCGCATGAGAAGAAACGTGGGCAATGCGTGGCCGCCGCGGAGCGACTGCGAGATCTCCTCCGTCACGCGCGGAGGAGCGGACTTCGCGATTTCCTTTCGATGGTCGAGGATCGCCTCGTAGGCATCGGGCGTGATCGCGAACCCCAGCCGGCTCGCGAACTCGACGGCGCGCATCATCCGGACCGGATCCTCCCGGAAGCGGACGTCGGGATCGCCGATCGTGCGAATCAGGCCGGCGTCGAGGTCGTCGAGCCCGCCGACGTAGTCGATGACCGAATAATCGGCGATGTTGTAGAAGAGACCGTTGATCGTGAAGTCGCGGCGCAGGGCGTCCTCGCGCGCCGTGCCGAAGACGTTGTCGGATGTCATCAGGAGCTCGGGCGCTTTCGGATCGAGCGGCTCGGGGCGCCGCCGGAACGTCGCGACCTCGATGACCTTCCCTTCGGGGAAGAGAATGTGCGCGAGACGGAAACGCCTCCCGATCAGGCGGCAGTTGCGGAAGAGCCGGCGCACGGCCTGGGGGTGAGCGTCGGTCCCGATGTCGAAATCTTTCGGCGGCCGGCCGAGGAGCAGATCGCGCACGCTTCCGCCGACGAGGTACGCCTTGTACCCGGCGCTCTTCAGGCGGTACAGGACCTTCAAAGCGTCCGGATCGATCCGGCTGCGCGAGATGGGATGCTCACTGCGGGGACGGATTCGGGGAAGGACTCGTTCCGAGATGTCCGCCCCCGCTTCGGGCGCGGGCGACGTCACCGTGGGGATTTCCGGATTCAGCGGTCAGCTCTCCGCGGGCGCCGAGCTTTTCGGGCGTCGCGCCCCGTTGGCGGCTGCGGACGGCCGGGGACGAAGGAGCCGCCCGCCCGGCGAACCAATCCGCATCCAGTGGAGATTCTAGCTCAACTGCCTGATCGAATTGAGGTTTTGACTTTGTTTGCGGCTCTGCGAAAGAATACGCAGTCTTTTCTGACGACGCGACGAGGAGGACTTTCGAGAATGAAATCGCGCGTGCTCCTGGCAGGACTCCTCATGGCCGCCGCCCTGGTGCCAGCCTGTCGGCGCGGCGCCGGCAACGAGATCGTGGTCGGAGAGTACAGCTCGCTGACCGGGACGACGGCGACCTTCGGACAATCGACGCACAACGCCATCATGATGGCGTTCGAAGAGATCAATGCCGCTGGCGGCGTGCTCGGGAAGAAGGTCCGGGTGTTCGTCGAAGACGACCAATCCCGTCCCGAAGAGGCCGCGACGGCCGTGACGAAGCTCATCAACCAGAACCACGTCGTCGCGATGCTCGGAGAGGTCTCGTCTTCGCGCTCGCTCGCGGCGGCGCCGATCTGCCAGGCGAACCGCGTCCCGATGATTTCTCCCTCGTCCACGAATCCGCGCGTGACCCAGGTGGGCGATTACATCTTTCGCGTCTGCTTCATCGATCCGTTTCAGGCCGAGGTCGGCGCGCGCATCGCGTGGGAGATACTGCGTCTCAAGAAGGTCGCCATCCTGTCCGACGTGAGGAACGACTACTCCGTCGGGCTCCAGACGTTCTTCCGCCAGACCTTCAAGGCTTTCGGCGGCGAGATCGTGGCGGAGCAGTCGTACAGCGAGGGAGATTCGGATTTCCGCGCGCAACTGACCCAGATCAAGTCGGCCAACCCGGAGGGCATCTACGTGCCGGGCTACTACACGGAGGTCGGGACGATCGCGCGGCAGGCGCGCGAGCTCGGGATCACCGTGCCTCTGATCGGGGGCGATGGCTGGGATTCCCCTCGGCTCTGGGAGATCGGCGGCGAGGCCCTGAACGGCTGTCACTTCTCGAACCACTACTCGGTCGACGATCCTTCGCCGGCGGTCCAGAAGTTCGTCGCCGACTATCGGAAGAAATACAACCAGACGCCGGACGCGCTCGGTGCGCTCGGCTACGACGCCGCGCGAATCCTCGCCGACGCGATGACGCGGGCGAACTCGACGAGCGGTGACAAAGTACGGGACGCGCTCGCCGCGACGAAGGATTTCCCGGGGGTCACGGGGACGATCACGATCAACAGCGAGCGCAACGCGGTCAAGCCGGCGGTCGTCCTGAAGATCGAGAACGGGAAGTTCGTTTACGTAACGACGGTCAAGCCGACCGGGACCTGAAGCGGTATCGCCGGGCGGAAGCGATCTCGTTGGGCTTCCCGCCCGAGCTGACGGCTGAGAGCTGAGTGCTGAGAGCCGAGAGCTGACAGCTTCTCTCCCATGACCACCTTCTTTCAACAGCTCGTCAACGGGATCTCGCTCGGGTCGATCTACGCCCTGATCGCGCTCGGCTACACGATGGTGTACGGCGTGCTGCGCCTGATCAACTTCGCGCACGGCGACGTCTACATGCTGGGCGCGTACACCGGCTATTACCTGTCGCGAAAGCTCAAGGGAGACGAGCCTTCGCTCGCTCGGGCGCTCGTCGTCATGCTCGGCGCGATGCTCGTGTGCGCGATCGTCGGCGTCATCATCGAGCGGTTCGCCTACCGGCCGGTGCGGCGCGCCTCGCGCCTGACCCTTCTCATCGCCGCGATCGGCGTGTCGCTCTTCATCGAGAACGGCGCCCAGCTCGTGTTCGGCCCCGACCCCAAATTCTTTCCGTCACTCGCCCCACGCGCGGACTTCCGGGTCGGAGGGGTCCGGTTGACGAGCGAGCAGCTGACTGTGATTGCCGTGTCCTTCCTCCTGATGGTCCTGCTGCAGTTCTTCATCCTGAAGACGCGCACGGGAAAGGCGATGCGGGCGGTGTCGTTCAACCTCGACACCGCGAAGCTCATGGGCATCTCGACCGACCGCATGATCGCAATCACGTTCGCGCTCGGTTCGGCCCTCGCCGCGGCGGCCGGCGTTCTCATCGGAATGCAGATCCCGAAGATCGACCCTCTCATGGGGATCCTGTACGGGCTGAAGGCGTTCGTCGCGGCGGTCCTCGGAGGCATCGGCAACGTCCCGGGGGCCGTGATCGGCGGCCTCCTGATCGGCACTTCCGAGGTCATGGTCGTGGGATACCTCTCTTCCACTTTCCGCGACGCGATCGCGTTCGGGATCCTGATCCTCGTGCTGCTCCTGCGCCCACAGGGGATCCTCGGCCGCGCCCAGAAGGAGAAAGTGTGAAGACGCTCCTTCTTGCGACCGCGCTCGTCGCCGCGCTCTTCCTGCTGAACGGACTATTCACGGGCGGGCTCGTCCCCGGCTTCTCGATTTCACCCTACTTCCTGCAGGTCCTGTCGCTCGCCGGGATCAACATCATCCTGGCGGTCTCGTTGAACCTCATCAACGGTTTCACCGGTCAGTTCTCGATCGGGCACGCCGGGTTCATGGCGATCGGCGCCTACGTCTCGGCCTTCGTCTCGATCACCTTCGGGGATCGGATCCAGGGGTCGGTCGGGATGCTGCCCCCATCGCTCCAGAAGAGCGTGCTCCTGATCGTCGTGCTGGCGATCGCCGCCGCCTGCGCGGCGGTGGCCGGCTTCCTGGTCGGCGTTCCCTCGCTGCGCCTGCGCGGCGACTACCTGGCGATCGTCACGCTCGGATTCGGCGAGATCATCCGGGTGTTCATCCTGAACATCGACGCGGTCGGCGGCGCGCGGGGCCTCGGCGGCATCCCGCGGCTCGCGAACTTCGCATGGATCTACATCTTCGCCGCGGCAACGATCCTCGTGGTCTCGCGGATCGTGAAGTCGTCGTTCGGCCGCACTCTGATCGCGATCCGCGAGGACGAGATCGCTGCGGAAGCGATGGGGGTCAACACGACGCGCCACAAGGTCATATCGTTCGTGGTTTCCTCCGCGATGTCGGGAATCGCCGGGGGACTCTTCGCCCATTACCTGATGTATCTGCACACCAACTCCTTCACCTTCATCCGCTCGTTCGAGATCATCATCATGATCGTCATCGGCGGCCTGGGCTCCATCACCGGATCGGTAATCGGCGCGGTCCTCTACATCGGCTTGACCGAGGGGCTGCGCGAGTTCGCGCAGTACCGAATGGTCCTCTTTTCTCTGCTTCTGGTCGTGATCGTGATCGTGCGGCCGCAGGGGATCCTCGGGCATCGGGAAATCTTCCGACGGCGCCGGCCCGCCGCGGAGCCTGCGCCTCCGGCTGTCTCCGGATAGATTCCGTGCCGCTCCTCGAGCTCTCACGGGTGACGATGCGTTTCGGCGGTCTGGTCGCCGTCAACGAGCTCGACCTCGCGATGGAGCCCAATCAGCTCTACGGCCTGATCGGACCGAACGGCGCGGGCAAGACGACCGTCTTCAACGTGATCACCGGCGTGTACCGACCGACCTCCGGACGAATCCTGTTCAACGACCACTCGATCGTGGGGGAGCGCTCCGGGAAGATCACCCGGCGAGGCATCGCGCGGACGTTTCAGAACATCCGGCTGTTCGGGGAGATGACCGTGCTCGAGAACGTGAAGGTCGCCTCTCACTGCCGTCAGACGGCGGACCTCGCTTCGGCGATGTTCCGGACTCCGGCGCACCACTCCGAGGAAGAGCGTGTCGATCGGCAGAGCCGGCAGCTTCTCGAGATCTTCCACCTCGAGCAGTTCGCGGACGAGAAGGCGAAGAACCTTCCCTACGGCAGCCAGCGGCGTCTCGAGATCGCCCGGGCGATGGCGACGCTGCCTCGCCTCCTCCTTCTCGACGAGCCGGCCGCCGGAATGAACCCGCAGGAGGCGCGGCAGCTCATGGACCTGATCCGCTGGGTCCGCGACCGCTTCGAGATGGCGATCCTCTTAGTCGAGCACAACATGAAGGTCGTGATGGGCGTCTGCGAGACGGTCCACGTGCTCGACTACGGCGCGACGATCGCGGTCGGTCCGCCGGCGGACATCCAGCGCAATCCGAAGGTCATCGAGGCCTATCTGGGGGGCGCGTGAGTCAGGCGGCGCCGGCGCCGGACACTCCCGAACGGGAGGCGCGCGGCGTCTCGCGAGCCCGGGTCCTCGAGGTCAAGGAGCTGCGAGTCTCCTACGGCGCGATCGAAGCCTTGAGAGGCATTTCGCTGCACCTGGACGAAGGGGAGATGGTGACGTTGATCGGCGCGAATGGCGCCGGCAAGTCCACGACCCTGCGCACGATCATGGGACTCGTGCCGCCGGCAGGTGGCGAGATCCTCTTCCGCGGACGTCCGACCCGCGCGATTCCGACTCACATGCTCGTGCGGGACGGGTTGATCCTCGTGCCCGAGGGTCGCGCGATCTTCGCGAACCTCTCCGTGAAAGAGAACCTCGAGATGGGCGCGTACGCCCGCCGCGATGGCAAGAGGATCGGGGAGGACTTCGAGAAGGTCTACTCGATCTTCCCGCGGCTGAAGGAGCGGGAGAAGCAGACCGGCGGGACCCTGTCGGGCGGCGAGCAACAGATGCTCGCGATCGGCCGGGCCCTCATGTCACGCCCGAAGGTGCTGCTCTTAGACGAGCCGTCGCTCGGGCTCGCGCCGATCCTCGTACACACGATCTTCGAGGCGATCGAGGAGATCCACCGCCAGGGGACGCCGGTGCTCTTGGTCGAGCAGAACGCGATGGCCGCGCTCAAGCACTCGAACCGCGCGTACGTGCTAGAGACCGGATCGGTTGCCCTGGAAGGCTCGTCCGCCGAAGTCGCCGCCAACCCGAAGGTCAAAGAAGCATACCTGGGGGAGTAGAGGGAGTCAGTTCCTCGGGCGCTCGAAGGGGTTGCGCACCCGCTGAAACGCGAACCGGACTAAGTCCCGGTCGTTCGTGTAGAGGGTCGTGACTCCGGCGAGCCGACTCGGAAACTAGATGTACCGCTCTCGAAGGATGGAAAAATCCATGACCGGGACGCCATCGGCGGGCAGGTTCCGGAAGAAGGAAAGAGTACCGAGCCG
>DASWIB010000110.1:0-6160 GCA_036397915.1 Thermoanaerobaculia bacterium | reverse complement strand
GTTTTCTGTACGCGGACCCCCGTGTCCTTTGGAGCGGCCCGAGCGGAGCGACTCAAGATATCCGGCAACCCGTCGCAGTACGACGACTTGCAGGCCTTCGTTACCGAACAGGAGCTTCTGGACGACCTGATCGGGAAGTCCGCTCTGCCGACTCTGAAGGTGGACATTTCCGACAATGACGTCTCAAACGCTGTCGAGAAGATCGCCGACTGGCTGGAGCAAACCGGTGGGCTCTCTGTGCCGACGGAGCCAGGCAGCGTTGCCACATAGAGATTCCTCGGTCCTTCGGACCTCGGAATGACAATGAGGGCTTCGGACCTCGGAATGACAATGAGGGCTTCGGACCTCGGAATGGCAATGAGGGACGTCATCTTTCGTAAATCCCCGGAAATGTCATTTCCATGACCATTTCGGGGTGCGCGAGCGCGGTGAAGCCGACCTTCCGGTAGAGCGGGTGGGCGTCGCGGGTCACGAGCATCCAGCGGCGGAGGCCCTGGAGCTGCGGGTGCGCGAGGATGGATTCCATGAGCCAGGCGGCGAGTCCGCGGCCGCGGTGCGACTCCAGGGTGAACACGTCGGCGAGGTAGGCAAATGTCGCGAAGTCGGTGATCACCCGCGCGAAGCCGATCTGACGCTCGTTCTCGTACAGCCCGAAGCAGAGCGCCCCCTCGATCGAGCGGTCGACGATCTCGCGCGGAATCGCCTTCGCCCAGTAGGAGCCGGAGAGGAACTCGTGAATCGTGTCGCGGTCGAGCCTGGATGGGTCCGTCGAGATCGTGAAACCGTCACGGCGCCACTCTTTCGCACTGTCTTTCGTCATCTCTCCCTCCGGATTTCCGGCACTTCCACGATCCGGACTCCCCGAGCCGGATTCTCGACCGCGCGGACGAGCGCCGCGACCATCTGGCGCAACGTGACGAGCCCGACGCGCATCGCGGTCTCCCGCGTCGGCGGGAGCCGTTCGAAGAGCCAGTAGAACGGCACGAGCAGATAAGGCCAGCAGTGGCCCGGCCCGAGCACGTACCATGGTCGAAGGAAAGTCGCGTTCATACCCGTCGCGCGCACGATCGCCTCTCCCTCCGCGCGGACCGCGGCATAGGCCTTCATCGCCGGCGCGGGCTGCGCGACGCTGACGTAGACGAAGTGCTCGACCCCGGCCGCCGACGCCGCCTCAGCCGATGCGCGGACCGACGCTAGATCCACCGACCGGAACTCCGCCGCCTTCGCCGGACTCGGATGAGAGACGCCGACGAGCTGCACGAAAGTCTCAGCGGGCGAAATGGATTCGCGGAAGGATCCTGCCTCCAGGCCGTCTCCGATTATCGGGACCGTTCCGGCTGGAAGTTTCCCCTGCGAGCCGGAACGCACGAGAGCGCGAACCGACCGGCCTCGGTCGAGGCAGCGCGGACACGAGCGGCCGGCCCATGTAACCCGTCCCGCCTGCCACGAAGACTGTGCCGGATCCGTTCGGCATGGCGGAGAGCCTACTGAAACCGCGGCAGTTCTCCATGCGATGAGACCTCGAACTCTTTCTGCAGGAACTGGGTGATGCAAGCGTATCTAATGCATCCTCCCAAGGCTGGACTACCCTCGGGGGCGGCGGATCGCTGCATGCACAGGCAGCGCCGAGAGACCCGCCGCGGGAGGAGCCATGAACCGGAGCTGGAGATCATTCGTCGGCGCCACGGCTGTCGGTCTGGGCGCAGCTGCAGTCGCTGCATACATGGGAATCGTCCGCCGGTGGCACCTCCGGTGGGGCGCGACGGACGACGAGGTCGCGCGGGGGATGCCCCTCGACGACGAGGTCACTAAACCGACCTACGTCACGAATCGGGCGATCACGATTCGCGCTCTTCCAGAGGAAATCTGGCCGTGGCTTGCGCAGATGGGAGAGTTCCCGCGCGGCGGCTTCTACAGCTATCTGACCGTCGAGCGGCTCCTGCGGATGAAGGTGGAGAATGCCGATCAGATCCTTCCCGAGTTCCAGGATGTGAAGGTAGGTGACCCGCTCGATCGCGCGGGAGCCATGCTCGTCAAGGCCGTGAAACCGACCGAATACCTGGTGCTCGGGCCACCACCCACGACGGATCTCGCGGTGACGTGGGCGCTCGCGCTCTATCCGAGGGCAGATGGATCGACCCGGCTGGTCTCTCGCTGCCGGGCACGGCTGGGCTCCGGACCGAAAGGGCTCTTCTGGCTCGCGATCCTCGACCCGGGTCAGTTCCTGATGGAGCGCAAGATGCTACTCGGGATCAAGGAGCGCGCCGAATCGCGAGCCGCAAGACGCGCGGGGAAAACGCCCCGCGGGCCGGTCGTCCGAGTCGATCAGCGCGCCGACGAAAGCACCGTCATCAACCGATAGTCGAGCTCGATCCCTGGTTGAAACGAGACGACGGAGACGCGCTCGTCCTCACCGGCGCGCGCACGGCGCCCATCAGAGACGTCCTGCTTCCACGTCGCGTATGAACTGAACGAGGAGCTTCCCTGCGCTAGAGTAACGTCGAGGTCCCGATTCATGGCGACAACGCACGCGAGCGAGACGCGTCCCCGCTACTCCGTGGCCGTGGCGCCGCCCGCCGAGCCGCGTGTTCATCCAATCGTCAAGGTCGACTACCGCGTCCGGGTCATCGCGATGGCGGTGGTCGGGCTGATCCCGCTCTTCCATTTCGGTGGCCGGCCACCGATGCCCGCGCTCGCGGCGATGTTGTTCACCGGGCTCGTCTGGCCACACGTCGCCTATCTGGCGGCCAAACGGGCGCGTGACACCCGCGCGGCGGAGTTCCGGAACCTCCTGGTCGATTCTTTCTTCGTCGGAGGCTGGACGGCGGCGCTCTCCTTCAGTCTCCTTCCGGGCGCGGTGATGATCGCCGCGATTCACTCGGCGAACCTGTCCGTCGGAGGCCTGCGGCTCGCGGCGAAGGGGGCGATAGCGATCCTGATCGGAATCGTCGCGGTCGGTTCTCCGCTCGGTTTCGCCATGCATCCCGAGTCGAGCCTGCCCACTTCTCTCTACTGCATCGTCGGCATCCTGACCGTCACGACGATCTTCGGTTACTTCGGACATCTGCAGACGAGGCGCCTTCGCCACGCGAAGAACGCGCTGGCCGATCAGAACAGCCAGATCCAGGAGCAGAACCGCATCATCGAGCAGGCGCGGCAGGTGGCGCTCGAAGCCAAGAACACGGCGGAGGAGGCGAACCAGGCCAAGAGCGCCTTTCTCGCGAACATGAGCCACGAGCTTCGAACTCCCTTGAACGCGATCATCGGGTACAGCGAGATGCTCGAGGAAGACGCGGAAGCCGCCGGCCAGAAGGAATTCGTTTCCGACCTCCAGAAGATCCGTTCCGCGGGCAAGCACCTGCTGGGGCTCATCAACGACGTGCTCGACCTCTCCAAAGTCGAAGCCGGGAAGATGAAGCTCTTCCTCGAGACGTTCGACGTCGCGAACCTGATCGAGGAAGTCACCGCGACCGCCCAGCCGCTGGTCGAGAAGACGGGGAACCGACTTGTGGTACGTGTCGCGCCGGACGTGGGCCAGATCCGCGAGGACGTCACCAAGGTCCGGCAGGTGCTCCTGAACCTGCTCTCGAACGCCGCGAAGTTCACGGAGAACGGCACCGTCACTCTGGAGGTCACGCGCGAAGCGGACGTGACCGGCAGCTGGGTCGTGTTCCGGGTTCAGGACACGGGAATAGGGATGACGCCCGAGCAGACGGCGAAACTGTTCCAGGCGTTCACGCAGGCGGATGGAAGCACGATGCGCAAGTACGGCGGGACCGGCCTCGGTCTCGCGCTCTCCCGTAAGTTCTGCGTGATGATGGGTGGCGACATCAACGTCGAGAGTGTTTCGGGAAAGGGATCGACGTTCACGGTCCGGCTCCCTGGCGACATCGAGAATTACGACGGCGAGGCGACCTCGATCCGGATGCGGCTGCCGGGCCGTCGCCGGGACCTCCCGCGTGAGACGGGGAGCGTTCCTCCGAGCGGCAGAGTCATCCTCTGCATCGACGACGATCACGCGGTCCACGAGCTGATGGAGAGGCTCGCTTCGCGGGAAGGTTACGGGTTCGTCTCCGCCGGGAACGGCGAGGAGGGGTTGAAGCTCGCGAGCGAAAAACAGCCGGATGTCATCACACTCGAGGTGGCCCTGCCGGGGATCGACGGCTGGACCGTGCTCAAGTCGCTCAAGTCCGATCCGCAGCTTTCTTCGATTCCGGTGGTGATGGTCTCGATCTCGGATGACCGCGACCGCGGCATGGCGATGGGCGCGGCGGAGTACCTGGTGAAGCCGATCGACCGGGAGCGGCTCGCGGGAATCTTCGCCACCTTCCGGACCGGCGCGGTCGCATAAGGACCGGATCGCGTGGCCAAGATCCTCCTCGTGGAAGACAACGAAATGAATCGGGACATGCTCTCCCGGCGACTGGCGCGGAGCGGCTACGAAGTCGTGCTCGCCGTCCAGGGAGAGGAGGGAGTCGCGCTCGCGCGGAGCGCTGCTCCCGACATGATCCTCATGGACATGAGCTTGCCCGTGCTCGACGGCTGGGAGGCGACGCGGCGACTGAAGGGAGACCCGGAGACGCGCGACATCCCGGTCATCGCGCTGACCGCCCACGCGATGTCGGGTGACCGCGAGAAGGCGCAGGAGGCGGGCTGTGACGATTTCGACACGAAGCCGGTCGAGTACACCCGGCTGCTGTCGAAGATCCAGGGCCTGCTCGAAAAGAGGAAGGCAGGCTGAAGGACTCGGCGCCTTCGGGCGAAGGGGAGGAGCTCGCGATCGAGCGGGAAGCCCGGGTGGAAAACGTGGCGGCATTCCGGAGCTTCGTCGAGGATGCCTGTCGCCGCGCCGGCGCCGAAGAATCGATCTGCTTCGACCTGAAGCTCGTGGTGGACGAGGCCTGCAGCAATCTGGTCGTACATGGTTACAAGGGTCGGGAGCCCGGACCGATCGGAGTATCGTTCTCACGGGACGGGGACGAGATCGTCATCACGATCACCGACCGGGCGCCTCCTTTCGACCCGAAGGACGCCCCGTTCCCGAAGCTCGAGGGCCCCGTGGGCGAGCGGCGCCCCGGCGGCCTCGGCTGGCACCTGATCCGGCAGCTCGTAGACCGTGTCGAGTACGAGGCGGATGCCGACAGCGGTAACCGCCTGACGCTGGTCAAGCGCTTCGTCCCGCGGCAGAATCCGGAGTAGGAGAGGAGGACCATGGTGATCGTGGTGGAGAAGAGAGAGCGGGTGACCGTCGTCTCGATCGGCGGCAGCGTGGATGGAACCACCGCGCGCGAGCTCGTGAGCTCGTTGCGCGAGCAGGTGACTGGCGGAAGCTGCTGGCTCGTCGGGGATCTCGCCGGCGTCGACTACACGTCGAGCGCAGGGTTGCGTGCCCTGCTCGAAACCGTGAAGGAGACACGCCTGCACGGGGGCGATCTGCGTCTCGCCGCCGTACGGCCCGAGGTTCTGCGGGTCCTCGAGCTCTCCGGGTTCACCGGCATTCTCCAGGTCTTTCCGGACGTCGACGCCGCGTGCGCGAGCTTCGTCGCTTAGGGAGCAGATGAGCTCCGATCCCGGCGCTCCCGTCGCGCGGCCCCGGCCGCAAGGCCAGGGGACCCGGCGCGTCGCGGTCGTCATCGGTTCCGGCAGCGTGAAGTGCGCCGCCGCGTTGGGGCTCTTGAAAGTCCTCGATCGCGAAGGGATCGCGATCGACCTGGTCGTCGGCTGCAGCGGCGGAAGCCTGTACGCGGCCCTGATCGCGTTGGGTCACGACGCCGGGGAATCGGAGGAGATGACGCGCCGGCTGTGGACCCGCGAGATCACAAAACGCCGACACTATCCTTCCTTCTTCCGGGCGTTCCTGCCTCAGATCTTCGGGTTCACCGAGCAGTTCGGCCTGGTGGACGACGGCCTGATTCTGGAGCGCCTCAAGGCCGCTTTCGGCGACAGCCGGTTCGAGGACGCGCGAATCCCGCTCTACCTGACCGCGACCGACTTTCACAGCGGTGAGCTCACGGTGTTCTCGAGCGGCAAGGTCCTGGACGCGATCCGCGCCTCGATTTCGATTCCCTACGTATTTCGCCCCTGGAAGATCGGAGATCGGCTCTACGTCGACGGCTTCCTCTCCGATCCAATGCCGGTCGGCGTCGCCATCAAGCACGGT
>DASWIB010000109.1:0-2106 GCA_036397915.1 Thermoanaerobaculia bacterium | reverse complement strand
GTGCGTGCCGGCGGATTAGGGAGCCGAAGCGGTCACGCTGTAAACCGCCTTCAAGCCCTCCGGATCCGGTCGCGCGCCTCCCAGATACGTCGCGAGCCAGTCCATCACGGTTGCATGCCAGACGCGGGAGTTTCCGGGCTTCAGCACCCAGTGACCTTCGTCGGGAAAGGTCAGCAGCTTCGAGGGCACGCCGCGCACCTGTAGCACCGTGAAGAGCTGAAGGCCCTGTCCGAACGGCACCCGGAAGTCCTTCTCGCTCGTGATGACGAGGGTCGGCGTCTTGAACTTCTCGACGTATCGCATCGGGTTCCACTTCTCGTAGAGATCCGAGTCCCACGGCCAGCCGCCGAAATCCCACGTCGGGAACCAGAGCTCTTCCGTCTCGAGCGCCATCGACCGAGTCTCGACGACCCCGTCGTGGCAGACGAGCGTCTTGAACCGGTCGGTATGGCCGAGGATCCACGCGACCATGTAGCCGCCGTACGACGCGCCGGCCGCGCCGATCCGCGATCGGTCGACGTAGGGAAGCGACTCCAGATCATCGGCCTGGCGCATCAGGTCGTCGTACACCCGCCCGCCCCAGTCGCGGCTGATCTGGTCGACGAACTCCTGGCCGAACCCGGTCGAGCCGCGCGGGTTCGGCGCGTAGACGACGTAGCCGTAGGCGGCGAAGACCTGCGGGTTCCATCGATAGGACCACGAGTCGTTCCACGCGCTCTGCGGCCCGCCGTGGATCAGAAAGACGGCCGGATACTTCTTCGTCGCATCGAAGCCGGGCGGCTTGACGAGCCATGCCTGGAGGTCTCTCCCATCCGCCGATTTCGTGAAGCGCTCCGAGACCGCGCCCATTTCCGTCTGACCGAGCAGGCTCTCGTTCGAGCGGACGATCGGGCGCGCCCGGGAGCTCGTTCGTGCCGCGCCGCCGGCCGGGACGGCAAATATCTCCGCCGGACGAGTGAGCGAGCTCGCGGAAAAGAGGACCTGCGATCCGTCTCGCGAGACGACGAGCTGCGAGGCCGTCGCCCCCCGCCAGATCTCCACCGGCACGCCGCCGCCGATCCCGATCCGGTAGATCCCGCCCCGCGCCTTCACGTGCGACAGGAAGTAGAGGGAGCGGGAATCCGGCGCCCACGAGAAGTCCTCGACCCAGGCATCGAAGGCTTCCATCAGCTCGCGGGCTTCGCCGTTCGAGCGGTCGTACAGAACGAGCCGGAAGCGATCCGCCTCGAATCCCGGGCGCTTCTGGGATCGGTAGGCGATCCACTTGCCGTCCGGGGAGAACTTGGGCGAGCCGTCGAAGGCGCGATTCGCAGCGGTCAAGTTGCGCGGCTTCCCGGCGCCGTCGAAAGAAACCAGCCAGACGTCCGAGTTCGTCGAGAGCGCTTCGACCGGGTCCGGGTTCGAGGCGTAGACGAACTCCCGGCCGTCCGCGGACACGTCGAAGTCGAGCGAGCCGGCGACGGAGAAGGGCGGTGCGTCGCGGTCCCCCGGCGTCAGGTCCAGGGCGGCGTCTCCCGCGGCGGCGATCTTCCAGATGTGCGTTCGCAAGCCCTCCTTCCAGGAATCCCAGTGGCGGAAGAGGAGTCGCTCGGCCACCCGCGCCTTCGTCGGTGCGTTCTCACGGTCCTTCGACCCCTTCTCGAGACACCCGATGTCCGTACAGGCGGGAAAGACGTCGGAGGTGATCACGAACCACTTCCCGTCGGGCGACCACTGGAACCCGTTGACGCCGGTCGGGAACGAGGTCGCTTTGGAAGGCTCGCCGCCCTGGAGATCGACGGTCCAGATCTGCGAGGCGCCGTCGCGGTTGGAGAGGAACGCCACCTGCCGCCCATCGGGAGAGAACTTCGGGTCCGAGTCGCGCTTCTCGCCGGACGTGAGCCGGCGCGGCGCGGCGCCGGCTGCCGGAGCGAGCCAGATCGCGGACCGGGTTCGGTTCTCGGCGACGACCGGAGTCCCGACCGCGTAGGCGACCCACTTGCCGTCGGGCGACAGATCGAAGCCGCCGATCCGCTCGACCTTCGCGAGCTCCTCGAAACGGAAAGGCCGGCCGGCGGCCGCGGCGAGGGTCGTCACGCTCGTTACGCCGAGCGCGAGCACCGCGGT
>DASWIB010000108.1:0-21407 GCA_036397915.1 Thermoanaerobaculia bacterium | reverse complement strand
CTAGCCCGGCGGCCAGCTCATCGAGCGCCCGCCCAGGAGGTGGAAGTGCAGGTGAAAGACCGATTGTCCCGCGCCCTCGCCGTTGTTGGCGACGAGCCGGAAATCGGAGAGTCCCCGCTCCTTTGCGATCGCCGCCGCGCGTGCCGCAAGCGCTCCGAGCAGGGCCTCGTCTTCCGAAGAGACGTCCGAGAACGTCGCGATGTGCTTCTTCGGGACGATCAGCACGTGAGTCGGGGCTTTGGGAGCGATGTCCTCGAAGGCGTATACGCGCTCGTCCTCGAAGACCTTCTTCGAGGGGATCCTGCCCTCGACGATTCCGCAGAAGATGCATCCGGCCAACGTCGCCTCCGCTCTGTCAGGAAACCCGCCGCACGGAGGCGCCGAGCGCGTTCAGCTTCTCCTCCATCCGCGCGTATCCACGATCGAGATGGTACACGCGATCGATCACCGTGCGGCCCTCGGCGGTCAAGCCCGCGATCGCCAGAGCGGCGGACGCCCGTAGGTCGCTCGCCATGACGCTCGCTCCGGTCAGCGGGCACCCTTCGACGACTGCCCAGCGCCCTTCGAGCCGGATCTTCGCGCCCATCCGGACGAGCTCGGCGACGTGGTGAAACCGGTTCTCGAAGATCGTCTCGGTGATCGTCGAGACGCCGTCGAGCCCGGTCGCGAGCGCCGTCCACTGCGCCTGGAGATCCGTCGGGAAGCCCGGGTACGGCGCGGTCGCGACGTCCTGCGCGGGGAGCACGCCATCGGCGCGGACGCGCAGCGTGTCGTCCTCCAACTCCACGCGCGCTCCGATCGCCGTCAGCCGGCTCGTGAGCGCTCGGAGGTGCTCCGGACGGCAGCACCGCACGAGGACGTCGCCCCGCGTGGCGGCCGCCGCGATCGCATAGGTGCCCGCCTCGATCCGGTCCGGGACGACCTCGTGCTCGGCGCCGTGGAGGGAGTCCACGCCTTCCACCACGATCGTCTCCGTTCCCGCGCCTTCGATCCGCGCGCCCATCGAGGAGAGCAGGCGGGCGAGGTCCACGACCTCCGGCTCCCGGGCGGCGTTGAACAACCGTGTCTCTCCGCGGGCGAGCGTCGCCGCGAGGAGCGCGTTTTCCGTACCGGTCACGGTCACGCCCTCGAACGCGACGTCGGAGCCCGCGAGCCGGGGCGCCTTCGCCTCGACGTAGCCATGATGCAGGGAGACCTGCGCACCCAGTCTGCGAAACGCCGCAAGGTGGAGGTCGATCGGCCGGACGCCGATCGCGCAACCGCCCGGAAGCGACACCCGCACGCATCCCGCCCGCGCGAGCAGCGGACCGAGGACCAGAACCGAGGCGCGCATCGTCTTGACGAGCTCGTAGGGGGCGTCGGCGTTGGCGATCTCCGGGACGCCGATCGTGACTCCTTCCGGCTCAGCCTCGATGCGTGCGCCGATGTGCCCGAGCACTTTCTGCATCGTCTTCACGTCGGCGACCCGCGGGAGGTTCGTGAGCCTCACCGGCTCGGCCGTCAGGAGCGTCGCGGCGAGGCAGGGGAGCGCGGCGTTCTTCGCGCCCGAGACGGCGACCTCGCCTTCGAGTCGCACGGGGCCGTCGATGACGAACTTGTCCATTGGGTCTTTATT
The DNA here is from genome assembly GCA_036397915.1 of Thermoanaerobaculia bacterium. Classification (GTDB taxonomy): domain Bacteria; phylum Acidobacteriota; class Thermoanaerobaculia; order UBA5066; family Gp7-AA6; genus Gp7-AA6. The sequence goes on along the minus strand of DASWIB010000108.1, from coordinate 19,792 downwards.
CTCCGAGTCTGGCCCGGGTGTCAGAAACTTCTACAGCGGGCAAATGACCTGACATACCAGATGATCGCTCCAGTGGGATCGCGAAGATCGTCGATGCAGTTCGGGAAGTAAGGCATGTCGAAGCACTCGTCCGTTGCATTGCACTCCACGAAATCTGAGCCAACGACTTCATCCTCTCTCGCTCTCGCTATCTCTCGGCTGCGACCGAAGCCAAGCGGCCCGGACATGCTGACCGGTATGAGGTCACAGATTGTGACCTTAGACCGATGAGTCCCCGATGACTAGGCTCGCGGCTCCGAAGGCGATCGATCGGCTGATTTATGAAATCCGTGGCGAACGAGTGATGTTCGATTCCGATCTCGCTTTTCTCTACGGGGTTGAGACGAAGTCACTTAAAACCGGGCGGTCAAGCGTAATCTCGAACGTTTTCCGGCCGATTTTATGTTCCAGCTCACAACCCAGGAATTCTTCTCTTTGAGGTTCCAATCTGGCACCTCAAACTTGAGGTCACCGTCTGATACCTCGAGGACCCGAGGGGGCCGCCGCCGTTATCGGCCCTACGCCTTCACCGAGCGGGGTGTCGCCATGCTCTCGAGCGTCTTGCGAAGCCCGCGGGCGATCAAAGTCAACATCGAGATCATGCGGACGTTCGTTCGCCTGCGCCAGATGGCGATTACGCATGCTGATCTCGCCCGGCGGCTCGACGAGCTCGAGTCCAAGTACGACGCCCAGTTCAAGGTCGTCTTCGATGCCATCCGCAAGCTCATGGAGCCGCCGCCGGAGCGGCCGAGGCCGAGGATTGGGTTCGGTACGCCGTGACCGTAGTGGTGCCCCACTCGCTCCAACGTTCCATCTATGAGGAAGAAGCGGGCCTTGTGTGCGCCGCTGAGACGCTTGTACTTCGCGTCGGACCTCTTATCGGAGTCGCGCCGTTTCCGCGATGTCGTCATCGTGCACGAACTCCTTCATTTGCGAATCCAGAATCACGGGAAGCTGTTCAAGAGCCTCTTGAACTCCTTCGTCCCAGGGTGGGAGAAGGAGATCGAGGGAAAGGCCAACCGGATCTGTCGCTGAGACCTTAAATCCGACGCAGGACGACGACCCGCGGGATCCCGGCGAGGTCCGGGACGATCCTGTCGAGCCGCCAGGAAGCGCGCGACGCGACTTCGCAAGCGACCGCATCCGCCTGCCCCGACCCGATCTCGAAGAGGAACGGCGCGCCGCTCTCGAGATGCGCCGGAGCTTCGTCGAGAAGCCGGCGGATCGCGTCGAGCCCATCGGCGCCGGCGAAGAGCGCCCGAGCCGGATCGTGGTCGCGCACGGTCGTCGAAAGATCCCCGGCTTCCGACAGCGCGAGATACGGAGGATTCGAGACCGCGAGGTCGAAGAGAGGGCCCGTCGGGAGAGCCGATGTCCAGTCGCCGGCGAAGAGGTCCAGCCGGGTGATCACCGCGTGGCGAACGGCGTTCGCGCGGGCGAGCGCGAGCGCTTCCAACGAGACGTCGAGAGCGACCGCGCGGGAATCGGTGCGCTCCACGAGCCACGTCACTGCGAGAACCCCCGTCCCGGTGCCGAGGTCGAGGACGCGCCGCGCTTTCGGTGCCTCCGCGAGCACGGTCTCGATCAGGAGCTCCGTCTCCGGGCGGGGGACGAGGGCGCGGGAGTCGACGAGGAACGGCCGGCCGAAGAAGTCCCACTCGCCGAGAAGGTGCTGGACCGGCATGCCGGAGAGGCGGCGCTCCCAGAGTTTCTCGAAGCGCGACGCGGCTCCGGCGGGAACGTCCCCGCGCGGATCGAGCGCCAGAGGCTTATCGTGGCCGACGGCGTGCGCGAGCAGCAGGCGCGCATCCCAGCCGGTCGCGTCCGAGCCGGCGCGACGGGCTCGCGACTGGGCGTCGGAGAGCCGCTCCGCGATCGTCACGCCCGCGCCATCTCTTCGCGGAGCCGCTCGGCCTGGAACTGCGCCGACAGCGGCTCGATGAGCTCGTCCAGGTTGCCGTCGAGGACGTCCGCCAGACGGTGCGTCGTGAAGCCGATGCGGTGATCGGTGATGCGCGACTGCGGGAAGTTGTAGGTGCGGATCTTCTCGGACCGGTCTCCGCTGCCCACCATCTTCTTGCGTTCGGCCGCGATCGCGCCCTCCTGCTTCTCGCGTTCCATTTCGAGCAATCGCGCCTTCAGGACCCGCAGCGCCTTCGCCTTGTTCTTGATCTGGCTGCGCTCGTCCTGGCACTGCACGACGACGCCGGTCGGCAGGTGCGTGATGCGGACCGCCGAGTAGGTCGTGTTGACGCCCTGCCCTCCCGGACCCGACGCGCAGAAGCGGTCGACCCTCAGGTCCTTCTCCTCGACCTTGACGTCCACGTCCTCCGCCTCCGGGAGGACGGCGACGGTCGCGGCCGACGTATGGATGCGGCCCGACGCCTCGGTCTCCGGGACGCGCTGGACGCGATGGACGCCGCTTTCGTACTTCAGGCGCGAGAAGGCGCCGTCCCCCTCGACGAGGGCCGTGATCGCTTTGATCCCGCCGATGCCGGTGTCGTCGCGGTCGACGATCTCCACCTTCCACTTCCGCGCTTCGGCGTACCGCTGGTACATCCGGAAGAGCTGTGCGGCGAAGAGCGCCGCTTCCTCACCGCCGGTTCCGGCTCGGATTTCGATGAAGACGTTTCGCGAATCGTTCGGATCGCGCGGGACGAGCAGCAGCTTCAGCTCCTGCTCGATCTGCTCCAGCCGAGTGGTGAGCTCGGCGCGCTCCGCGGCCGCCATCTGGTAGAGCTCCTCGCCCGGCGAAAGTGACTCCACCAGCTCGCGCGTGCCTTCGAGCTCCTTCGCGACCCGGCGGTGCTCCTCCGTCTTCGCGATGATCGGCTCGAACTCGGCGAGCGTCTTTTGCGCGTCGCGGACGGCGCGGTGGTCCTGGACGAAGGCCGGGTCGGCGAGCCGGGCCCGGACCTCTTCGTACTTGCGGCGGATTTCTTCCAGTTTCGCGAACATGAATGGTTCTCAGTTCTCAGGTGTCAGTTCTCAGCCGGACCCCGTGGGAGCCGGACCGCGGCCAGGCCGCTAGAGTGCGGAGAAGAGGATTGCGAGCGGGAGAAACCGCGCTGGCACGGATCTAAGCCGGGGCGCCGGAGGCCTTTTTCTCGTACCGCTTGCGGAAGCGCTCGACCCGTCCCGCCGAGTCCACGAGCTTCTGCTTGCCCGTGAAGAACGGGTGGCACTTGCTGCAGATCTCGAGACGGAGCTCCTTCTTCGTGGAGCGGGTGGTCCAGGTCTCGCCGCAGGCGCAGTGGACGAGAACCTCGTGATATTCCGGGTGCAGGTTCTTTTTCATGGAACCGCACATTCTAGGGAAAGGAGGGTCGCGGCGCAAGTCCGGGGACCCGGGGCCGGGACACGGAACCGGGCCGCCGGACACCGGTCCGCTCAGGGTTCCCGGATGACGACAAGGTTAGAATCCTCTGACCGATCGTGTTCTACGTCTACGTGAGCGCGCCGGGGATGTCCGCGCGCAAGTTCCCGCTGGAGAAGCCGGTCACGACGATCGGCCGCTCCTCGATGAACGACCTGCCGATCTCCGACAAGATGCTGTCGCGGCAGCACGCCCGGATCGTGAAAGACGATGACGGAGGGCTCGTCGTCGAGGACCTGGGCTCGCGCAACGGCACGTTCCTGAACGGAGAGCGGCTCGCGGGACCGCAGCCGATCAAGGCCGGCGACCGCATCACTCTGGGCGGGGTCACGATCAAGCTCGAATCCGAGTCCACGACGCGGGTGCGCATCGAGGCGGGCGGCACCGACGCCCTCGACAACACGATCCTGAAAGCGTCGGCGGAGCTCCTCCGCGCCCAGCACCAGGAGACGGACCCGCGCCTGCCCGCCGAGCAGCTCTCCAAGCTGATCGAATCGCTGCGCGTCGTCAACGAGCTCACGATCGAGCTCCTCCGCGACGTCTCGGTCGACGAGCTCCTGAAATTCCTCATGGACAAGGTCTTCGAAACCCTGATGCCGGACCGGGGCGTCGTGCTGCTGCGGTCGCGGGTGACGAACGAGCTCATCCCCGCGGTCGTGCGCGTCGCCGAGGGCATGTCGGCCGAAGACATCCGGCTGTCGAAGACGCTCGTGAACCAGGTCGTCGAGAAGAGGAATGGCCTCATTCTCATGGATACTTCTACCGGTTCGGGCGTCTCGCTCGCCGACTCGATCCGCCTGTCGGGCATCAAGTCGGTCCTCGCCGCGCCTCTCGAGAACGAGGGGGAGGTCGTCGGCCTGATCTACGTGGACAGCCAGGTCGGGCACCGCTCGTTCGAAGAGGCCGACCTGCGGCTCCTGACCTCCCTGGCGAACGTCGCCGCCGCGAAGATCCAGAGCGCGCGGTTGATGGCGGAAGTAGCCGAGAAGAAGCAGATGGACCGGGAGTTCGCGCTCGCACGCGAGATCCAGCAGCGCCTGCTCCCCGAGAGCCCGCCCACGGTTCCCGGCTACGAGCTCTACGGCTCGAACACCGCATCGCGCCAGGTCTCCGGCGACTACTTCGACTTCCGATCACGCGCGGACGGCAAGGTTTACGCGGTGATTGCGGACGTCTGCGGCAAGGGAGTCGGGCCTGCCCTCCTGATGGCGTCGCTCCAGGCCTCTTTCCACGCCTGGGCCGATGAATCGGTGCCGGTCGCCGAGATGACCGGGCGGCTATCGGAGGCGATCTCCCGCCGGACCGGTCCCGACCGATTCATCACGTTTTTCATCGTGCTGCTCGATCCGGCGACCGGCGAGTTCGAGTGCACGAACGCCGGCCACAACCCCGGCATCCTGATGACGCAGGACGGCTCGCTCCAGGAGCTCCCGTCACACGGCCTCCCGCTCGCGCTCTTTCCGGGCCGGCCCTACGCTTCCTCCCGGTTCATGCTCTCTCCGGGAGATCTCCTCTGCCTCTACACGGACGGAGTGACCGAGGCGAACAGCCCCGACGGAACCGAGTTCGGCTTTCCCCGGCTGAAGGAGTTCCTGAGGAAGCAGGTCGGGCGGGCGCCTTCGGAGATCGAGGAAAGTCTCTTCAAGGAGCTCGAAGAGCACGCCCAGGGAGAGCCCTTCGCCGACGACCGCACGCTCGTCATGATCCGGCGCGTTCCCGCGGCCTGACCGAGTCTCACGATGAGCCGGCTTCTGATCGAGGGGGGGACCCTCCTCGGCCTGACCACGCCGGCCGACGTTGCCCCCGACACCGACCTCTACGCGGAAGGTGGCCGCATTCGCGCGACGGGCCAGGAGGCGAGCCGGCTCGCGGCGGAGGCGGAGCGTGATGGGGCCCGAGTCGAACGAATCGAAGCGCCCGGAGACTGGGTGCTGCCGGGGTTCGTCCAGGCGCATCTGCACCTCTGCCAGACGCTCCTGCGCAACGGTCCGGAGGGCTTGGAGCTCCTGCCCTGGCTCCACCAGCACGTCTGGCCCGGGGAAGCCGCGCACGACGCCGGGACGATGTCCATCTCCGCGCGGCTGGGGATCGCCGAGTCTCTCTCCGCGGGAGTCGTCGCGGTTCTCGATATGGGAACCGTGCGGCACTCCGACGCGTTGTTCGAGGCGGCGGCAGCCGCCGGCATTCGCTACGTGGGCGGCAACGTGCTCATGGACGATCCCGAGACGACGCCTCCCGCGCTTCGCGCTCCGGTGGAAGAGGGGCTCGCCGAGACCGAGCGTCTGCACTCGAAATGGCACGGCCGCGAGAACGGCCGTCTGTCCGTCGCTGTCCAGCCGCGGTTCGCGATTTCCTGCACCGACCGGCTGCTGCGCGCCGCGGCGGAGCTCGCGCGGGACCGCGCCCTCGTCCTCCATACCCACGCGAGCGAGAATCGCGCCGAGTGCGCGCTCGTCGAGCGGCGCACGGGCATGCGCAACCTCGCTTACCTCGACTCGGTGGGGCTTCTCTCTCACCGCACTTGCGTCGCGCACGCGGTGCACACCGACGATCGCGACTTCCGTCTGCTGGCGGAGCGCGGGACCGCGGTCGCACACTGTCCCGGGTCGAACCTGAAGCTGGCCTCGGGCGTGTGCCCGGTCCCGGAGCTGCGCGGTGCGGGCGTCCGGGTCGCGCTCGGCTCCGACGGCGCGGCGTGCAACAACCTTCTCGATCCGTTTCGCGAGATGCGGCTCGCGGCACTCTTGCCCCGTGCGCGGGAGGGCGCGGGTTCGCTCTCCTCGTTCGACGTCCTGCGGATGGCGACATGGGACGGCGCGGCAGCGCTCCGCCTCGACGGCCCCGAGGGATTCGTTCCCGGCGCTCGGGCGGACTTCGTCGTCCTCGATCCCGAGGGGGGGTGGTCGCTTCCCCACGACTGGTCGGGAGAGCCCTACGGAGCGATCGTCTTCTCGATGGGGCGCGAGAGCGTCGCCGCGACGATCGTGGACGGCGTCGTGCGCTATCGGCGGGAGGATCCGACGGTCGGCGGCTTGAAGCCGGCTCCCGAAGCGATCCGCGGGGCGGTGGGCGCTCTGCGCTCGCGAATGCATCGCGCGTGAGGCGGGAGGCGTGAAGCTAAGCCGCTCCGGTGTGCTTGTCGAAGGCTGACGCCCAGGGGGTGCGGGGGACCGCAAGGTCCCCCGCCGACGAATACTCGGACACTCTTTTAGTCCTCTCGCGGCTGGAAGGACGGCGCCAGGACCGCGGCGTTTCCGAAAAGGAGCGACGTCGCCAGCCAGAACCCTCGAAAGTTCGGGTCGTCCAGGAACGTGATCGCCCACCCCTTACCCGCGGGCTCGGCCATCAGGTAGGGCGTTCCTGCCATCCGCTCCACCGCTTCCGGCCATGCATGCCCTGACGCGAGGGGCTTATTCTGTTCGATCGAGACGACCGTCTCGAACGGATCTGGCGGAGCAACGAGTGGCGCGTCGGTCGAGAGCAGGACCCGCGGTGGATCCGGGCTTCCGAAGAGCAGGAAATGCTCGGGCTTGACGCGGGTTCGGAAGACCGCGCCCGGGATCCGAATCCGGCGGTTTTCGATGTCGGCCTCGTCGCTCGCGGGCGGCTTCTCCACGCTCTTATTCGTATCGGACGAGGACGGTTCCTTTTCGTCAAGCTTCTTCTCCGACTCCCTCTCGCGCGGCGACTTCCATTCGGTCGCCTGCGACAGTCCGACGTCCTTCTCCCGCAGGAGCGCGGCGCCCCCGCCGATCGCGACGAGCACGCCGCCAGCCTTCACCCACGCGCGGAGCGCTTCCGCGTTGCCTTTCGCGAGCGCCGAGGTCACGCGTGAGGAGGCATCCGGGACGACGAGCACGTCGTAGCGGGACAGATCCGCGTCATCGAACGAGTCGACGTCGAGGACCGACACGGGATAGCGAAAGACGCGACAGAAAGCGTCGAGGGCCCAGCCCGAGGAGGATCGGTCGATTCCGGGCCCGGTCACGAGTCCGACCCGCGCCGGTTTCCAGGGGACGAACCTCTCCGACCCGAGTGCGATGCCCTCTTCCGTCCACGCCGATTCGACGCCGGTGAAGTCGATCCCGGTTTCGCGGGCGAGGTCGGCGACGATCCCGTCGAGCTCCGGCGGTGCGCCGTCTCGCCGCAAGAAGAGCGAGCCGACCGGATACGGATCGCCGGAGACGCGGAAGCTCTTCGCCGCGACGGAGGCGGGGACGTGCTTCTCGGCGCAACGCGCGAGGATCCGAAACGCCCCGAGTCCCGGCGACCGGACGAGATAACCGAGCCGCGCGCCGGAGCGCTCCACCTGACCCGGTTCGAGCTGCGCGCTCTCCGTCGCCGCCGTGCGACCGGCCACCCGCGAGACCTTCAAACCGAACGCCGCCGGCAGCGACCAGGCGGTGATGTCGTAGAAGCCCTCCTCTTCCCGGCGAAGGAACTTCGTCCGCGCCTCGTCTAAGAACTTCACCGGCAGCTCGGCCTTCTCGTCGAGCAGCGCGGCCGCGAGCGCTCCGGACGGCTGCGCGGCCGGGATGACGAGTGTCGCACCGTCGTCCGTCCCAGCGGATTTCGCCCTCCGCACGTCGACCCCCTGCGCCTGAAGGGTCTCCAGGAAGAGGCGGAGCCGGTAGGAGTCGAGATCGGAGGGGACGACGTACGAGCGATCAGTCGAGGAGAGCGAAGCGGCGCGCGCCGCCGCGAAGTCACGGAGCAGCTCCTTGCGGTGCGCCGCAGCGGTCCGGAGAGTCGTGAGCCCGGTAGTGAAGTGCTTGAGCGCCCGCTCCTTCAATGTCAGAAGTGAGCCGTCGCGCCGGCGATACACGAGCCCGGCGCCCGGACCACCGGCCATCTCGTAAGTCATACCGATCGCGCCGTTGAAGAAGGGCCAGGAGTCGCCGTAGCCGGGGTAGAAGAGATCGAAAGTCTCGCGCACGAAATACGTCCACCCGCGCGCGTCGAACGAAGAGGCGTTGTCGCGTCCGAAGACGCCGAGCCACTTGACCGAGTCGCGCTGGAGGCCCGTGTGAAGCGGCTCGGCGGGGGGCGGAAAGAAGTAGGAGCTCTCGGGGCTCATCTCGTGGAAGTCCACGTGGACTTGCGGAGGAGTCCTGCGATATCGCGCGATCCGCGCCCGCGTCTCGGCCTGTGTGAGCCATGCCCAGTCGCGGTTCAGGTCGAACCCGAAATGATTCGTGCGGCCGCGCGGCCAGGCAGGATGATGCTCGCGCGCGTCGGGGTTCGGGTCCGGCTCTCCGTTGACCGCGGTCGCGAGCCAGGAGAGATACCGCATGCGGCCGTCCGGGTTGACGATCGGGTCCATCGTGAGAACGACCCGTCGCAGGAGATCGGCCGTCTCGGAGTCGCGCGCCGCGGCGAGGTGGTAGAGCGTCGCCATCGCGGCGTCGGGGCTCGACGCCTCGTCTCCATGCACGCCATAGGAGAGCCAGACGAAGATCGGCAGGTCCGCCGGCGCCGCGACGGGCTTGGCCGACGTCGGTGAATAGAGCGCACGAACCTTCGCGGCGAGCCCTTCAAAGCGCGCGTGGTTCTCGGGAGCGGTCACGACGATGAGCAGCAGCTCGCGCCCTTCCGGGGTGTGGCCGTACGTCTCGACTCGCACGCGCTCGGGCGCTGCGGCGGCCACCGCCCGTACGTAAGTCCCGATTTCCGGGTGCGTGGCGAACCGGTCGCCGATCCGGAAGCCGAGGACTTTTTCGGGAGTCGGTACCCGCGGGTCCATCTGGGCGGGCGCGTAGTTCGAGGGGATCCCGAGCGCGGAGAAAAGCGGGTCGTCCGCGGCGGGCGCCGCGGAGACGAGACACAGCGCCGCGACAACGGCCGCAAGGGCGTTTCTCAAGAGTTCTCCTTCGGGGCGGGGATTCTAAGGCCGTCAGACGTCAAACGTGAAACGTCAAACGCGGCCGATACACGCCGTCTTACGCTTTACTTTTTGCGGCTTTACGAATCGCGGATTTCGAGTCTCTTGATGATCTCGTGCAGTGTCGTCGGCTTCAGCTTCAGAAGCTCCGCGGCGCGCTTCTGGACGCCGCCGGTGCGCCGCAGGGCCGTGCGAATCAGTCGGCGCTCGTATTCCTCGATCAGGTCGCGGTAGGTCGAGCCGTTCTCGGGCAGACGCACCATGACCTCTCCGCGGCCCGGCTGCAGCACGGTCTCGGGAAGAAGGTCGAGGCCGATCGTCCCGCCCGGACAGAGGACGACCGCCCGCTCGATCGCGTTCTCGAGCTCACGGACGTTGCCCGGCCAGTCGTAGTCGAGGAGCGCTTTCATCGCCTCCGGCTCGATGCCCGAGATCGGCTTGTCGTTCTCCGACGCATAGAGGCGGACGAAGTGGTCGGCCAGCAGCGGGATGTCCTCCCGGCGTTCCCGCAGCGGCGGGATCGGAATGGTAATCACGCAGAGCCGGTAGTAGAGGTCCTCGCGGAAACGCCCTTCGACGACCATCTTCTTGAGGTCGACGTTCGTCGCGGCGATGATGCGGACATCCGCCTTCTGGGTCTCGACGCTGCCCAGACGCATGAACTCCTTTTCCTGGATCACGCGCAGCAGCTTCGCCTGGGTCTCGAGGCTGACGGTTCCGATCTCGTCCAAAAAGATCGAGCCGCCCTCGGCGACCTCGAAGAGCCCCTTCTTGTTCGCGACCGCTCCCGTGAATGCACCTCGTACGTGGCCGAAGAGGTTCGACTCGAGGAGATCGGGTGGCATCGAGCCGGAGTTCACGGTAACGAACGGCGCGCCGACGCGCGGGGAGTGCGTGTGGATCGCGCGGGCGACCAGCTCCTTTCCCGTCCCGCTCTCTCCTTCGACGAGGATCGTGGATTTGGAGGGTCCGGCAAGCCGCACCAGGTCGAAGACCTTTCGCATCGCCTCCGACTTGCCGACGATCCGGCCGAGGCCGTAACGTTTCGAGAGCTCCTCCTTCAGCCGCCGGTTCTCCTCGGTGAGCCGCCGGGCCTCGGTGCCCTTGCGCACGGTCAGGAGCACTTCCTGGTTCTGAAACGGCTTGGGGATGTAGTGGAACGCTCCCTCGCGCATCGCCTCGATCGCGCCTTCGATCGAAGAGTACGCGGTCACGATCACAACCACCGCGTCCGGATCCTGCCGGCGGATGTCCCGGAGCAGCTCGAGCCCGGACCGATCCGGCAGCATGAGGTCGAGGAGAACGACGTCGGCCGGCTCTGTCTCGAAGAGCGACAGCGCCTCGCCCGCGGTCGCCGCGACGGCGACGTCGTAACCTTCCTTCTCGAGCAGCGTGGCGAGGACGTCGCGGATGACCTCCTCGTCGTCGACCACGAGGGTGCGCAGGCCACGCGTCACGACGGCCGCTCCTCGGGGCGCGGACGTTCGCCGGACGCGAGCGGCAGCGTCACCCAGGCCACGGTCCCGCCGCCTTCGCGTGCGGAGAGACCGATCTCGCCACCGAAACGGCGCACGATATCGCGAGAGATCGCGAGACCGAGCCCCATTCCGCCGGATTTCTTCGTCGTGAAGAACGGTTGGAAGAGCTTCTTGCCCGCCTCCGCCGACACGCCCGGTCCGCGGTCGGCGATCGAGACACGCGCGCTTCCATCCTCTCGGGCGATCTCGCACGTGATCATCCCGCCCTCCGGAGACGCGTCGCGGGCGTTGGTCAGCAGGTTCACGAAAACCTGCTCGAGCTCGCGCGGGTCGCCGAGCACTTCGACCGGCCCGTCCGCGCCGTCGGCCGAGATCGCCAGCCGGCAGGAGCCGAACGAGGTCTCGACCGATTCGGCGGCGTTTGCGAGGACGGTTCGCAGGTCGGTGCGGACCGACGCCCGGGCGCGCGGCCGCGCGAACTCCAGGAGGTTGTTGACGAGGTGCGCCGCCCGGAACGTCTGTCGCTCCATCTTCTTCAAGATCGAATAGCGCGGGTCACCGGGAGAGGTTTCCGCGAGCAGGAGCTGCGCGTAAGAGGAAAGTCCGGCGATCGGGGTGTTGACCTCGTGCGCGACTCCGGCCGCGAGAATGCCGAGCGAGGCAAGGCGCTCCCGCTCGGCGACCGCGCGCTCCATCTTCAGCCGATCGGTGACGTCGTCGACGAGGACGACCTTGCGGTCCGGCTCTCCCTGGAGGAGCGAAACCGAGACGCGCAGGTCGCGCTCGACGCCGTGCCCGGAGAATCTCGCTTCGAGGGTCCTCTCGTCGCCCCCTTCCCGCGGCGCGCCGAGCGCGACGCCGGGCAGGACCTCCGAAAACGGAAGGCCGAGGAGGTCGGATTCGTCTCGTCCGACGAGCTGCGAGAACGCCGGGTTCGCGGAATGGACGTGTTCCGCGCCATCCAGCACGACGATTCCCGAGGAGGACGAGCGGATCACGCTCTCCTGGTACTGCTGCAGCGCGCGGATCTCTTCGAGGCGGTCCGCCAACGCGCCGTACAACCGCGCATTCTCGTACGCCAGGCCCGCCTGGGCCATCACCGCGGCGAGCAGCGACTCGTCTTCCGTCGAAAGCGGCACCCGGCCATCCTTGTGGCCGACGCCCAGAGCCCCGGCGATCTTCCCGCCCGAGCGCATCGCGAAGAAGCTGCGGTAGCCCATCGCATGGAGGTGCTGCGCGGCCGGCTGCGCGTTGTCGCCGAACGCCGCGGCGCGCAGTTGCCAGACGTCGGCCTTGCCGAGCCGCTCCGTGAGCAACTCGGCTTCAGGAGTCTCCTCGCCGCCGTTCTCGAAAAGGAAGAGTGAGCAGGGGACGACGTGCAGTCCGTCTTCGACGCGGCGCACGATCGCGTGCACGAGCTCTTCCTTCGGCCGCGGGGTCGAGAAGTCGCGCGCCACGTCGAGGAGCGCGCGGCGTGCCCGGTACGTCTCGCGATACTGGATCTTCTCGAGAGCGTCGGTCAGCCGCCGCTTGACCGGGACGAGGAGCGAAGCGAGCACGAGACCGGACGCGAACGCGATCACGTTCTTTCCGGCTTCGGCGATGCCGACGAGTGTGCGGTCGAGCAGCGCGTTCAGGAGAACGAAGGTCATCCCGCCGAGCAGCACCGCGCCGGTCGCGGCGACCGCTTCGCGAACGAAGATCTCGACATCCCAGAGCCGCCACTTCAGGATCGCCCATGCAAACGCGAGCGGGATGAAAACGAGCGGCACGACGGCAACCGTGGAAAGCAGAGGCGACGCGAAGCCGAGTGCGCGCGGCAGCGCGGACAGGAGCACGAACGGGGCGAGCCCGATCGTGACACCGAGCGCAATCCAGCGCGCCTGCTTCTCTTCGGCGGGCGCCTCCCGTCTCGTCAAGAGGGTCGCCAGCCGCGCCACGACGATCGCGGCGTAGATCGCGAAGTAGGCGAACCAGAGTCGCGTCACGAGTTCCGCCGATTGGACGGCCGATGCGCCACGCATCGAGAGCAGCAAGGGCTGCGTCGCGACGTACGCCGCAGCCGGCAGATAGAGGAGCGGGACGATTCGCCGGGATCTCGCGGGTCGCGGGAAGATCAGGAAGAGATGAAGAAGGAGGGCCGGAAGCAGTCCCCGGAAGAAATCTTCCGCCAGCCAGGAGAGCTGCCAGAGAGCATCGCGCGGACCGGCCGGTGTAATGACGTAAATCGCGAAAGAGGACAGGCACAGGGCCCAGAAGACCCGTGCCGCGGGGGCGCGCTCGCGGGCGATGGTGAAGAGCCCGATCGCGAGATAGAAGAGCCCGACGAAGGCGAGGAAGAGATACCGGTAGTCGGGACGGACCGCAGCCTCACCGACCGGAACCGCGTTGATCCCGCCACCGGAGATCACCACCAGGTGGTGGGGGAACGGCCGTCGCGCGAGGTCCCTTTCGGGCCACGCCAGAGAGCCGGCGGTGCGCCCGTCCGCGAGGACGATCCGATCGCCCGGTCGAAGGCCAGCGGCGCGTGCGGCTCCCTCGGGATCGACGGAACGAACGACCAGGGCGTCACCGGCGCGATCCGACGTGAACCCCGCCGTCCGGAAGGTCGCGACTTTGCGGGTGAATGAGACGAATGCGAGACCCACCGTGACGGCCGTCAGCGCCACTGCGATCGTGAACAAGAGGGCTCTGACGCTCCGGGGCACGGGCGCCAATTCAGCAATGCGAATGCCACGATCGGCGTTTTTGGACAGGGAAGCAAGTCCTTCCACAGCAGCAGATTAACTTTCTAGTCTCGACCGCGTCGACGCTCTCCATCCAACAATTTGAACATACTTCAATAGTATTTTGGATGTCTCCCACGGTAGTGCCTCGGTGAGGCACTACCTCTCCCACGGCAGTGGGTCAATTAATTGACCCACTACCTCTCCCACTCGGGGAAGATCCTCCGAACCGGCTCGCGGACCAGGCGGGCGGAGAGGGCCGTGCCCACTGTCATTTGAAGTAGACGGGCAGACAAACGCTTGGCGGCTTCGCCCCCGGGAGATGCGGTACCCGAGATCCCCTAGAAGGCCAGCGCGAGGCCGCCCAGGATGCGGCTGGTCGAGGCGGACTCTTCGCGCTCCCTCGCGGCCGTCGAGCGCGCCGACTCGAGCGCGAGCAGGAGCTTCCAGTCGGAACCGAATGGGGTGATGCCGACGATCGAGAGATCCTGTGCGATCGAAATCGCGAGCTTGTCGGAGTCGTTCGCGTGGCTCACGGCGCCGCTCTCGAGCGACTGCCGCACGCCGCGAACCAGGATCGCGACGCCGGTGCGGGTCGGCAGGACCTCGACGGCGGCGCGAGCCGACCAGAACCGGCCGTCGCTCTCGGAGATGCCGAAGCTCGTCGAGGCGTCGGGGGCGACTCTTCCGCGGATGTCGCCATACCGCACAGAAACGGTTCCGGCAACGGCCTCGGAGAGGCGATGACGGGTCGAAGCCTGGATCTGGCGAACGCTGTTTCCATCGAAGAAGTACACGCTGTCGAAGTCGGTTAAGAGATCCCCCTCGAAGAACGCGCGGACGACCTCATCCATGCGCTGAGTCGAGACCTCGAACTTGATCGAGGAGTCTCCCGCGCGGCGCTCGATGCCGATCGCGTACCCCTCGCGCGAAGCCGACTCCGCGTTCTCTCCGATCGAGGCGGCTCGCGGCAGGACGGTGCCGTTCCCGATCCCCGACTCCGTGACCCGATAGAGACCGCGTACGAAGACGAACGCGCCGTCTCCGAGGTCGTAACGCACGGTCGCCCGCGGCGCGAGTCCGTAGCCGCCGGCGAGATACCGCGCCACCACGCCACCCTCGACCTCCACCTTCGAGAACAGGCGCATCGACGTCGAGGCCGAGAGGTCCGCGTCCGGCGACGTCAGGAAGAACGCTCCATCCGAGCCGACGCCGGAGGGGCCCACCGTCGCTTCCCGGTGTCGGTAGGTCATCGCGACGGAGATGCCCGGCGCGTCTTCGACGGGGCGCGCGTAACGGGCATTCACCTCCCAGGTGCGCGACGCAATCGGGAAGAACGAAGTGCCGAGCGCGGTCGCACGATAGAGATTGGCCTCTTCGATGTAGCGCGCGCCGACCGACTCCACGGTGCCCTCGCGGCCGCCCCGGCTCCAGCTCACGCCGTGGCTCTGGAGGCTCGCCGGCCCGTCGTCGCCGAAGTGAATCGAATGACGCCGGGTCGAGAGACGCACGCTGTCGATCGGCGAGGTTGCCACGTCGAGCGCGAAGCCGGCGGTGTTGCCGCTCGCGATCTCTTCCGACCGTTCCTCCGACTCCGAGACGGCTGCGTAGTCGCCGTGAAGATCGTACTTCCAGCCATTGGGCAGCCCGCCGCGAACCCCGACCGCGGCGCGCGAGAGAGCCGCGTCGCCGCCTCCGACGTCGGTCACGGTCCGGAGCTCTCCGGCGATCAGCCGGTCGAGCCGAATACGGTCGAGCGATGCCGGCGGCGCCTCCGCGACTTCCTCGAGGGCGATCTCGCGGAGCACGTCTCCCGGAAGGCGGTCGCGGAGCTCCCAGAGGGTCGAAGAAGTCGAAGGAGCGCCGGGCTGCCTTCCCGCTGCGGCGAGCTTGATCTCAACCGAGCTCACGCGTTCGGGAAGCGCCTGGTGCCACAGCCGTACGAGCGACGGCAGGAAGCCTTTCTTGTAGGCGACCAGGTCGTAGATACCCACCGGCGCGGACGCGACGACGAACGTCCCGTCCGCGGCGGAACGCGAGCGCGTGAGCGTCGTGTCCGCGAGGTTGTAGAAGATGACGAGCGCACCCGAGATCGGCTGCTCGACATGCCGCACCACGCCCGAAATGGGAGGGGCATGCGGAGGAGGCGAGGCAAGCGCGATTCCACCCGCTCCGAAGAGCGTCAGGGTCGACGCGACAAATGCGGTGGCGCTCCTTCGCATAGACGGACCCGACGGGTCCAACGTCGAAGTATAGAATCCCGGCAAGTCAATAGCTATTCCCCCCTGCCCGGATTCAGACGGACCGTAAGGCATGAGGCATGAGGGGTTAGGCGAAAACCCGGCGCCCGCCCCGTTTCGAGCGCCTGGTCGAGCGTCTCTCCGGCGACGTCACGCCGTTCCACCCCCGGGGATCGGCCGTGGCGCGAGGAGCAGTGCGGCGACGACCCGGCGGTTCACCAGATTCGGCTCGGCGTGCGGAACACAGATAGGAACAGACGCCCGTCAGGAAAGCGTGTCCGGATCGAGGTCGTCGCGCGAGGCGCGCGCGAAGCACCAGACGTCCAACTCTTCGGCTCCCGCGCGGGCGAGCACGGCGGCGCACTCACGTGCCGTCCAGCCCGATGTGGCGACGTCGTCCATGAGCAGGAGCCTTCGCGGTACGCGGCCGCTCGCGGCAAACGCGCCGCGCACGTTGGCGCGCCGCCGTTCGAGGGGCAGCCCGCTCTGGCGAACGGTCTCGCGGGTTTTGCGCAGGCGGCCGCGTGCGAACGGGACCCGGAGGCGCTTCGCGACGGCTTCGGCGAGGAGGTCCGCCGGGTGATAGCCACGCCGGCGGAGGGAGCGACGGGTCGCGGGCACCGCGACGACTTCCTCGAAGCCGAACGCCTCGTCGCGGTCTCCGGAGTGGAACCGCTCGACCAACACCTGCGCGAGACGCGGCCCGAGATAGTCGGCGCCGCGGAACTTGAACGCGAGGAGAATCGAGCGCGCCGTCCCCCGATACGGCGCGGCCGCGCGCATCGAGCGAAACGCGGGCGGATGGATCATGCAGCGTCCACACCGCTCGGCGCCGAGCGCGGCGAGCGGCTCGTCGCAGACGGCGCAGCGCGGCCCCGCGGCACGCGGCAGTGCTCGCCAGCAGGCATCGCAGACTCCGCCGCGAAAGAGCTCCTCGACGGGCCGCGAGTCGCAGGCGAGGCAGCGGGACGGCAGGACGAAGTTCGTCGCAATCCGGCCGATTCTCTCGAGCGCCGCCGCCAACGAAATCGTGCTCCCTCTCCCGTCAGGCGTGTTTTCCAGCGGGCAAAGAAGCATGCGCCGATTCTTGGACCGTCACCGGGCGAACTCCGTACATCGTGTAGAGTCGAACGGACTCGAGGAGGTGCACGTGTCGATCGGTAAGAAATCGGGCTTGATCCTCGTTCTCCTCGCGTCTTGCGCGATGCCCGGTCTCGCGCAGGACTGGGGGGCCGGCGCCTCCATCGGTCTCACGAACGACGTCGAGCATCGCATCGGGGTCGGCAGGTTCGATCCGCGTGACGCGAATGCGTGGGTCGATTTCCGGTTGGAAGATCGCGTCCTCTTGCGAGCAACATTCGGATCGATGAAAACCAAGGGATCGAAAGCGGGGCAGACAGCCGAAATCGACGGCGAAGAGGTGGTCCTGCCCGACCTGAAAGTGGGGATCGACTACTTGACCATTGGCACGTCTTACCAATTCTGGGAGGGCGATTACACGTCGGGGATCTTCGGTGGGATCGGAGGGTACGAGGTCGATCCCGACCGGGTCGAGGCAGGGCTCGAGGGTTTTCGGGATTCGAAAGAGACCGTCCTCGGTTTCCACATCGGCATTGACGGCAGTCTGCGCGTGATCTCGCACCTCTCGATCGTGGGCCGGATCACCCTTCACAAGGTCTTCTCGGACACGAACCGCTACCTTCTGACCGCGAACGCGGGAGCAGCGTTCCGGTTCTAACTCGCGAGCTTCAGCTTCCGGCTCGGGCGAGCCTTCCATCACCTCCAACTTGTCATAGGCGGCGCGTCGGCGTAGTCGACGATAGTCGTCGATGAGCTGAGGGCGACACCGTGCGTGGCACTGTGCTTGCATCCGCCCGGTCCCAACGGTTATGTCAGTGCAAGCAAGCGGTCCCGCCACCTACGCCTTCTGCACCGACCGCCCGGACTCCCGCGCGGCCCGGCCACGCTTACTCCGCAACTTTTAGGGTTCCCGCCATAAGAGGCCTTCAGGCCGATCCGTCCGGCGAAAGCCGGGCGGACGCCCTCCGTCTCGCCGGGGTAGCCGATGTTGAGGGACCGGGACGAGCAGTCACCAGGGGGCTCGGGGGACCGCAAGGTCCCCCGCAAAGAGATTACTCGGACACATTCCTGGCGAAGTTCCAGGGATCAGGGGGCGGGAACAGTAGACCCCGAGGACTCTCTTCTGATCCCTGATCCCGGGCCTCTGATCCGTATGCCGTACCCCCTGACCTTTGGGTGCTCCGGATCCCTACTTCTCTTTCTCTTCCTCCACCAGCGGCAGGAGTGTGGACTCCTTCTTCGCGGCGAGAGAGAGACATGTCCTCGCTCGGGACACGCCACGGATCGTGAGGAGCCGGTGCTGGATGAAATCCGCCAGCGATCCGGGGTTGGAGGCCTTCACCTTGAGGCGATAGGCGAAATCACCCGCGAGGTAGTGGCACTCCTGGACCGCCAGAAGCCTCTCCAGATCGTCGATGAAGGCCTTCTCGAACCGGGGATGCTCGAGCGCGACGTCCACGTACGCGGTCAGCGGCAGACCCATCTTCTCGTGATCGAGCAGCGCCACGAAGCCCTTGATCATCCCGTGGCGCTCCATCTTCTTGATGCGCTCGTTGACGGACGGAGTGGTCAGCCCGACGGCGCCGGCGATCTTCGCCTGCGAGAGCTTGCCGTTCCGCTGCAGCATGTCGAGGATCCGGAGATCGATGTCGTCGATGGCCACCCGTCCCCGCCTTTTCGAGCCTTATAGAATTAGATACCAGAGGATTTGCGACTAATAATATTAGACCCTGGTCGGGTATCAAAGTCCTGATTTCGGGCTGCGTATAATCGCGCAAAGTAATGAAAAAGCGCGATTACTACGAGGTTTTGGGCGTTTCCAAGGGGGCGTCCGACGCCGAGATCAAAAAGGCGTACCGCCGGCTCGCCCGGAAGCTCCACCCCGACGTCAACCCGGGCGACAAGACTTCGCAGAAGCGCTTCCAGGAAGTTCAGGAGGCCTACGACGTACTGAAGGATGCGGAGAAGCGCCGCGCGTACGACCGCTTCGGGCACGCGGCTGCGTCCGCGGGGTTCGATGCGGAGGCCGCCGCCGGGTTTGGCGGCGCCGGATCACCTTTCGGCGGCGGAGGCGCGCCGTTCGGAAACGTCTCCTTCGAGTCCACCGACTTCTCGGACCTCTTCGGCAACCTGTTCGGCGGCGCGTCGCGGTTCCGGACCGGTTCGGAAAAGGGAGAGGCGGCGTACGGAACGATCGAGGTTTCCTTCCGTGACGCGGTACTCGGCGGGACGGCTTCTCTCTCGCTGCGCCGCGAAAAGGAGTGCCCGACGTGCGGCGGAACGGGTCGCGTCGGCAAGAGCGTCTGCGCGACCTGCCGCGGCGCGGGAAGAGTCCCGGAATCCGAGCGCGTGCGGATCCGGATCCCGGAGGGAACTGCGGATGGCGGAACGATCCGCATCCCGGGCAAGGGTGGTCGGGGCTTGCGCGGGGGCGAGGCGGGCGACCTCTTCGTGACGGTGCGGGTCACGCCCCATCCTTACTTCGAGCGCATCGGCGACGACATCCACGGGATCGTGCCGATCACCGTGAAAGAGGCGTACTCCGGAGCGGAGATCGATGTGCCGACGATTCACGGGACGTACCGCGCGAAGATCCCGGCGGGGACGCAGGGGCGACAGAAGTTCCGCCTGCGCGGCAAGGGCGTGAAGAACCCCCGAACAGGGGAGACGGGGGACCACATCTACACCGTCCGGATCGCGCTCCCGACGACCCGCACTCCCGCGGGCCTGGACGCCGTGACGCTGCTCGACTCGCTGTACGAGGATTCGGTGAGGAAGGACCTGCCGAAGGGATTATAGGGAATTGCGGGGTCAGGTCTTCACGAGTCGCCGGCGTCTCCCTGTCATCCTAAGCCGCGGCATCTCCCTGTCATCCTGAGCCGCCGAAGGCGGCGAAGGATCTCTGACTAACTCGGGAGAGATCCCTCGCTTCGCTCGGGATGACGCGCGAAGGCGCTTCGCGCTCCGCGCGT
>DASWIB010000107.1:0-5619 GCA_036397915.1 Thermoanaerobaculia bacterium | reverse complement strand
GGTGTGCCGAGCATGTCCGACAGCTTGGGGGTGAGAGTCCCCTACCCGACCTGATGGAGGTGAAGGGTTAGCGAAGCGCAAGGGCGTCGTCGTGAGGCGGGGTCTGAAGGAAGCGCGGAGCAAACGCGCGAGCCGATGGAGAAGAACCGGATATGAGGCGTGAGCGCTGGACGAGCGGGCCAATGACTGCGAAGTCCGTATCCATCAAGGGTGCAGAACGTAAATCCGGCGGTTGTGCGCGGAAGGCGGTTGGACTTACCTCGGGAGATCTGCGTCGTGTCCCCGATGAGGGACTGGGGGAGCTGTGAGGTTTTCCGATCGCGGCGCAGGAGTCAGCAGAGGGCGTAGTAGATCTGCGATGTCAGATCGAAGGCTCGAACGGTGCCCCTCCCGAAGAGGGGTAAATGGGAGAGGTGAGTAGGCGGCGCGACTCGTGAGCGGCAAGCGGCAGAAAAGCCAGATGGAGCTGGCCTTTGAGTAGGGGGAAGAGGTGAAGCCTCCGAGGCTCTGCACGAAGGGACCGAGCCGTTCATGGTGAAGCACGTCGGAAAGCCCGGCGTCAGAACTTGTGACGCCTTGACCAGCCGAACCGCCGTGTACGGACCCGTACGCACGGTGGTGTGGGAGGGGAGGAGCCGCAAGGCTCCCCCCTATCCCGATTTGTGTGCCGGTCATCGTGAGCGCGGCAGGGAGCGCTCTCCCATCGTGAGGCCGCAGGCCCTGTCATCCTGAGGGCCGCAGGCCTTAGTCATCCTGAGGGCCGCAGGCCTTAGTCATCCTGAGGGCCGCAGGCCCGAAGGACCGCGGGGCACGTTTCTCAGCGAGCACCGAATACGAGACGAATGGTGTTCGTCTCTTCGGCTCCCCGACTCGTGCCGCCGCCCAAAGACGCCGCGTCGAGCCCTCGAAACGCGATCCCGCCCTCGACCCGCGTCGACCGGACGATCTTCGCCGTGAGCTCCACTTCTCGAAGCTTCTGGGGAATTCCTTCGCGCGCCGCGGCGTCCGCGAGCTCCCGCGCCACCGCCATCGCCGCCTCGACGAAGTCCGCAACTCCCGGAGCCGCGACCGCGATCGTCTTCGCCGCCGACCGGCGGCGCTCGGGAGGCGGCAGCTCGAGCGTGAAGGTCTGCGCAAAGGACACCTCGCTTCGCCGCGAAGCCTCGGCGTCGAGGACGAGGAAGCTCGCGTGCCCTCCGCTCCGGCGCTCGCGCCCGACGAGGAGCTTCAGCTGGATCGACTTCAGGACCAGACCGGTCTCCGCCAGGTCGGCGTTGCGGCCGTTCGCGACCTCGGCGAGTGAGGCGACGAGCTCGGCGGGAGAGAGGAGCGCCGCTGGGGGCGAAGGGCCGTTCGTCGACGCGCAAGCGACAGCCACGAGAATCATCGCGAAGGGAAGAGCTCGGGTTCCGCGTTTCATGGTCCTCCTCCGTCAACCCACGCGCGCCGCAGGCGCCGCACGCCGTCCCGCTCGCGCGTGACGAAGTGCGACTGGCCTTCGCGGTACAGACGGGCCGAATCGATTTCTCCATCCGCCGCGATCCGCCCGTTCCGCGCGAGCGTCCGAACGAACTCTCGCGCGTCCTCTTCGTCCTCGGGGCCGGCGGTCTCGATGCGGGAAGCGGTGACGTGCCCGCTCTCTTCTACCGTCACTGTAAAACAGTCGGAGATCTCGACCGCCGCGCCCTCCGCCGGACCGCACTCGGCGCCGGTCAGGACGAGGTCTCTGGTGCGCCGCCCCGCGAGGCTGCCGTCGCGCCGAACGCGCACCAGGATCTCCTCCTCGCGCGAGGCGCCGAGCCGTTCCCGCAGCGCATCGAGGAGACGGGTCGGCAGGGCCTCCCCTGCGAGCGCCATCGCGGCGCGGACTTCCGGACGCTCGCCCCTCGGAAGCTCGTCCGCCCGGGTGATCAGAGCGCGGGAGAGCAGCGCTTCCGTGATCGCGGAGCGCGCGGCGTCATCGTCACCGGCCGCGTCGCGCAGCTCGACGGAGAACCGGTGGAAGAAAGCGGCGCCCGGCGGAGCGCTCCCGGCCGCCGCCGCGATCAGCCCTCCGAGCGCTCGGGCTGCCCGCGCGAGCGCCGGAGCGCGGTCGTCGGAGTTGCCGGCGGAGCCGGGCTCGGCGGTGTACAGCTTCACGAGCACGTTCCAGCAGGCGCCGGTGATCACGCGGCAGAACGAGTGAGGCTCGCGCGACAGCTCGTCGGCGGGCGCCTCTTCCGGGAGCGAGCGCGGCGCGCGATACGAAAAGGGGTTGACCGCATCGCGAAGAGCATTCGGAAGAGCCGCTCCCGGCCCGTACCGGGCGACGATCGCCGCCGCGAGCTCTTCGGCCAGTCGCGATACGAGATTCGACTGATCGATCGATCCGCGCGTCTCGTCGAGGGCCGCGCGCACGATCTCCGGCTCTTCGAGCGCGGCGAGGATTGCGGCGATGTCACCGAACGCCTCGTGGAACGCGGCGACCTCGAAGTGCGGCGCGTCCCACAGGTCGGGCCGGATCGCGTCGAGGATGGCGTGTCCCTGCTCGTGCGTGACGACGTCCGGGCTGTCGCCGGAGTGCACGAGCGCGCCGGTCTTCGCGTCCACGTCGCGGAAGAAGTGGAGCGCGCGCCGGTCGTAGAAGGCGTTCAGACCTTCCCCCGCGACCGGAATCGACGGGAGGACGGGTCCGGGGATCCACGTCCCGGCTTTCGGCAGGAGGCGCGACCAGAGCGTGCGTCCCCGCGCGAGGGCCGACGCGATCTGCCAGTGCAGGAACTCGGGCGTGTCGGGCTCGTAGGGCCGCGGGTGGGGCGGGGGGGCCCCCTGTCCTTCGACGCGAAAGCCCCACGGAGCGCGCTCCGTGTCGAGAGGGGGGTCGGAAGGAACCGCTTGCTGCCCGCGCGCCGCCGGGTCGTTCAAGAAGACTCGGATCCGCGCGCGGGAGACTTCGTCCATTTCGAGTTCGGGTGCGGAGTCTACCGCCGCGGCCGAAGGGCTGCCCCCTTTCCCGGTGGATGGTCGGGGTGAGGGGCTTCTTTTTCCCTCTCCTTCGGAGGTGAGGGGCCGATTACGCGTCCGTCTACTTGACCATCGTGCTCCTCGTCTTGCGCGAGTACGTCACCTTCTGCACCAGCGGGCGGTCGAGTCCCGGCCGCGTGATCGTTCGAACGACGACTTTCCGGCCGGCGGCGAGGCTCGAGGGGATCGTCGACCTGCCGTCGATCGTGTAGGTGACGGCCGTCGCGTTCGGGCGCAGGAGCGTGATCGAGCGCCCCGGCTCGTAAGCGGTGACCGTGCCGTAGACGGCCGAGATCTGGGTCTTCGTCTCGCTCGACGGCGCGAGCGCTGTCGCGGTGACCGGCGTCGGCGGGTTGGCGTTGGCCGGTGAAGTGACGCTCGTTTCTTGAGAGGCCGCGATCGCGGCGACGGCGGCGATCGCCAGGGCGAGGGACATCGCGAGCGATTTCATGAGCTTCCTCCTCGGCGCGCGGAGAGGGCGCGCGACCAGGAATATGTCCGAGTGATCTGTCGGCGGGGGACCTTGCGGTCCGCACCCCCTGGGCGGAGGATCAAGAATCGTGCCGTTCGGCGTTATCCTGTGTCCGTGAGACTTAGCGTCGTCCTGGCCGCCGCCGCTCTCTCGTCGGCAAGCCTCTTCGCCGGACCGACGAAGGCGGTGTGGCCGCTCTCGCTGCGCGACGGCCTTCCGACGGAGCTGCCCGGCTACGCCGCCGCGCCCCGGGACCCGCTCCCGGACACCGACGAGAACGAGATGGGGACGTACACGGAGGTGTCGCGGTTCTTCCAGCGAATCGAGAGCGCGACCTCGGTGAAACAGTTCCGCCTCGTCGTGCAGGACTACGGGCCGGGGAAAGACCTGGCCGGCGCGATCCGCAAGGCGGTCGTCGAGGCCTCCCGCGCGCCCAATGTCGAGACGCGGGAGCTCACGGTCGCGGGGCTGACCGCGTTTGCGGTCACGGATCGTTCCGGTGGAAACCCGACGACGCTCGTGACTGTGCTCGCGTCCCCGTCCCGCCTCGTCCTCGCGCAGGGCGCGAACGTCGAACGCGACGAGGCGATGAAGCTGCTCGGAAAGGTCGATTTCGACAAGGTCATCAACGCGAAATAGATCAAAGCCGCGCCTCGAGGAGGCGCCGCCGAACTCCCTCCCACTGCGGGAGGGGGAGGGGATGAGGGGGCTGAATACGCCATGCCGATGACGATCCGCCGCGCCGTCCGCGACGACGGAGCGCGCATCGTGGAGCTCGACCGGGAGCTTGCGCGCTTCGAGAAGCTCCGCCCGCCCGACGACGAGGAGGCCGCGAGGCTTCTCTCCTGGATTTTCGATACGGAGAAGCTCGAGGCGCTGGTCGCGGAGGTGGATGGTCGGATCGAAGGGATCGCGCTCTTCTACGAGACGCCCGGCTCGACCTTTCGCGCGCGGCCGTTCCTCTATCTGGAGGACCTGGTCGTGTCGGACGCGGCAAGGAGCCGCGGAGTGGGGGAGGCTCTGATGGCGGCGCTCGCGCAGGAGGCCGTCAAGCGCAACGCGTGGCGCCTTCAGTGGGCGGTGCTCGACTGGAACGTGCGGGCGATCAAGTTCTACGACCGGCTCGGCGCGAAGCAGGACGACTGGCTGCACTACGGGCTGGAAGAGGCGGAGATCCGGAAGCTGGCGGGAGGCGGCTCCTAGGAGACTTCCAGCTCGATCGGGACGACCCGCGCGATTGCGCGGAAGTCACGGTCGCGCGTGACGAGCGTATGACCGCCGTCGGGACTGAAAGCCGAGATGTTGAACAGTCCCTGTGAGACCTGTCGCCACGTTGCGGCTTGATCGGTCGTTTCGTACACCCCTCGGTCGTCAACGCCGTAAACGTGATCGGGTCCCGCCGAGTGAAAAAGCAGCCAGGTGAATGGTCGAAGGCCATTGTTCGCGGGTGTCCACGTCCGTCCGCCGTCCATGCTCTTGAACACTCCTCGCTCCGGAATCGAGCTGCTTCCATAGAGCACGGAGGGGTTGCCCGGATCGACGACCAAGACATCTATCTGGAAGGTTGTAACCAGCTCCCAGGTATCCCCATGGTCAGAGCTTCTGAAGACGCCTCCGCCTGTGGCATAGACGGTACTCGCAGGGCCAGGATCTTGAGTGATGAAGTTCACGTGACCTGTGGGCCCGGAGGGTCTCCACTGTCCCGCTTCCGCGGCAGTTTGATCAGGCAGGAGGAGGTTGATCAGGGCGGCGAGGCCGATTGCGACGAGTCGCCGCACGAGTGCTACACCCCGATCGGGTGCCAGGTCGTCTTGATCTCGGTGAACGCTTCGATGAAGTCGAGGCCCTGCGCGTTCTCGTCGAAGTAGTCGGCGACCCTGTAGCTCTTCACGCGCTTCACGTTCACGGCGGCGTCCGCGGCGATCGATTTCGACAGCGCCCGGTCGCCGCCCGCATCCGCGATCGCGTTCACGTCCATGTGGCGCGCGAGGTGCGGGACGAGCTCCTCCTTGCGCCCGGAGATCAGGTTCGCGACGCCGGCGGGCAGGTCGGAGGTCGCCAGAATCTCGGCAAATTCGAGCGACGCGAGCGGATGCTTTTCCGACACGAGCGCGACGGCCGCGTTTCCCGAAACGATCACCGGC
>DASWIB010000106.1:0-1837 GCA_036397915.1 Thermoanaerobaculia bacterium | reverse complement strand
CGGAGCATCTTCGCCTGCGCATCGAGCGGCAGCTCGCCGATCTCGTCGAGCAGCACGGTGCCGCCGTGCGCCGCGGCGAAGAGCCCGGCGTGGTCCGACGTGGCGCCGGAGAACGCGCCGCGCCGGTGGCCGAAGAGCTCGCTCTCGATAAGATCGCGCGGCAGGGCGGCGCAGTTGATCGGCACGAACGAGCGTTTCGCGCGGCGGCTGTTCGCGTGGATCGCGCGCGCAAGGAGCTCCTTCCCGGTCCCGGTCTCCCCCACAATCAGCACCGGCGTGTCGCTGCGCGATGCGGCGGTCGCCCGATCGAGCACGGCGTTCATGCGGGCAGAGCGGCTGACGATCCGTTCGAAGCCGTACCGTGTCGCGACCAGCCGATCGAGGCTCGCGACCCGTGCGCGCAGCTCGGCCGCTTCGAGGATGCGGGCGACTTCCTTGCTGACGACTTCTTCCGAGTACGGCACCGGCACGAAATCCTCGGCGCCGCGTCGAATCGACTCGGTGGCGTGCTCGACCGTCGGATGGGCGCTGACGACGAGGACAGCGAGGTCGGGGTGGCGCTCCTTGATGGTCTGGAGCAGATCGAGCGCACAAGAGTCGGATCCCGAATCGCCGAGGATCACCAGCCGGAGGGCGTCGCCGCGCGCGACGAGCGCAAGCACCGACGCGGCGTTCCCTGCGGCCACGTCAGGCCGGTACTGGGCGAGCAACCGCCCGAGGGCGGCGGTCAGCTCCCGGTCGTCCGACGCGATGAGGACCTGCGACTCGAGCCGGGACATTTCATTACCACCTGTTGGAATGCTTGGCACTGGAATTGTACATCCGTCCCCGTCAGAAACCCGTAAAGCTTCTCAGGAACCGGTCAGGGCAAGAAGACAGCTTCTATAGCGCATTGAATCGGAGCGCACCGCTCGCTTTTCCAACGGAGCTTCCCTCCCCGTCCGACCACCCGAAGGCGGGCTCAGCGGACTCCCGTCGTCGTCCAGCCCTCGAGGGAACTCTCGAACCGGTCGAGCTCTTGGCCCCACCGTCTCCGGTCCCAGCCGAGCTCTTTCCGCGCGAGCGAGCCGAGTCGCGGTGCGAGGTCACGGGCGAGCTCGGGGCTCCACATCCCGAGTCGCACGCGACGAAGGAGCAGATCTTCGAGGTGGACGACGGCGCCGAACCGGAGGTGGGCGCGGATCTCCGCCGCGGTGACGTCGGTTCCCGGGAGGAGCGGTCGAAGCTCCTTGGGACTCTGCGCCAGCAGAGGACATAAGAAGGCAGTCGCGCGCAGCCGCCGCGCCATTCCCGCGGCAATGGCCTCGGAAATTCCGTGGCTTTCCACGAGACGCCGCGCGAGATCCACCGGCGCCGATCCCGCGAGGGGAGTGCCCGCCGTCGGGCAGGGAGAGGCGAGACCGGAGCGCTCCTCTGGGAGAAGAGAGAGCGCGCGATCGACGACGTCTTCGGCGGTGGCGCGCCAGGTGGTGAGCTTTCCGCCGGCTACCGAGAGCAGGCCCTCCTCCTCCCACAGCTCCTCCTCACGGGTCGCCTCCGATGGGCTCTCGGCATGGGTGTCGAGGATCGGCCTCAATCCCGCGAACGCCCCGGCGATGTCGGCCTGGGCGATGGAAGCCGCGGGGAAATGGGCCCTCACCGCGCCCAGAAGATACGAGACCTCTTCTTTCGTCGGGCGAGGGTCGTCGAGACTTCCCTCGTGATAGATGTCGGTCGTTCCGACGAGGACGCCCTCGGGATGTGGAATCAGAAAGACGGGGCGGGCGTCCTGGGGAGAGGGAACGGCGACGGCGGCCTCCAGGAGAAGTTTCTTTCCCGCGAGGACGATGTGAGCGCC
>DASWIB010000105.1:0-3849 GCA_036397915.1 Thermoanaerobaculia bacterium | reverse complement strand
GCCCGTCCACCGCCTCGAGCGCTTGGGCCGGCACCTCGGCGGCAAGGTCGACCTCTGGGCGAAGCGGGAGGACTGCAACTCCGGCCTCGCGTTCGGCGGCAACAAGGTCCGAAAGCTCGAGTACCTCGCCGCCGAGGCCCTCGCACAAGGGTGCGACACCCTGGTCTCGATCGGCGGGATTCAGTCGAATCACACACGCCAGGTCGCCGCGGTCGCCGCGCATCTCGGTCTTTCCGCCGTCCTGGTGCAGGAGCACTGGGTGGATTGGCCCGACGCGGTTTACGACAAGGTGGGGAACGTTCTCCTGTCCCGAATCTTGGGCGCCGACGTTCGTATCGTCGACGCCGGATTCGATATCGGCTTCCGCCCGAGCTGGGACGAGGCGATCGAGTCCGTGAAGGCCCGGGGGGGAAAGCCGTACGCGATTCCCGCGGGTGCCTCCGATCATCCTCTCGGCGGCCACGGCTTCGCGCGATGGGCGATGGAAGTCCAGGAACAGGAGCGGGCGCTCGGAACGTTCTTCGACACCGTCATCGTTTGCTCGGTCACGGGATCGACCCAGGCAGGGATGATCGCCGGTTTCGCATTGCAGGAGCGTCGACGAGACGTGCTCGGAATCGACGCCTCGGCGACCGTTGCGCAGACTCGCGACCAGGTCGCGCGGATCGCGCGGCGAACGGCCATGGCGATCGGCCTGCGGCGCGAGCTCGAGGACGAGGAGATCGTGCTCCTCGACGAGTGGCACGGAGGCCGCTACGGTGTTCCCGACGAAAAGACCGTCGAAGCGATCCGTCTCTGCGCGCGCCTCGAGGGCATGCTCACGGATCCGGTGTACGAGGGAAAGTCGATGGCGGCGCTGATCGATCTCGTGCGGACCGGACGCATTTCCGACGGCTCACGGGTTCTTTACGCCCATCTGGGAGGGCAACCGGCGCTCAACGCCTACGCGGGAGCGTTCTGAAGGCTCGCGCACCCAGAGATCACACGCCGGCGCTCACCACGGCTCCGGGAGACGGTGAAGGAGCTCTGGCCAGAAGCCGCCGCCGGAACTTCAGGTGCCGAAGGCGCGTCGCCTCGACCAGCGGCCGCCAGACGGCGGCGGTGAGCCGGTGGCGGATGAGCTGATGCCAAAGGAAATTCGAGCGCTTGTAGAGATACGACATGGCGAGGTACGGGAGCACCGCGCGGAGGTCCGCCGGCCGGCGCTTCCAGATGGAGCGGTGGGAGAAGAGCCGCTCGTAGCAGAACGCGTAGCCCTCGGCCAGCTCCTCGGGCGCCATCCGCGCCGGCCGGAACACGACGTGCGCCGTATCGTAGAGGTCCCAATCGCGATGGAGGATGCGGCTTTCGGCCGCAATCCTCGAGAAGAGCGGTGTCCCCGGGTAAGGCGTGAGGATGTGGAACGTGGCGCACTCGAGCCGCTGCTCCTCGATCCAGGCGGTGGTCCTTTCGAACACATCGGGTCCGTCGTGGTCGAAGCCTAAGACGAAGCTCCCGTTCACCTGGATGCCGTAGTCATGGAGGATCCGGACCCTCCTCGCGTAGTCGACGGCGAGCGGCGTCCGCTTCCGCGCCTCGACCAGGTTCTCGTCCGTGAGCGACTCGAACCCCACGAATACCCCGGTGCAGCCCGCGATCGCCATCTCCCTCACGAGAGATGGATCGTCCGTGACGTCGATGGTCAGGGCCGCGCTCCAGATCCGGCGCAGCGGCCGGAGCGCCAGGCACAAGCGGCGCAGGTAATCCGGCTTCGATCCGAGGTTGTTGTCGACGAAGACCGCATAAGGCTGCCCGTCGGCTTCGATCTCGGCGGCTACCTGCTCGGGATCGCGGACCTGGTACGGCATGTCGAGGCCTTCGGTCGAGAGGTAGCAGAAGCCGCAGCGGTTGTGGCAGCCGCGCGTCGCGATGACGCTGGTCGTCGTCAGGAAGCTCTCGCGCGGCAGGATGCTCCGGCGCGGCGGCGGCTCGTCTCGGTAGGGACGGCGGTAGCTCCCGTCGTACCGGCGCCGGAGCCGTCCCTGTTCGATGTCATCCAGGATCTGTGGCCAGAGCTGCACACCTTCGCCCACCGCGATCGCGTCCGCGTGCGCGGCCGCCTCCTCCGGGCAGGAGAGGACATGGAGCCCGCCGAGCACGACCGTTGCGCCCCGCGCGCGATACCAGTCCGCGAGCTCGTAGGCGCGGCGCGCGAACGTCAGGTGCACCGTGATGCCCACCACTCGAGGGAACGGGTCCCACGGCGGAGGTCCCTGGAGCAAGTTCTCGTCCCAGTACCTCACCTCCCAGTGCCGGGGCGTTGCCCCCGCGATGCTGGTGAGCGCGAGCGACGGTGTCAAGACGTGCTTGCCGAAGCTGGCGTGGGGGTCCTTCCGGTAAAAGGGGTTGATGAGAAGAGCGGTGTTGGGTGTCGGCGCGCTTGGCTTCACATCAGAGTCGAGCACGGGTGCGACCGCGAGAGCGCTTGGAACGTAGGTCTTCATCGCGCACCTTTCCCGGTGAGCGCCTCGAGCGAAGGCGGCGCCTGCGGGAGCCCGCCGAAGCGCCGTTCGCGGCCGCGGAACCACGCGAGCGCCTTCGCCAGATCGTCTCCGTCGAAGTCGGGCCACGTGCGATCGGTGAAGTAGAGCTCGGCATAGGCGCTCTCCCACAGAAGGAAGTCGGAGAGCCGCTGCTCCCCGCCCGTGCGGATGAGAAGATCGACGTCCCGGGCCTCACCCCCGTGGATGACGCGGGCCAGTGCCTCTGCGAAGTCCTCCCGTCCGGCGCCGGCCTCCCGCCTCTCCGCGGCGGCGGCCAGGATGGCGTCGCGCGCCGAGTAGTCGACCGCGATGCGCAGGAGCATCCGGGTCCCACCGGCAGTGCGCGCCTCCGCCCTCGCGACTTCGAGCTGGAGCGAGCCCGGGAGGCGATCGCGTCGGCCGATCACCCGCAAACGGATTCCGTTTCCGAGACATCGGCTCGTCTCCACTCTCAGGTACTTCTCGAAAAGCGCGAGGAGCGTGTCGACCTCTTCGCGCGGGCGTCCCCAGTTGTCGGCGGAGAAGGCATAGAGCGTCAGAACGGAAACTCCCTGTCGGGCCGCCGCCTTGACGGTGCGGCGCACCGCCTCGGCGCCCGCGCGGTGCCCGAACGTGCGGGGCTTGCCCCGGGCGCGGGCCCAGCGGCCGTTGCCGTCCATGATAATGGCCACGTGCGGCCGACTACGCGAAACCGGCGGCAACCCGGGTGGAATGCAATCACGCTCGCTCGAGCTCATCGCCGACCCTTTTGTCGCTTGTCGCGACGAATGCGGTCCATTTCGTTGCGAGCGAGAAGACCAGCCCGAATCCCCACCCGGAGATGCCTTTTGTTCCTCGTCGGGCTCTCCATGGTTAGAGGCTAGCGAGAGAGCGTGCCCTTGGAACGGCAGAATTGTGGAAAGGTTATGACGCGGTTGTGACCTGCCGGCGACGGTCTGCCGGACGTGCCGGGGAGTCTCGAGGATTTTCTACTTCGAGTCGCCGAACCGGCCTCCAAAACAAAGGGGACCTATCATCCTCTGAGGATGCGGATTCGTCTCAAACAAGTTTCCCTCCGCGGACGCGGGCGACGCGACGCTCGGCGGCTTAAAGCGGCGATTCCTTGCGATCCGCCGCCTCCTCGAAGATCTCGGTCAGGATCGGACCGAGGTGCGCGACTTTTTTCCGCACTTCCTCCTCGCTCGTCTCACGCTGGGCGAGACGCGTTCCTCTCGTAGGTCGGCGCCTTTCCGGTGACGCTCACGCGCCAGAGCAGCCTTCGTGTCTCCGGTGTGGTCGCTCGGTCGTGCAGCGTCGCCATATGAAGGGTCGAGTAGGTGTCCCACGC
>DASWIB010000104.1:0-2556 GCA_036397915.1 Thermoanaerobaculia bacterium | reverse complement strand
TGGGGGACCGCAAGGTCCCCCACCGACAAATACTCAACAATCTAGTTGGTTCGGGGGACCGCAAGGCCCCCGCGAAAATTACTCGGACACACTCCTTGCCCTATGGAAAAACCGCGGGCACCCAGAGCCCCTCGGTCTCCGGGAAGCCGAACATCAGGTTCATGTTCTGGATCGCCTGTCCCGCCGCACCCTTGACCAGGTTGTCGATCGCGGATACGGCGACCGCGAGCCGCCGCTCGCCATCGACGCGCACGGCGACGTCGCAGAAATTCGATCCGAGCGTCGCCTTCGTCTGCGGCAGCTCGTCCTCGAGGACGCGCACGAACGGCTCGTCGCGATACGCCTCACGATAGAGCGCGAGCGCCTCGTTGGAGGAAAGGGGCTCGGCGAGCGGCGCGTAGCAGGTTGCGAGGATCCCGCGCGTCATCGGAGTCAGGTGCGGCGCGAAGTAGACGGCCACGGGCACGCCGGCCGCCGCGAACGTCTGCTCCATCTCGGGACCGTGCCGGTGCTCGCCGAGCTTGTACGGCCTCACGTTCTCGTTGACCTCCGAGAAGTGGGTCGTCGCGGAAGGGTTCCGGCCCGCACCCGAGACGCCCGACTTCGCGTCCACGATCAGGGGGCCCCGCACGCGACCGCTCTTGACGAGCGGCAGCAGAGCCAGTGCGGCCGCAGTCGGGTAACACCCGGGATTCGCGACGAGCTTCGCGGAGCGCAGAGAATCGCGGTTCGCTTCGGGCAGTCCGTAGACGGCTCGCTCGAGCAGGTGAGCGGCGCCGTGCGCCGTGCCATACCAGCGCGCGTACGAGGCGGGGTCCTTTAGCCGGAAGTCGGCCCCGAGGTCGATCACGCGGGCGCCGGCCTCGAGAATCTCGGGAACGGCCTCCACGGCGGCGCCGTGGGGGAGCGCGAGGAAGACGACGTCGGATTCTTCCGCCAATCGCCGCCAGCCCATGCCGTTCAGCGTCTGCGAAGCGAAGCCCCGGAGGTTCGGGAAAACGTCGGTGAACGCCCGTCCCTGCTCCCGAAACGCCGTCAGGTGGATGAGCTCGACCCGCCGGTGTCCCGCCAGCCAGCGCACGACCTCTCCGCCGGCGTACCCCGACGCCCCCGCCACGCTGGCACGGATTCGGTCCATCTGCATATTTATTCACGAAGACGCATAGGTTTGCAAGAGGTAAGGAGCGGGATCGGAGAGTTTGCCTCAGGAGTCAAGCGCGCGTCCCCCCCGTGACCTTGGACCTTCGTCCGGAACCGGGGGCGCTCGGGGTTCGGGGGACCGCAAGGTTCCCCGCAAAGAGATTACTCGGGCACATTCCGAGCCCCCCGTCTACGCGCGTTCCGGCTCGAGCGCTGGAACCCCGGCCGGAGCGACCGCGAGCTTTCGCTCCTCCTCGACGAGGACCGATCGCAGGATCTCCAGATCGTCTTCGGCCGAGGAGCTCAAGCCCGTGAAGGGCGCCTCCGAGAGCGCTTCGCGGTAGGGAAGAGACGTCAGCCCCGCGTCTCGCAGGTACTCCACGAGCTTCCGCGTGCGGAACGCGTCGAACCAGGCGTGGAGGCGGCGCAGGAGCCACTCTTCGCCGGCTGATTGCGCGACCGCTTCGCGCACCACCTCGAACGCGCCCATTTCGCCGAGCGCCTCCTGGAGCAAGTCGGCGCGGAAGAAAGGGTTTCTGCGGGGCAGCTCCTCGAGAGGCGCCTCCAGATCGCCGCCGCGCCGGGCGATCGCGCCGAGCACTCGCAGCCACGCCGCGAGGTGGGCGAACACGATCGGGTGGTGCAGGCGGAAGGCCTCGCCGCGCGTGGCGACGAGGCTCGTCAGCGCCTGACCGGTCGATACCGGCACCCGCGTCGAGAGGCGGCCTTCGAGCTCGACGGGCGTCCCCGCGAGCCGCTCGATCGATCCGATCTTCGCGAGCTCGTTCAGGATGGTGAAGTCCTCGATCGCGTTCTTCCGCGGGAAGCCGCCGGCGCGGGCATACGCCGCAGGAGGGATTGCGAGACAGGACCCCATGCTCTGGTACGCGTAGGGCGAGCCTGCCCACGCCAGCCCGAGCGTGTAGTAGCGAAGGGAGATCTCGTAGAGGCGCCCCGCCCGTGCGAGGTCCTCTTCCTCGGGAAACCGGTGCTCGAAGAAGTAGAGCGCGGCGGCGGTCCGTTCGGCATCCGCGTTACCGATCTGGTCGAAGTAATCGCGGGGTAACCGGGCGTCGGCGTCGGTCGCATGGATCCAGGGTGAGACGAGGCGCCCGGCTTCGTGGAGCCGGAGTATCAGATCGCAGCCGATCTTCCTCGCGAGACCGACGCCCTGTCCTGCCGGCAGGTAGTGTCCGGGGACGGCGCGGTCGATCAAGAGCAGCTTGCCCCGCTCGACGGTCGAGAGGCTAGCGTCCGGTGAGCCGGAGACGGCCGGCGACGCCGATGCAGCGGCGGCGATCCGCTCCCGCGCGATCCGGTTCGCCTCGTGGATCTCCTCCGGCGAGTCGTCACGCGCGTTCAGAACGACGACGATCAGGACTTCGCCGAGTGGCCCTTCCGGTGTCGAGCGAAGCG
>DASWIB010000103.1:0-11538 GCA_036397915.1 Thermoanaerobaculia bacterium | reverse complement strand
CCGCCTGAAAGACGGGTTCTCCGCGCTCGCCGCCCTGGTCAAGCACTCGTTCGCGCGGCGCCGCCCGGGGACGGCAGCGGCGCCGGCCGCCCCGGAAGAAGTGGCCTCGCGGGAGGCGGCCGCGGGGAAGAGACCGGCCTGAAGGCGGCGCGATCGGCGGATTCCCTCCGGTGACCCGGGCCCGCGCCGCGACCACGCTCGTCGCCGTGGCGCTCGTTTTTCTCTCGCTCGCGCTGGTGCGGTGTCACACCCTCGGCGACTCGCTCTCCGCCGACGAGCCCGTCCACATCCTCTCCGGGTGGTTCGAGGTGGTCGGCCGCAACGCCATCGTCAACATCGAGCATCCGCCGCTCGCCAAGATGCTCGCCGGCGTCGCCCTCGGCTCTCTGCCGCTTCCCCCTCCTCCGGCCCAGGTTCCGATGGGAACGCAGTTCACCGACTTCGGGCACTCATTCCTGTTCGAGAACCGGGTCCCGCCCGACGCGATTGCCTCCGCGGCGCGCGCGCCGTTTCTCGGCGTCCTCGCGGTCCTGCTGATCCTGATCTTTGGCGCCGCCGCCTCGCGCTACGGAGCGCCGGCGGGTCTCTTCGCTGTCGCCCTGACGGCGCTCGACCCCAACCTCGTCGCGCACGCGGGCATCGTCCACACCGACGTCGCCGCCGCCGCCGCGTTCCTCGCGACCGTGCTCGCCTGGGAGGCGGCCCGGCGCCGGCCGACAGCGCTTCGTCTCGCGCTCGCGGCGGTGGTGCTCGGGCTGGCGCTCGCGACGAAGTTCTCCGCCGTTCTTCTCATTCCGATCCTCCTCGTCCAGAGTCTGCTCGCGGCGCGCCGCGACGTGCGACCGGGACGCGCCGCCGCGATCTCGACGCTCCAGCTCGCATGCGTCGCGGCGGCGGCGCTCGTCGTCGTGCTCGCGGTGTACGCCCCGCTGACCACGCGGATGGATCCGGACCATCAGCGCGTGGTGATCCACGAGGTGGTGGCCGGCCGCGGCGCGCCCCGTCTTTCGAGAGCGATCGAATCGCTCGTCCCGGTCTCACGTCCTCTCGCCCACTACCTCGGCGGGCTGGCTTCGGTCCTCCGCCAGAACGCGGTCGGAGGAGGCGTGAACTATCTGTTCGGACGAGCCTCGATCCACGGTTTTCCGTCGTACTTCTTCGTGGCTTTTGCGCTGAAGAGCACGCTCGCCTTTCTCATCGTGACGGGGGTCGTCGTTGTCTTCTTCCTGCGGAGGCCCCGCGAGCTTCGCGAGGAGGGACGGCTCTTCCTCCTGCCGGTCGCCGTGCTGTTTCTCGCATCGATCGGATCCGCCTACAACATCGGCATTCGGCACATGCTCCCGGTCTACCCCTTCCTGGCTCTCGCCGGGGCGGCTGTCTTCGCGCGTTTCTGGCGTGGCGGCGCGGGTGGACGTCCTCGGCTCGCGGCGGCGGCTCTGGCTGTCCTGCCCCTCGTCTCCGGTTACGAGCTGCTCCTCATCCACCCGCACGAGCTCTCCTACTTCAACGCGCTCGCCGGCGGACCCGAGCGGGGCCGGAGGCACCTGTCGGACTCCAACGTCGACTGGGGACTCGATTTGAAGCGGCTCGCTGCCGAGCTTTCGCGCCGGCGCGTGACCGATCCCACGATCGTCTACTTCGGCGGCGACGACGTGCTCTACCGGACGGGCGTGCCGGATTTCGCCGCGGACCCGCGCGTCCGCGGGAAGCTCGTCGCGATCTCGGCGTTCCAGCTCGCGGTCGGGCCCGAGTTTCACGACTATCACGGGGCTCATTCCGTCGCCGCCGCGCTGCGGAACTTGAGGAAGGAGATTGCCACGCGCGGCCGTCCCGCCGGGCGGGTGGGCTACTCGATATATCTTTTCGAGCTCCCGAGTCCCCCGCCAGTGTCATCCCGAGCGGAGCGAGGGATCCCTCGGACTTTCGGGCCTCGGGCTGACGATGGGGAGAAGGAAGTCCCATGAAGCTGTCGGTCGTCATGCCCGTGTACAACGAGGCCGAGACGCTGCGGCAGATCGTCGCGCAGGTCCTCGCCGTCCCGATCGAGAAGGAGCTCTTGATCGTGGACGACGGCTCCCGGGACGGCACGCGGGAAATCCTGCGGGAGCTCGACGGCCGGGACGGCATCCGCGTGTTCCTCCAGCCGAGCAACCAGGGGAAAGGTGCGGCCGTCTCCGTCGGATTCCGATACGCGACCGGAGACGTCGTCGTGATCCAGGACGCCGATCTCGAGTATGACCCCCGCGAGTACGCCCGGCTTCTGGAGCCGATCGCGAGCGGCCACGCGGACGTCGTGTACGGATCGCGGTTCCTCGGCGGCGGCGCGCGGCGCGTCCTCTACTTCTGGCACACCGTCGGCAATCGATTCCTGACGCTCGTCTCGAACATGTTCACGAACCTGAACCTGACCGACATGGAGACCTGCTACAAGATGTTCCGGCGCGAGGTCGTCCAGTCGCTGAAGATCGAGTCGCGCCGCTTCGGGATCGAGCCGGAGATCACCGCGAAGGTCGCGCGTCGGGGCTACCGGATCTACGAGGTTCCGATCTCCTACTACGGCCGAACCTACGACGAGGGGAAGAAGATCGGCTGGAAAGACGCCTTCTCGGCGCTCGCCACGATCGTGCGTCACGGCGTCCGCGAAGCGGAGGATCCGAAGAACGTCGGCCACGTCACGTTGACGCGGATGGCGCGGCTCGAGCCGTACAACCGCTGGCTCGTGTCCCGGTTCGAACACGCGGTCGGACGCCGCGTGCTCGAGATCGGGGCCGGCTTCGGCAACATCACGCGGCACCTGAAGGGACGCGAGCTCCTGGTCGCTTCCGACCTCGATCCGGTCGCGCTCGAGCACCTGAAGGGCGTCTTTCGCGATGACCCGTCCGTGCGTGTGGCCTCGTATCGCTTCCCGCTGTCTCGGGAGGCGCGGGAGGAGATCTGCGGTTTCGGCGTCGACACCGTCGTGTGCCTGAATGTCCTCGAGCACATCGAGGACGATCGAGCGACCCTCGCCGACATGCGCGCGGCGCTCTCGCCGCGCGGGCGGCTCGTGCTCCTCGTGCCCGCGTTCGCAAGGCTTTTCGGCAGCCTCGACGAGCACCTGCACCACTTCCGCCGTTACGAGAAGGACGAGTTGGAGAAAAAGATCCGCGAGGCCGGCTTCGTGATCGAGGACCTGCGGTTCGTGAACCGCCCCGGCATCTTCGGCTGGTGGCTGAACGGCCGGGTGCTCAAGCGGCGGGTGCTCCCGCGCGGTCAGCTCCTGGCGTTCAAGCTCCTCATGCCGTTGTTGAAGCGTGAGGAGGAGCGGCCGCCGACCTCCGGCCTGTCGCTGCTCGCGATCGCGCGGAAGCCGCAGGCGCAGTAGATCCGTCGGCCCTCGCGCCTCAGGTGACCCGCGGGTTGCCCACGCGTGTCAGTCCGGCGTCCAAACGGCGAGCAGCATCTGCGGGCTTTCCGCGAGCCGCCGCATGACTCCCCGGCCGGACAGGACCGGTCGGAGCGCGGCGCGGTAGGACGGGGGAACCTGGAAGAGGACGCGACCGGCCGGGCCGGCCCGGTCGAGAGCTCCGGCGACCGCCGCGAGATCCTCCGCGCCGGCGCGAGTCGGCACCGACCAGCCGGGATGCGCCGCCTGCTCGAGCGGAAACGCGTGAAGGGTCATCGCCAGCCGGCCGCGGTCCACGGCAAGGCGAGCCGGGAGGTAGAAGTGAGCCCCCGCGAACAGGACGTCCCCGGGCCGCGCGATGTCCTCGAGGTGCTCGAGAGCGCGCGCCTCGACGGACGGCGGCCGCGGCGCCGCGAGGAGGAGCACCGTCGAGAGGCTGGAAGCGAGCGCGACCGCGAGCGAGGCCGCGCGGATGGCCCGATTGCGATCCCCGGCGCGCGCGATCGTCCATAGCCACACCGGCAGGACGGCCATCTCCGTTCGTCCGGCAAACGCGACCGGGCGCGCGAGCGACGCGACGAGCACGCCTCCGAAGAAGAGGACGAGGAAGGCCGAGGCGCGGCGCGTCTCCGGGTCGTCGCGCCAGACGCGAGCGAGCGCGGCGGCGAGGAGGAGCGTGAGGCCGGTTCCGATCAGCACGAGCACGAACGGAAGGGGGGGGCCGAATGGATGTGGAATGTCGCCGGCGCCTCCGTGCGACGAGAGGATGCCGGTGACGAGCTCGAAGGCCGGCTCGTGCATCCAGGCGACGGCATCCCGCGGCTGCGCGGCCATCACCGGAGTCCAGAGGAGGAACGGAAGAGCGCCGGCGACGACGGCAAGGGCAGAGCGAGTGCGCTTCTCCGTCGCTGCGACGACTCCGACAGCGCCGACGGCGAAGAGCGCGAGGTAGTGCGTGTAGAGAGCGGCTGCCGACACCAGCGCGATCCCGGCGAGACGGCCCGGCGTCTCCTTCCCTTCCGCGGCGAGAAGAAAGAGAGCGAAACAGAGCACCGACAGGAGGGCGTACGCTCGGGCCTCCGCCGAGTAGAGAAGGATGAGCGGGGAGACCGCGGTCAGAAGAACGTACCGGAGCTTTGCGGCCCGAGTCGGCAGGGTGAGCGCTCCCGCAAAGAGCGAGAGCGTCGCGGCGAACGGAAGAACCCGGGCGAGCGCATCGGAGGAGAAGAGCCGCTCTCCCGCGAGGACGAACGGCTTCTCGAGCACGTACCAGAGCGGCGGCCCGGAGTCGTTCGCGAGAACCGCGAAGAGGTGGGAAAGCGGAAGCCGGGAAGCCCAGAGCGTGAAGAGCTCGTCGAACCAGAGAGGACGGTGCCCGATCAGCCACAGCCTCGCCATGAGCGAACCGAGGATGACCAGGACAACCGCTCCGAGCGCGAGGCGGGACCGACTTTGCGCGGACGGTACGATGCCCTATCCTAACTTCGGCTCGAGGTTTGAGGTTCAAAACTCAAGGTTCAAGGGAATCCGCGTCGAAGACCGGCCCTCGAGGGAGTGCAAGAACTGATTCTGCGACCTTGGCCTCTTTGACCGCCCGATCCGGCCGGCGGTTCAAAACCGCCCTGCCGGCGATCGCCTTTGCCCTCCTCGTGGTCGTTGTTTACGCGAAGCCTCTCCTGGCACGCAGGAATTTCGCGGGACGAGACCTGCTCCCCTACAACTTGCCTCTCGAGAAGTCGATCCACGACGCGTACTCACGGGGCCGGCTGCCGGTCTGGACCCCGGAGATCTCGGGCGGACGACCCCTGATGCCGAACCCCAACGCGGGCGCCCTCTATCCCGTACGCCCGATCCTCGCGCAGCTTCCCTTTCCTGTCGCGATGCGCGTCTATCCGATCGTGCACTGGATCGCGGCGGGCCTGGGGATGATCGTTCTTCTGCGCTCGCTTGAGGCTTCGCGGGCCGCCTGCTGGATCGGCGCGGTGACTTACGCCTTCTCCGGAGTGGCGGTCACCGAGGTCTTTTTTCCGAACCTTCAGCCGGGAATGATCCTGCTTCCCTGGGCCGTCTGGGGGGTTGCGCGTCCCGCTCGGCGCCGGAGCGGAAAGCTCTTCCTTCTCTCGATCATGTTCGGGTTGATCTTCCTTGCGGGCGACGTCTTCACGGCCGGCACGGCCATCGTCTCCTGCGCCCTCTGGATTCTTCTCGAAGAGCAGAGAGCGAAGCGGTCCGGCGCCTTCGTGATCCTCGCGCTGGCCATGCTGCTGGCGGGCCTTCTGGCACTGCCGCAGATCCTGGCCACTTCGCTCTGGGTTGCCGAGACGAATCGGGCGATCCTCGGAATGAAGCTCAGTGAAGCGTTTTTCCTCTCGATCCACCCATTGCGGCTCCTGGAGCTTCTCTTTCCCTACCCCCTCGGCTGGACCTGGACCCTGGACGATGCCAGCATCTGGGGCCGGCCGGTCTTCCGCGGGATCTCGATGGGCATGTTCGGCACGCTCTACGCCGGTGCCTTCGCGGTGATCGCTCTGGTGACGAGCTGGAGGTCGCGGGACCGGGGCGCGAGGTTCGCACGGTTTCTCTTCGTCTTTGCGCTCTTGGTTTCGGTCCCTCCAAGCCTTTTGCCCTCGAGCTGGGACCGATTGCCGTCCCCCCTTCCCCTCCGCAACCCGGAGAAGTTCGCCGTGGCGATGACGTTCGCCCTGGCGATCCTGGCGGGACTCTCGCTCGACCGGTTTCGAGCTTCCGCGCGTGTGCCGCGGTGGACACTCGTGGCGGCCGCGCTTCTGGCCGTCCTCGGGGCGGCCGCTGCCCTCTTCCCCGAGCAGGCAGGCCGCGCCGCTGTCGGAGCGGTCGGGGCGAGCGCGAGGTTCGCTCCGATCGCCGCACGGCACCTGCCTCCCGCTCTCGCGGAAGGCGGCCTTCTCTGGGCCGCGACCATCGTGGCGCTCGACCTTCATCGCAAGCAGGGGAGAGCGGCGCTCGCGGTCTCCCTCCTGCTCTTGACCGCCGTCCCGTTGGTGGCAAACCGCAAGATTGCTCGGACACAACGCGAGGAGGACGTGTTCTCGCCGAGTCCCTTCGCCCGGTTCCTTCACAGAGCGGATCCGGCAGGCCGATACCGCACGGTCGCCGAGTCGTTCTATCAGACAACTTCCCGGCTCGAGGCGGCGCAGCCGAACCCTCGGACGGACCTCGCCTGGGTCCATTACCGGCATGCGATCTGGGGACGCGGAACCGTGCTCAACTTCGACTTCGACGCGGGGGACCTCGCGCGTGTGGAGAGCCTGCGGCGCGTGTCGCACGTCGCGGCACACTTCAGGGACTCGCAGTCCTTCTTCGGGAACCTGGCGTTGCGGTGGGGGATCCGGTTTCGAGACCAGGATCCGCTCCCCGGTTACCGGCGGTTTCGAACGAGCGGCCTGCAGTATTGGGACGAGCTGCCGGAGGCGCTCCCCGATATTCGTCTGGTCGAGACCTGGAGAGAGGAGACCGGGGCTCTGGCCGCGGCGAATCTCCTTCCGCGTCTCAACCTGGGCGAGGTCGTGCTCGAGACGGGCTCCCGGGCGGTGGGCCGATCGAGGCCGGGACGCGTCCGCGTCCTGACAAATGAGCCGGAGCGGCTCCTTCTCGAAACGGAGTCGCCCGATCCATCCTGGCTGTTCGTGCTCCGGGGCTTCTGGAACTACCGCACGGTGTCGTTGGATGGCCGGCCGGTCGAATGCGTTCCGGCGCAACTGGCCTTCTCGGCTGTCCCGGTTCCGAGCGGTCGTCACCGGATCGACTGGAGAGAAGAGGTGCCGGGCGGGTCCGTCTCCCGCTGGGGTCCGGTGGTTTTCGTCCTCCTCATGGCGGCGCTGCTGATTCGTGAGCGTCGAACAGCGAGGCTGGGATGAACGACCGGGCGAATCGTCCCGAACGCGTCGGAAAGCGCATCCTCCCCGCGCTTCTTTTCGCTCTTCTGGTCCTCGGTGCCTATTCTTCGGCGCTTATCTCGCGGCGAAATTTCGCCGGTCGGGATCTGCTCGTCTACAACCTGCCCATGGAGAAGACGGTTCACGACGCCTACGCCCGCGGTCAGCTTCCGGTGTGGAGCCCCGAGATCTCCGGGGGCCGCCCTCTCCTGCCGAACCCGAACGCGGGCGCGCTCTACCCACTCCGGGCGGTCCTGGCGGGCCTGCCGTTCCCCGCCGCGGTCCGGGTCTTTCCGATCCTGCACTGGATCGCGGCGGGGGTCGGAACGATCTTCCTGCTCGGCTCGCTCGGACTCTCCCGGGCCGGAGCGTGGACCGGCGGCGTCACGTACGTCTTCTCCGGTGTCGGAGTCTCGGAAGTCTTCTACCCTCACATCCAGCCGGGCATGGCGCTTCTTCCGTGGATCCTGTGGGCCCTCGCGCGACCCGCGGCGAGCCGGGGTGGAAAGCTCGTCATTCTCTCGATTCTCTTCGGGTTGGTTTTTCTCGCGGGCGACGTCTTCACGAGCGGTATTGCCATCGTCTCCTGCGCCCTCTGGGCTCTTCTCGAAGAGAACAGAGCGGAGCGGTCCGCCGCGTTCGTGCTTCTCGCGCTGGCCGTTCTGCTGGGGGGCCTCCTGGCGTTGCCTCAGATCCTCGCCACTTCGCTGTGGGCTGCCGAGACGAATCGGGGAGTCCTCGGGATGAAGCTCGGGGACTCCTTCTTCTTTTCGATCCACCCGGTGCGGCTGCTCGAGCTCGTCGTTCCCTATCCCCTCGGCTGGACGTGGACCCTGGAGAACGCGGACGTCTGGGGCTGGTCGCTGTTCCGCGGGAAAGCGATGGGCGTCTTCAGCACGCTCTACGCCGGCGCTTTTGCGGTCATCGCTCTCGTGACGAGCTGGACCTCGCGGGAACGAGGCGCGAGGTTCGCGCGGTTTCTCTTCGTTTTCGCGCTACTGGTCTCGGTTCTTCCGAGCCTCGTCCCGGCGAGCTGGGAACGGTTCCCGTCCCCTCTTCCCCTGCGCAACCCCGAGAAGTTCGCGGTCGCCATGACCTTCGCCCTGGCGCTCTTCGCCGGTCTCGCGTTCGACCGATTGCGGCACGCCCATCGGAGGCCTCGCGGGATGCTCGCCGTCGGCGGGCTCTTCTGCGTTGCCACCGTCGCGACCGCCGTCTTCCGTGACCCCGTCGCCCGGGCGGCGGTTCGCGCGATCGGAGGCGATCCGAGTCTGTCGAAGATCGCTGCCGACCGTCTGCCGGTTGCGCTGGCCGAAGGAGGTCTTCTCTGGGTCGCGACCATCATCTCGCTCGATCTCCTGCGGCGGCCGGGCCGAACCGCTCTCGTGGGCTCGCTCGCCCTCCTCACGTTGGTCCTCATCACGGCGAACCGGAAGATCGCGCGGACTCTGACCGAGCTGGAGATGTTCTCCCCGACACCATTCGCCCGTTACCTGGACCGCGCGGATCCCGACCGCGCGTACCGAACGCTCGGAGAGTCGATCTACCGATCGGAGAAGATCAGTCTCGATTTCGCGAACCGAGACGACGA
This sequence comes from Thermoanaerobaculia bacterium, assembly GCA_036397915.1. Lineage (GTDB taxonomy): Bacteria > Acidobacteriota > Thermoanaerobaculia > UBA5066 > Gp7-AA6 > Gp7-AA6. Next base: position 2,648 of record DASWIB010000103.1, on the reverse strand, counting down.
TTACACTGATGCGGGGCGCCGTCTCTGGATCTACTCCACGTCCACCTTCTGGAGCCGCGGCACGGTGTTCAACCTGGACTTCGACGTCGGCGACCTGTCACGCGTCGAAAGCCTGCGTCAGTTCTCAATTCTTACGGCCGGTTCTCCCGAATCCGCTCGCCTGTTCGGCAGCCTGGGGCTTCGCTGGGGAATTCGTTTCCGTGACCAGAAAGCCATGCCGGGATATGAACGCTTCGGAGGGGACTTCCTCCAGGACTGGGATGAGCTCAAAGGAGCGCTCCCTCACGTTCGCCTCGTCGAAAGCTGGAGAGAGGAAATCACGCCTCTTTCCGCTTTGAACACGATTCCCCGTCTCGGTCCTCAGGAGGTCGTGCTCGAGACCGGAGTTCGGCAACGGGGAAGGGCGCGCGCGGGAATGGTCCGGATCCACGAAAACTGGCCGGAGCGGCTGGTCGTCTCCGTCGAGGCACCCGATCCCACCTGGCTATTCGTGCTTCGCGGTTACTGGAGCCATCGGACGGTTCATCTCGACGGCCGTCCGGTCGAGGTCGTCCCGGCTCAGGTCGCGTTCTCGGCCGTGCCCGTGCCGGCCGGGCGCCACACGATCGAGTGGCGCGAAACCGTACCGGGAATCGAGATCTCGCGCTGGGGTCCGGTGCTCTTCGTCCTGATGGCGGCCGGCCTCGCCGCGAGAGATCGTCGAACACGGAGGCGCGCTTGATGCGAATCGTATCGCTCGTGGTCGCGCTTCTGCTTCTGATCACGTTCGGTTGCGCGAAGAAACGGCAAAGTCAGGTCGAGGCGGACCTGACGCGCTCGGAGGAGAAATGGCTCGAGCTCGAATCGGTGCGTCTTCTCCGCGATTACCTTCGGATCGACACGAGGCACGAGCGCGGCGAGCAGGAGGGCGCGGAGTTCCTCCAGCATCTCTTCGACTGTGCCGGGATGCAGACGGAAATCGTCTGTCCGGCTCCGCGGCGCTGTAACCTGCTCGCGAGGCTGCCCGGCCGACGCCGGGAGGGCGCTCTCCTTCTCTTGAACCACATCGACGTCGCGCCGGTCGATCCGCCGTCCTGGACGCAAGCGGCGCCTTTCGAGGGCAAGATCAGGGCCGGTTACCTCTACGGCCGCGGTGCCTACGACATGAAGTCTCTGGCGGTCGTTCAGGCCCTCGCGATGCGCGGATTGAAAGAGCGTGGGATCGTGCCCCGATCGGACGTCCTGTTTCTCGCCGAGGCCGATGAGGAGACGGGACACCGGTGGGGTACGCGATGGCTCCTCGAGCACCGCCCGGAGTGGTTCGAGGGGGTCCGTGCGGTCGTCAACGAGGGCGCCATCATCGAGGTCGTGTTGAGGGATCCGCGCTTCTGGGGGATCGAGACCGTTCAGGCCGGATATGCCACGGCGGAGTTCCAGGCCCCGACGGCCGCACCCCTCAATGCGCTGGCGGCCAGATGGCGGAAGCTCGACGCTCCCGTCGTCGAGCCCCATCCGCATGTGCGTATCGGCTTCGATCTGCTGGCCAACCATCTGCTGAGCCCCCTGACGGACCCCTTGAGACACCTCGATCGGGTCCGGCAGAACCCGGCGGAGCTCGCCCTGCTGCCCGACCGGTATGCGAGTTTTCTCGTCGCGCGGATCTTCTGGTACGGTGCCGTCCCGGATCCCCCGGATTCGAAGACCAACTTCATCGCCCTGACGGTCGTCTCGACGCCTCCCGGGATCAGCCCGACGCCCTATCTCGAGCAGATCCTCCAAGACGCGACGAAAAACGGGGTCAAAACGACGCTCTCGTTCTCCGGCGGGATCACGTCCGCCAGCCCGTATCCGACACAATTCACGGAGCTTCTGCGGCGGGTGACCGAAGCCCACTTTCCGGGGGTCCCCTTCGGCCCTGTCCCCACCTTCAGCGGCTACACGACTTCTGTTCTTCTGCGCGAGAAGGGTTTTCCAACGTACGGTTACTCCTCCATTCCCATGAACATCACCGATACGGTGCGGCGGCACGGGAACAACGAGCGCCTCTACCTGCGAGACTTCTTGAGGGGGGTGGACCTCTTTCGAGACGTCCTGGAGGAGTTCGCCCTGAATCCGGGCAATTGACAGGATTGTCACCCCCGCCCCTTGAAAACTGACAAAACCTTCCCTTATACTAAAGTCGTAGAAACTGATTCCAAAAGACTTATTCGATGCACAAGCTGGCCTCCGCCTTGCGTCCAAAATGTTCGAATTTCGCTCGAAGCCGAGTCGAAAAGGGAAGGAAGTCGAATCCGAAACCTGAACTAGGAGGAAAGATGAAGAAGCGGGAGTCTGGTTTTACCTTGATCGAGCTGCTGATCGTCATCGCGATCATCGGCATCCTGGCGGCTATCGCCATTCCCAATCTCCTGAACGCCGTTCAGCGCGGCAAGCAGAAGAGGACCATGGCCGACTTCAGGTCGCTCGCGACGGCTCTCGAGGCGTACGCGGTGGACAACAATTATTATCCGGCGGGGAGTTGCTCGACCGGCGCCTTCACCACCGCCGCGAGCGCGGCGATGACAGACGGGTCGTTGACCGTTCTCGTGCCGACCTACATCGCACAGCCCCCGAGGCTTGACGGATGGGGCAAGTACAGTTTCTACAACGTGCGGGGTCCAACCGACTCA
>DASWIB010000102.1:0-2680 GCA_036397915.1 Thermoanaerobaculia bacterium | reverse complement strand
CGCCGCCTTCACCGATCCGCTCGACCACGCCACGGACGCCGGTCCTCTCGACGGGGACTCCGCCGCTCGGAACTTCGAACCCGCGGTACTTGAGCGAGGAGCTGCCGGCGTTGAATACGAGAAGTTTCATCCGTTCCTCTTCCTATCACGCGGGAAGAAGAACGAGGGCGAGGGGTGCGGGGACAACCAGGAGTGTGTCCGAGTAGTCTCTTATCGGGGGACCTTGCGGTCCCCCGAACCCCTGGGTCCCTCCGAAGAGTATGCGGACAGTCTCTTCAGAGCGGGCGCGCGGGCCGCGAGTCCCGGCGCTCCACTTCGATCCGGTGGTAGTCGGCGAGCGCCTTGCGGACGATTCGCTGGAGGTTTCTCATCCGGCGCGCCGATCGGCGCCGTTCGCGCTCGTCGAGGCGCTTCTCACGCCGGCGCACGGTCTCGCGCCATAAGAGGTCCACGGCGCGCTTCAGCCGCGCGTAGAGGAGCTCGGCCGCCAGGTCCAGGGCATCGGCCACGGCTCGATTCTCTCTCGAGGAATGTGTCCGAGAAATCTTTTTGCGGGGGACCTTGCGGTCCCCCGAACCCCCTGGTCGCCCGCCGGAGGACGCTGATTCGTTTGCATCAGGGGGAGAAAGGCGCGGGGGTCTAGCCTGCGATCCATCGGGACGAAACGGAAGGTCCCGCAGGAGGAAAGAGTGATCTCTCGCCGCCCCGGAATCGTGCATCTCGCCTCGTTCCTGCTTCTCTTCGGCGTCCCCCTGGCCGCGTCATTCGCGCTCGATCGGGCGGCGAGCCGTCCCTCGAAGACCATCAAGTTCTTCGACGCGCCGTCGCAGGCTGCGGAGTTCATCGGCTACTCGCGGTCGGTTGCGCTCACGCCGGCACAGCAGAAGGTCCGGGAGAAGGCGCTCCGCGCGATGGCGGCGCCCTGCTGCAAGGAATTCCCGCTCGCGACCTGCTGCTGCCCGTGCAATCTCGCGAAGAGCGCGTGGGGGCTCGCGAACTTTCTGATTGCACGGAAGAGCGCAACTTCGGACCAGGTCCGGGACACGGTCGGAGGCTGGCTCGCCTTCGTCAACCCGAACGGCTTCAGCGGGGATGTGTGCAACTCCGCCGGAGGGTGCGCCCGGCGCTTCTCGCACAACGGCTGCGGAGGAATGGATGAAAGAAACCTTCTTGCGGCTCGATAACGGTTCTCCAGGTTCGAAACGGAGGCGGAAAGCAGCCGCGACCGGCAACGGCGCAAAGCGACGCCCCCTCGGCGCCGGGCAGCGGCAGCTCACGACCCGGGAGAAGGAGATCCTCCGGTTTCTCGCGTTCGGCATGGGAACGTCGGCGATCGCGCGGGAGCTCTCGATCTCCCCGGCCACCGTGCGCAATCACGCGCAGCGCATTCTCGCGAAACTCGACGTCCACAGCCGGCTGGCGGCCGTTGCGCGCGGATACGCCACGGGGCTGATCCCGGTTCCCGCTTCGCCTCCCGAGCCGCGGGCAAACACGACGACCATCTGGTGACTGGGTCGCCGGAGGATCCGGCTGATTCATTTGCACCATGCGGCCGGGGAGCAGTACGCCTAAAGTCGAAGGCCGAGGAGGTGGGACATGAGCACGATCGTTCTCATTCTCGCCATCGCGTTCGTTCTCTCGTGGATCCCCGCCGCGGTCGTCTTCTTCTTCGCGCGGCGCCGCGATTCCGGCGAGCGCGTCATCATCTGTCCCGAGACGCACACTTCCGAGATCGTGCGCGTCGATGCCGGGCATGCCGCGTGGACCCACTTGCGCGGCGAGAAGGAGCTTCGCCTCCAGTCCTGCTCCCGCTGGCCGGAGAAGAAAGACTGTGGACAGGAGTGCCTCGCCCAGATCGAGAGCGCTCCCGACGGCTGCCTCGTGCGTGAACGGCTCGAGGGCTGGTATCGCGAAGCTCCCTGCGCCTTCTGCGGGATGGCGATCGGCCGGATCCGGTGGTTCGACCACCATCCGGGCCTGAAGAGCCCCGATGGGAAGGCGATCTCCTGGGACGAGATCGCGGCGAAGGACCTGCCCGAGGCGCTCCGGACCCACCAGCCGATCTGCTCCGATTGTCTGCTTGCCGAGTCTTTCCGCGAACGCTTTCCCGAGCGGGTCCTCGACGATCCCTGGCATGAGGTCGATCGCCGCGAGATGCGCTCTCCGGGACCGATGGCTTGACGGCGGGCGCGTCCTCGCAGATCTTGCACCGCGGCGAAGCGATCTCGCGACTACGCACCTCGCTCCTCCGCATGACCGACGAGGAGCACTCGATGTGTCAGGTCGCGGCGGACCGCAGGATCTTCTGCCGGGGCTTCCGGCGGTGGAACGAGGCCGAGTTCGACCGCCGCTGGCAGAAGTACATCGGACGCAGCACCCACCTCTCTCGCGCGCCGGTGGAGGAGTACGCGAACCTCTGGCAGCTCGCCGAGCAGATCCGCCGGCGCGTCTCGCTCGCCTGCGACGTTCACACGATGGGCCCGCAGGGCCCTTGCCGGGGATGGAACGAGTTCTCGAACGCCGATCTCGCGCGCTTCTGCAATGACGTTCTCGGCGAGAACGTCGAAGTCATCGAATAGACCGATTGCTCCGCTCGGGTCTCACGATCCGGCTCGGCCGATCTCGTTCGGCTTTCGGAGTGGTCGACCGATCCGGGAACGGGCGAGTTTTGACCAAAGGG
>DASWIB010000101.1:0-2348 GCA_036397915.1 Thermoanaerobaculia bacterium | reverse complement strand
GCCGCGACCTGAGAGGCGACGAGGAGGAACTGTCCCCGCGTGCTTCGGCGAGCGGAGGAAGGATCGCGGCCGCTTCCGAGTGCGGCGAGAAGGTCGATCCCCGTCACCCGCAGCGCGGGCAGGAGGCCGAAGAGAAAGCTCGCGCCGAGCGAGAGAGCGATTACGAAAGCGGCGACGCTGGCGTCGAGGCTCACGTCGAACCAGTACGGCTGCTCCTCGGGAAAGGACGCTACGAGGGCGTCGATGCCCCAGAGGGCGAGGAGCGTTCCGAGAATTCCGCCGAGGCCGCCGAGGAGGAGCGACTCCGCGAGGAGCTGGCGCAGGAGAGCTCCCCGCCCCGCTCCGAGAGCCGCCCGCAGCGAGAACTCCCGCTGGCGCTCGGTCCCGCGTGCCAGGAGGAGGCTCGCGAGGTTCGCGCATCCGATGAGGAGCACGAGGCCGACGGCGCCGAGGAGACTCTTGGCGACGAGCCGGGTTCGCGGCGCAACCACGAGCTCCCGATAGGGAAGGGCATGGAGTCCCCACCCGCGGTTCGTCTCCGGATAACGCACGGCCGAGCGCTCCGCGACCGCGTCGAGCTCGCTTTCGAGCTCTCCGATGGTTGCTCCCTCGCGCAGGCGGGCCACGCCGTGAAGGAACCGATCGGCACGGCCCGTGCCCTCGCCGGGATCGTACGGAACCCACAAGTCGTCGACCTCGGGAAACCGGAACCGCGGCGGCATGACCCCGATGACCTCGAGCTCACGCTCGTTGACCCGGACGGTTGTTCCCGCGATCGCGGGGTCGCCGCCGAATCGGCTCTGCCAGAGCCCATAGCTCAGGATCGCGACGGACTCGAAGCCGGGAAGCGCGCCCTCCTCTTCCCGAAAGTTTCGCCCCAGAATCGGCTCGACCCCCAGGAGGCGGAAGAGATTGGGCGTGACGGAACCGCCTCGAATCCGGGCCGCCTCTTCTTCATGGAGGGTGAAGCCCCGGCCCAGGTAGCCGGCCACGTCTTCGAGGAGAACGCTCTCCCGGGCGATGTCTTGCAGCTCGGCATAGGACACATCCGCGTCGTCCCATCCCTCGGGAAACTGCGTCGGGTGGATGGAGTGGATCGAAACGATGCGGCCGGTCGCTTCGCCGAAGGGGAGGGGACGAAGGAGAAGCGCGTTCACCAGGCTGAAGACGACGGTGTTGGCGCCGATGCCGATCCCGAGCGTGAAAAGAGCTGTCGCGGTGAACCCCCGCGCCTTCGCGAGCGATCGAAATGCGATGCGGACGTCCTGGATCATGAGTCCCCGGTCGAGTAATGTAGCAAAGGACGTGCCATGAGGAGCCATAATGAGATTCCCTCATCCGGCCGCGTTCGGAGCCGAGAGTGACGTTCGATAACGGACGGATCTCGTCCGGGGACGAACGAGAGGCGCCGCGCGCGGAGCTGGTCCTCGTTGGAGGAGGGCATTCCCACGTACAAGTACTGAGGCGCTTCGGAATGGCGCCGCGGCCCGGCGTCCGGCTGACCCTCGTCGTCGACAAGCCGATCGCGGTTTATTCCGGAATGGTCCCGGGGTACGTGGCGGGCCAGTACCGGCGCGAGGAGCTCGAGATCGACGTCGTCCCGCTCGCGCGGCGCGCGCGTGCGCGCGTGGTGTTGAGCCCCGCGGCCGGAATCGACGCGGCCTCGAGGCGCATCCGATTCTCCGATCGTCCTCCCCTTCGCTACGACGTCGCTTCGTTCGACGTCGGTTCGACCGTCGCCGGGCTCGATCTTCCCGGGGTCCGGCAGCACGCCATCCCCACGCGGCCGATCGTGGAGCTGGTCGAGCGCATCGATGCCGTGGCCGCGCGCGTCGAAAGCCGTCCGGCGGGAAGCCCGTTTCGGATCGTCGTCGTCGGCGGCGGCGCCGGGGGAATCGAGCTCGCCTTTACTCTGTGGCACCGGGCCGGCGCGGGCCGGGCCGATCGGGATTGTCCCGTCGAGATCACCATAGTTAACAACTGGCCCGAGGTGCTCGCGGGGTATCCGCGAAGCCTCATCGAGCGCGTGCATCGAAATGCGGCGCGCCGGGGGATTCGCATCCACGCAAACCGCCGGGTGGTGGAAGCGAAGAAGGACGCGATCGTTTTCGAGGGCGGGGATTCGATTCCGGCCGACGCAATTCTCTGGGTCACCGGCGCCTGGAGCCACCCGCTTTTCGCCGGCTCCGGCCTTCCCACCGAGCACCGGGGGTTCGTGCGCACTCGCTCGACTCTTCAAGTGGAGGGATTCGACGACCTCTTCGCCGTCGGTGACTGCGCGACGATGACCGAGTTCCCCGAGACGCCGAAGGCGGGGGTCTACGCGGTGCGCCAGGGACCGCTCCTCT
>DASWIB010000100.1:0-2443 GCA_036397915.1 Thermoanaerobaculia bacterium | reverse complement strand
GTCGAGCTCGAGCACGAGCTTCGCCTCTCCGACGTCGCTGTAACCTGGGACTCGGCCCCGCGGGGCTTGAAGCTCGCCTCTCTCGTCGCCGAGTTCGCCGAGATCCTCAAAGGCAACTACTGGGCAAAGGAAGGGGACCTGGCCGATGTGCTGCGCCGGGCACGTCAGTTTGCCGAGTCGACCGGGGACGAACGCGCGGCGGAGTTCGCGAACCTGGTGGAAAAGGCGCAGCGGTTCAAGCTGCGAAGGACCGGCGACTAGGAGTCCTTGCGGGATCAGGTTTAACCTGACCCCTCTTCGTCTCTTTTGAGCAAGCTGACCCTGGAACGCGTGGGAGACCTTCAGGAAGAGCTGTCTTCCCGACCGCGCGTCCTCCATCGGCCACGGGTTCTGACCCAAGATCCGGGGAGCGGGATCCCTCCGCGGTTCGAGTTACGCTATCCAGCCCGCGTCCGCGAGTTCCGGGCTTCCGAAACGACTGCCCGCGCCACAATGCGATTCTTGCCCGCGCGCTTTGCCTCGTACATCAATTCGTCGGCTCGCTTCAAAAGCTCCTCCGGCTCGATGTCGGCGAGCGGAGTCGTGACGACCCCGGCGCTCAACGTGACCGGAACGCCTCCCCTTGCGGCGGCCGCCTCGAGCGTTTCGAGGAGCCGGTCGACCGCGGCGCGGGCATCGCTCCCGTTCGCTCCCGGCAGGACGAGAACGAATTCGTCTCCGCCCCACCGGGCGACCGTGTCGCCCGGCCGCAACGCTCCTCCCGCCGCCTGCGCCACCTCTCGGAGCAAGCGATCGCCCGCCGGGTGGCCGTGAACGTCGTTCACCGACTTGAAGTCGTCGAGGTCGAAGAGACAGACCGAGAGTGCAGAATCGTTGCGCCGCGCGAAAGCGAGACTCTCCTCGAGACGCTCGAAGAGGGCGCGTGCGTTCGGCACGCCGGTCGTCACGTCGATCCGCGCCACGAGCTTTTCCTGGTGCCACAGGTGCCGCAAGGCGGCGACGAGAACGACGAGAACGGCGCTGATCGCCAGGCGTGATGACGAATTCCAAAACGCGATCGAAGGAGGAACTCCGGGGTCGCGGCTGAATTGAAGCCAGTCCGCGACGAGGTTGACCGCCGCAACGAAACACGCCATCAGGAGCCCCGGAGCCCGTCCGAATACGAACGCGGCGACCATCACCGGCACCAGGTAGAAAACTGCCATGGACGTCGCGATGCCGGCGGAGTAGTCGGCGAGGCCGACCAGCACTGCGCCTGCAACGCACGTCGCGGCGACGACCCAGGGGTACTTGGCGAGCCGCAGCGCCATGCGATCCAGCTTTTCGCTCAGGGTGGCGTGGGGGACCGAACGGTCCGGGTATCGCGGCGCGGCCATACCGAATCTTAATGGGGGTGAGGCAGGCAGCTTCGGTCTCTTTTGGGTCGAGCTCAGTGAAAGTCGTGGCTCGGAATGTCGTCGAAGTCGCGAATTCCCCAGAACCTCTCCCCTTTCACCGAGAGCGTCCCGTCGAGCTTCTGGAGCCGGCCTTCGACGACGAGCGTGCCGGACCCGACGATCACCGACCGGTACTCGCGGAAGAGATCCGGACGCACGATCGCCTGGCACATGCCGGTCTCGTCCTCGAGCGTGAGGAAAACGAAACCCTTCGCTGTCCCCGGCCTCTGCCGCACGATGACTGCGCCTCCCGCGCGCACGAGCGCGCCGTGTGGCAGCCGCGAGAGCTCCGCGGCCGAGAGCACGCCCTTGCGGCGGAAATCCTCCCTCAGGTGCTCGACCAGATGCGGTCCCGTCGTCATCTGCGTCGATTTGTAGTCGGCCGCGGTCTCTTCCCGCGGGGTCATGTCGCGCAGCGGCGACGGATCGTCGGACGGCTCTTCGGCGAAGAGCGGTCCGGACGGGCGCGCGACCTTGGCGACCTGCCAGAGCGCGCCGCGCCGCGTCCGCCCGAACGACGCGAGCGCGCCGGCGTAGGCGAGCCGCACGAGCTCGTCTTCGCGCAGCGCGCACCGCCGCGCGAGATCGTCGACGCCCTCGAACGGCGCGGCCGCCTGCTCCGTTTCGATCCTCTTTCCGGTCGCCTCGCGCAGTCCCTGGACGAACCGGAGCCCCAGCCGTACGGCGCGCTCCTCCCACCGGCACTTCCAGCCGGATCGCGTGACGTCGATCGGCTCGACTTCCGTTCCGTGTCGCTGCGCGTCCTTGACGAGCGTCGCGGGGTGATAGAAACCCATCGGCCACGTGTTCAGGATCGCGGCGTAGAAGGCGGCGGGGTGGTGCGCCTTCAAGTACGCGCTCGCGTACGCGATCAGCGCGAACGACGCCGCATGCGACTCGGGGAACCCGTACAGCGCAAAGGCCGTGATGGATTTCACGATCTCCTCCTGCGCCTTCGCGTCGATTCCGCGCTCGGTCATTCCCCGGCGCAGCTTCTCCTCGATCGC
>DASWIB010000099.1:0-3230 GCA_036397915.1 Thermoanaerobaculia bacterium | reverse complement strand
CGTCGTCCCTTCCGGAAAGTCGACGACGACCTGGAACTCGTTCTTGTTGTCGAACGGCAGCATCTTCACGTGCACGATGCCGAGGGGCACGAGCGCCACCGCGGCGAGAAAAAGCGCCGCGATCACAGCGAAGAAGACGAGCCTTGTGCGGCCGCGCCCTTCGGCCACGAGCGGCGTCATCGCGCGCCGATAGATTCGTGTGAGGACGCCGCGCGAGCCCTCCCCCTGGCCGTGCGGGCCGGCGGGCACCTTTCGAAACAACCGGCGCGCCGCCCAGGGCGACACAACGAACGCGACGAGCAGCGAGAAGAGCATCGCCGCCGAGGCCCCGATCGGAATCGGTCGCATGTAAGGTCCCATGAGCCCCCCGACGAAGCCCATCGGGATGATCGCCGCGATGACGGCGAAGGTGGCGAGGATAGTCGGATTGCCGACCTCGTCGGTCGCCTCGACCGCGATGTCCGCGAGCTTGCGGCCCGACGCTCCCGGCTGCCTCAGGTGTCGAACGATGTTCTCGACCACCACGATCGCGTCGTCCACGAGGATTCCGATGGAAAAGATCAGGGCGAACAGGGTGATGCGGTTGAGCGTGTACCCGAACAGCCAGAAGACGAAGAGCGTCAGGGAAAGGGTCATGGGAATCGCGAGGAGGACCACCCCCGCCTCCCGGCGGCCGAGGGCGAGCGCGATCAACAAAGCGACCGAAAGGGTGGCGAGCGCCATGTGCTTCAGCAGCTCGTTGGATTTCTCCGACGACGTTTCGCCGTAGTCGCGCGTGATGCTCGTGCGAACGTCGGCGGAGAGCAGGTTCGGCCGCAGAATCTCGAGCTTCTTCTCGATCGCGTGAACCACGGTGATGGCGTTGGAACCCCGCCGCTTGCTGACGGCGAGCGTCACCGCGGGCGAACGCCCTCGCTTTCCCGGCTCGCCGTGAGTCACGTAGGCGGACGGCTCCCCCGGCCCGTCCACGACCCGGGCGATCTCCTTGAGGTGGACCGGCGATCCGCCGCTCTCGGCGACCACGACGGAGCCCAGCTCCTCGGCTGAACGGATGAAGCCGCCGGCCTCCACCGAGATTTCGCGGTCGGTCGAGACGAGCGATCCGGCCTTGATCCGGCGGTTGGCGGCCGTGATCGCGGGGGCCACGGCCGCGGGAGCGAGACCGCGCGCCGCGAGCTGGACGGGATCGAGCTCGACCCGGAACTCCCGCCGAAGACCTCCGATCAACGTGGTGTCCGAGACCTCCGGAATGGTCTTGATCTCGTTCTCGAGCTCCGCCGCGATCTGTCGCAGGGTCGCGGGATCTTGTGTGAAACTGCTCAGGGTCACTGCCCAGATCGGAACGTCGTCGATCGAGCGGGTTTTCACGAGGGGCGGCTCGAGCCCTCGCGGCCAACGGTCCGCGAGCGAATCGAGCTTCGCCCGCACACGCACGACCGCGCGGTCCGGGTCCTCGCCGACCCGAAAGCGGATGACGATCAAGCCCTGATCGGGCGATGAGGTCGAGTAGACGTACTCCACGCCGGGAATCGAAGAGAACTCCCTCTCGAGAGGCGCCACGACCTGTCGCTCGACTTCCAGGGAGCTGCGTCCGGGTGCGGCGGTGAATACGTCCACCATCGGCACCTTGATCTGTGGCTCCTCCTCACGAGGCGTCGCGATGACGGCGAGCGCTCCGAGGGCAACGGCGAAGAGGATGAAGAGCGGAGTCAACTTCGACTCGACGAAGGCGCGCGCGAGGCGTCCCGCGAAGCGAAGGGGAGGGCGTTCGTGCGTCCGCGGATCCACCGTCACGACGCCACCCGCGTATCGGCTTCGAGGTCGGGCGGCGGATCGAGGACGACTCGCTCGCCGGCTTTCAGACCCGAGCGGATCTCGACAGAACCCCCGTGCCGCAATCCCGTGCGGACGTAGCGCAGCGCCACGCGGCGGTCCGTTCCGACCGCCCAGACGATCTCGAGCCCGCCGCGGGCGACCACGGCGCGCTCGGGGATCAGCAGCCTCGGTGCCGCCGGACCGGGGAGTATGAGCCGCGCGAACGAGCCCACCGAAGGTTCGAATCCCGCAGGCAGATCGACACGGACGATTCGCCGGCGCGTGGACGGATTGATCGCTCCCACGATTTCCGCCACGCGGCCCTGGAAGCTGCGTCCGCCGACGACGACCTCGAGCTCATCACCGGGCGCAAGAGCCGCCGCCTCCTGCTCGCCCGGCGCGGCCTCGACCCGGCGGCCGACGAGAGATGCGAGCCGAACCAGGGGGCGTCCGGGAGCGGCCAGATCCCCCGGAGAGACCATCCTCTCGACGACCACGGCATCGAACGGGGCCGTGAGCACCGCCTGCGCTCGATCGGTCTCGGCTCGCCGAAGAAGCGCCCGCGCCGAGGCGACGGCAGCCGTCGCCGAAGCCTCCTCCTGCGTCGCCCGATCGAGCTCCACAGCCGCGGCGGCGCCGCGTTGCTCGAGCTTTTCGAAGCGTACTCGATTCTTTTTCGCCAGAAGGAGGGCCGCCCGGGCCGCATCCACCGATGCGCGGGCGCCTTCGAGGGCCCCTTCCGCCTCGTGTTCCTCCAGACGCACGAGAATCGTCCCGGCGCGCACCGTCTCCCCCGGGACTGCCCGAACTTCCGCCACCGGAGCCGTGAGGCGGCTCGAGAGAACCGTTTCGAACCTGCCGACGACGACGCCGTCGACCTCGATCCGGCTCGGCAGGACCTGAGATTCGACGGCGATCGTCGCGAGCGTCCTCTCCGCGGCGGGCACGCGGCTCTCTTCCTGCTTCGCGCAGGTCGTCGCCGCGAGCGCCGCGACGAGGACTCCGGCAATCCGTTTCATGGAATCTCCTTGCCCTCCGGAGGAAGGCCCAGCGCCAGCTGCAGACTCGCCTCGGCCACTGCTCGCTCGGATCTCGCCGTCGAAGCTCCGAGCCGCGCGCGAAGCTCCGCTGCCCGGCTGTCGAGCAGGTCCGCGAGCCTCGCGATCCCCTCCTCGTAGCGCGCCTGCTGGATTTCCCGCGCCCTCTTTGCCGCCGCCTCGGCCTCGATGAAGGCCTTCAGCCTCGATTCCGCCGCTTCGAGCGCGGCGCGCGCCGAGACGACGTCCTTTTCCGCGGAGCGACGCGCCTCGCGCGCAGAAGCATCCGCTGCTCGGAAGGCCGCGCGTGCCTCCGCGATTCGTGAGCCGACTTCGCCGGAGGTGAAGAGAGGAATCCGAAGACCGCCGAACACTGAC
>DASWIB010000098.1:0-4514 GCA_036397915.1 Thermoanaerobaculia bacterium | reverse complement strand
GCCGCAAACGCCGTGCCCGACGGGCATCGGTGCTCCTCGAAAGCTGATGCTACGATTCCCGCACTCTGCTGAACGCGACTCTCCGCGGACCTCTCCTTCGAGGTCTCGCCGTCCTCTCCGTCGCCGCGCTTTTTCGATGCGCTCCGGCCGCGGCTCCGCGAGGCGCTGCTCCGCAGGTTCCGACCACCGGGCGCGTCGTCCTCGTCTCATTCGACGGCGTTGCGGGCGAGCGTCTGGAGCGAATGCTCGCCGATCCTTCGAAACTGCCGGCGGGCGCCTTCCGCCGCGTCGCCGCGCGCGGGTTCCACGCGGTGCGCTCGCTGCCTCCGACGCCGTCGCTGACCGCCGTCTCTCACATCACGCACGTGACGGGAGCGCTGCCGGAGACGACCGGGATCGTGTCGAACCTGATGCTCGACCGGACGAAGCCGTTTCCCGCGACGATCTCCGGGTTCTCCGCGCCGATCCGAGCGGAGACGCTCTGGCAGGCGGCGCGCCGGCAGCGAAAGCGGGTCGGGGTGATGCTCTATCCCGGAGCCGACGGAAACGGGCCCGACCGCACGGCCGACTGGATGATGACGTGGCCGGGAGATCCTCTCGCTCCCGGCCGCCTGCATTCACTCGGGGGAGCTTCGTGGCAGAGAGTGGACGGCGCCGGAGCGCTTCCGAGCTTTTCCCCGATCCGCAAGACGGTGCTCCGGTTCGAGAAAACCTCGCACTCGGTTGCCCTTCTCGCGCTCGACGAGACCGACGACGGACGCACGGACTACGACCGGCTCCTCGTTCAGCCGGAAGCGGGGGAGCGCCGGGAGGTCCGCGCGGGGGACTGGTTCCCCGTCGAGGTGTCGGGCTCGGAAGGACGCACCGGCGCCTGGTGCAAGCTGCTCTCACTCGCGCCCGACCTCGCGAAGACGGAGATTTATCTTGGTCCGCTGTCCCGCTCGACCGGCACGCCGCCGGAGTGGGTGCACCGCCTCGACGAACAGATCGGGTTCTGGCCCGGCGTCCCGGACAGCGCCGTCTTCGGCGAGAACAGTACCCGGCCGGAGGTTTTCCTCGAGCAGGTCGATCGGTTGGTTGACTTCCTGACCCGTGCGGATCTTCTCGCCTTGGCCCGCCCCGACTGGGACCTGCTTCTCGTCTACCAGCCGCAGGTCGACGAGACTTCGCATGAGTTTCTTCTCATCGACCCCGCGCAGCCGCGCTTCACGCCGGAGCGCTCGGCGCGCTTTCTGGAGTTCGTCGAGAGAAGCTACGCGCTGTCCGACCGCTCCCTCGCTGCCATCGAGAGAGCGCTCTCGTCCCGCGATTCGCTCTTCGTGACGTCGGACCACGGAATGACCGCGATCTTCGCCGACATTGCGATCAACGGGATCCTCCGGGACGCCGGGCTCGTGAGCTTGGACGAAAGGAAGAGAGTCGCGCCGTCATCGGCCGTCCTGGCGGTGGCGTCGAGCGGAATCGCGCACGTCCACCGGAACCCGTCGGCGGACGGCGCCGCTCTCGATCGCGCCGAACGGGCGCTCGCGGACTTCCGCGTCGGGGGTGAGAGTCCGTTCGACCGGATCGTCCGGCGCGAAGACGCCGGCGACCTCGGCCTGAACGCGCCGGAGTCCGGTGACCTGATCGTTCTCGCGAAACCCGGCTACCTGTTCGTGAGCGCCGCCGACGGAGACGCCGTTCGCGAAAGCCGCAGCTACGGCGGCCACGGCTATCGCAACGTCTACCCGCAGCTCGACGCGACCTTTTTCGCCGTCGGCCCGGGCACCCTGCGTGAGCGCGTGGACTCGATCGGCTCCTGGCAGATCGCCGCGCGGGTCGCACGGGCCCTCGGCATCCAGCCGCCGCGTCAGGCGGCGCCGCCCTGAGACTTTCGGCTGCGGCGGTCGCGTTGCGACCGGCAGCCGAGAGATTCAAAAAAGGCTCCCGGCCCCCGGCTCTGCTTTAGCTCTCTCGTGTCGTTCGCGTAGCGAACGCCGCGGACCAGTCGTGCGAGGCCGCGCGACGCTCGCAACGCAGCCACACCCTTTTTCAGCCGCCTGCTAGGCGCCGAGCTTCTTGAGGATTCCGTCGATTCTCTTCTTCTGGTCCGGATCGCGAACCATGTTCAGCGCCTTGCGGTAGTTCTGGACCGCGCGCTCCTTGTCGCCTTTTTTCTCGTAGGCCTCGGCGAGGCTGTCGTAGACGTTCCAGCTGTCCGGGTGATCCTTCACGTTCTTCTTGAAGATCTCGATCGCCTCGTCCGTCTTCCCGCCTCCGAGGAGCTGATAGCCGTATTGATTGATGTCGGCCTCGGTCGCGAGTTTCATGGAGCGGTCGCGGAGCCTGGCGGCGGTCTGCGCGTCTCCTTTGAGCTCCAGGAGGCCCACTTTGGTGCGGAGGTTCGCGAAGTTCTCCTGCATCGAGATCGAGCGGTCGGCCCACGAGAGCGCCTCGTCCAGATTCATCTTGCTGCGCAGGCAGTAGGCGGCCGCCTGGTTCCATCCCTGCCACGAGAACCGCGGCAGATCGCGCAGCTCCTTTCGGATGCTCGCGACGGCGACGGCCGGCGTGTCGACCTCGATCGTGAACGGGACGCGGAGCTTCTCCCAGCGCATCGCCGCCTGGACGGATTTGTCGGTGGGGTCGTCGAAGCCGTATGAGAGCCTTTCTTGGAACTCTGCCGGCTGCGGCTTCGCCGTGACGCGGAGAGCGTCCTCTTTTTCGTCGTAGGTGAAGCTGCCCCACGCCCAGCTGACGTTCGAAAAGACGATCGTCCAGTCGCCTCCCTCCGTCGGGATCATGTGGAGTCCGTAGGTGCCGGCCGCGAGCGGCCTTCCGTTCACCGTGACCGGCGAGGAAGACGTGATGGTGGTGTTCTGGTTCGCTCCCGCGCGCCAGACCTGGTCATAGGGCACGAGATCGCCCCAGATCTTGCGCTTGTTGACCGCCGGGCGGTGGTACGTGATCGCGATGTCGGTCAGGCCGACCGTCTGGGAAATCGAGGCTTTCGGGCTCGCCTGCGGAAGGGTCAGCGCGGGCTGGGCGCCGGCCGCTCCGCCGAAGAGGAGGAGAAGAGCGAAACTCTGAATGGCAGCCCGGTGGACGGATCGTCGCATGTGCCCTCCCTGGAAGCCGCGCGGACGTAAAGGTTCGCCCGTTTCGGAGGCTTCTTTTTCGCTCTGTTACGGCCCGATCCGCTCCGGGTTTAGGCTATTGATGGACACCCTCGGTGGACAAGGGCGCGTCGCGAGACACCTCGCTTGGCGATCCGTGAGCGCGTGATGAGCGCGTCCCGCGGCGTTCTCGCCTCGTCCCGGTGCGCCGGCCGTTGGTCCCGGGGAGCAAAACCCCACGGGGTGTCGCGCGTTTCTCTCTGTAAGAGGTTCGCGATGCGCCGCTCCGTTCTTTCGGTGCTCTCCCTGGCCGTCACCGCCACCGCTTTCGGGCAGGCGATCCCTCCCGGACCGCCCTCTGCTCCCGTGCCGCCCGGTCGGCTGCGCTTCGAGCCCGTCCGGTTCGCGCCCCGAGACGGTTCCGCTCCCGTCGCGGTGGAGCTCGGACGCCTGACCGTTCTCGAAAACCACGGGCGGCCGTCGGGCCCGACGATCGAGCTCGCGTTCGTGCGATTCAAGACGACGGCGGCGCATCCGGCCCCGCCGGTCGTCTGGCTCGCCGGCGGTCCCGGCGGCTCGGGAAGCCAGGACGCGGAGGGCCCGATTCTTCCTCTCTTTCAGAAGATCGCCGAGTTCGCCGACGTCATCGCCCTCGACCAGCGCGGCATGGGGCATTCGCAGCCGCGCCTCGAATGTCCGGGACGCTTCGACCTACCGCTCGACCGTCCGATGGAGCGCAACCTCGTGCTCGCGGCGTTTCGCGAGCGCGCGGCGGAGTGCCGCTCGCACTGGAGTGCGCGCGGCGTCGATCTCGTGTCGTACAACACGAACGAGAGTGCTCGCGACATAGACGACCTGCGGCGCGCGCTCGGCGTCCCGAAGGTGAGCCTCCTCGCCGGAAGCTACGGCACGCATCTCGCTCTCGCGACGATCCGCCTCTTCGAAAGCTCGATCGACCGCGCTGTGCTCTTCGGCGTCCAGGGTCCCGACCACATGGAGAGGCTGCCGGGCGACTATCAGGACGTCCTCGTTCAGATCGACCAGATGGTGAAACGCACGCCGCTTCTCGCCGCTCGGATGCCGAGCTTCCTGGGAGCCGTCCAGACGGTCCTCGAGAAACTCGAGCAGGAGCCGGTCCGGCTGGAGGCGGTTGACCCGGCGACGGGCAACCGCCGGACGGTCACCGTCGGCAAGTTCGACCTTCAATGCTTCACGCGGAATCTCCTCGCTTCGCGCGATCAGATCTCGCGGCTGCCCGGGCTCTACCTCGCGATGCTCCGGGGAGACTTTCAGGAGCTCGCTTCGAGCTCGCTCTCCGGCCGGAGAAGCGTGTCACCGCCGGCCGTCGACTTCACGATGCGTTGCGCCTCCGGGGCATCGCGAGAGCGGCGAGAGAAGGTACGCGCGCAATCCGCCTCG
>DASWIB010000097.1:0-4469 GCA_036397915.1 Thermoanaerobaculia bacterium | reverse complement strand
TGACGCTTTCGGATTTTCGCGGAAAGAAGAACGTCGTGGTGCTCTTCTACCCGCTCGATTTTTCACCCGTCTGCTCGACCGAGAACCGACAGGTCGCGGAGCTCACGCCTGCCGATCCCTCCGGGGACGTCCAGGTCCTGGGGGTTTCCGTAGACTCCCTCTGGTCGCATCGGGCGTTCGCCGAGAAGCTCGGGGTCAAGTACCCGCTTCTTTCCGACTTTCACCCGAAGGGGGAAGTCGCGAAGAAATACGGCGTCTACCTCGACGAAAAGGGAATCGCCGCGCGGACGGCATTCATCGTCGGAAAGGATGGCCGGATCCGGGAGATCGTGCGGAGCGACGTGCCGGTCGCCCGCGACATACCGGCGCTGCTCGAGAAAGCCCGCCCCGCCTGACGGCGCGGTTCGTTCCGATGGTTCCCCCTCCCGTCGAAGAGCCCGACGTTCTTTCCCCCGCGCTGGACGAGAGAAAGCTCCGGGTCATCGCGGAGCACATGCGTCAGATCATCGATGCGCTGGGCCTCGACGTCTCCGACCCGAACTTGAAAGACACCCACGAGCGCGTCGCCAGGATGTACCTGGAGATGTTCCACGGCCTCTCGGAGGGGGCAGAGCCGAAGGTCACCGTCTTCCCGAACGAGGAGCGGTACACCGCGATGGTCATGGAAAAAGACGTCCCCTTCTATTCGCTCTGCGCGCACCATTTCGTGCCTTTTTACGGGCATGCCCACATCGCGTACATCCCCTCGGAAAGGATCGTCGGGTTGTCCAAGATGCCGCGGATCGTCGAGTTCTACGCGCGTCGGCCGCAGCTCCAGGAGCGGCTGACGGAGCAGATCGCCGCCTTCATGGCCGAGAAGCTGCTCCCCCAGGGAGTCATGGTGGTCGTCGAAGCGCGCCACCTCTGCGTCGAGATGCGCGGCGTCAAGAAGCCGGGCGCGTTGACCGTGACCTCCGCGATCCGCGGCATCTTCTTCAACCGCCCGGTGCGCGAGGAATTTCTGGACCTCTTGAACCGTCGTGGCTAGCGTTTTTCCGCTGTCATCCTGAGCCGCCGAAGGCGACGAAGGATCTCTTCCGAATCGAGCACGATTCTTCGGCGCTCCGCGCCTCAGAATGACAGAGGTTCCGCGTACACGCGCAGCTTCCTCGCCGCGCGCAGCCCGTCCGGAGTCCGCGCGCCGTGCCAGCAGAGATCGTCGCCGGGGACGAAGAGGCGCCGTGAGCTGCCGCCAAAGAGGCCGGCCACCTCCTCGCCGTGCTTTTCTTCCCGGAAGGGATACGGCTCGCTCGGAAAGAAGTGCACGACGGCGCTGCGCGCGAGCGACTCTTCGGGACTCGCAGTCGGATAGCGGTCGATCTCGCGGCCGAAGACGTTGAGGCCCCCGGCGAGGCGAAGGAGGTCCGCGACGTAGGTGTCATCCGAGACGGTCATCCAGGGGTTTCGCCAGATCCAGTACGCGTAGCGGAAGCGTCCGGGCACCGGCTCCGCCTCGAGCGCCGCGAGCTCGGATTCGATGCGCGCGGCGAGGGCATTCGCCTCTCGCTGTTCTTCCAGAAGCTCGCCCCACGCGCGGATTGCCACCGGCACCTCGGCGACTCTCTTCGTGAACGAGACGTCCACCTCGATTCCGGCGGCGCGGAGGGCCTCCACGTCCTCGCGCCGGTTCTCCTCCTCGTTCGCGAACACGAGGTCCGGCGCGAGGTCGAGAATCCGGCGGACGTCCGGGTTCTTCGTGCCGCCGATGCGGGGCACTCCCCAGAGAAGCCCCTCCGGCCGGACGCAGTACCGGGTCGCGCCGACGAGCCGGCGACGGGCGCCGATCGCCACCAGGGTCTCGGTGATCGAGGGACAGAGCGACACGATGCGCGAGGCCGGCATCACGGTCCAGTCTACGGGGGGACTACTCGGTGAGTGTCCGAGTACTTGTCGGCGGGGGACCTTGCGGTCCCCCACACCGGCGATTCTCAGAGTGTACTTGTCGGTGGGGGACCTTGCGGTCCCGCAGGCGATGGCTCGACGGCCGGGCGCGGCCGGCCGCCGGTCAGGCGCCGAATCGTCCCTTCGAGGGCTACCCCCCGGTCGACGAAGACCATCACGGCGATGCCCAGCGCGCCGCCCGCCAGAACGTCACTCAGGAAATGGGACCCGGTCAGGACCCGGCCCCCGGCAAGCGCCAGCCACAGGAGAACCGCCGCCGGCCAGGCGGCCGGGCGCGCCAGACAGATCGAGGCGGCGACCGCGGCGGCGATGGCGGCATGGCCGGAGGGGAAGCTGTTGAACCGATAGCCGAGCTCGAGGAAGTGAAAGCCCCAGACGCCCTGGTCGAGGGCGCGGGGCCGGGCGCGGCCGGCGATTACCTTGAGCACGTTCGCGGCGAGACCCGAGGCCGCAACCGCCGTTGCCGTCTTCAACGCCCAGAGGGCGACGCTGTGCTTCTTCCGAACGATCGCGGACACGCCGATCACCAGGACGAGCACGAGCCAGTACACGCCCTCTCCGAGCCCGGAGAGCCGACGCGCGGTGTTGGCCCAGAAGCGCGAGAGATAGAAGGCCCAGTTCGCGATCGACCGGTCCCAGACCGCGTAGCTGAATGCCGCCAGGATCAGCATGAGAAGCGCCGCGCCGAGGAGCCGGTTGCCCATCGAGCGGGGTGCGCGCGGCATCGCGCCCGAGCATAGCAGCGCAAAACGCCGCGACCCCGAGGCCGGTAAACTCCCGACCGCTTGGACGTCCCGGCAAGAGATCTGGCGGTCCTTTTCCGCTCGCGACATCCGCTCGTCGCCTGTGAGACCGTCGAAGAGACGCGTTTCGAAGCGCTCGTCCGTGCCGTCGCGGCCGAGCTCGGGCTGCCGCTCTCGACGTGGAGCGCCGCGAGCGGGCTCTCCCCCTCCCATCCCGCCGACGCGCCGAAGACCGCCGACCTGGCCTTCGCGCTGAAGGTGATCCGCACGAGTCGCGGGGACGGCGTGTGGCTCCTGAAAGACCCGCAGGCCCACCTGGAGAACGCCGGGGCGCTCCGCGCTCTGCGCGAGACCGCGCAGGAGTTCGCGGGTTCCGCTCGGACGATCGTCCTGGTTGGTCCGCTCCTTCCCCGAAAGCCCGAGCTCGAGGATCTGGAAGTCCGTTTCGAGTTCGCTCTGCCGGGCCGAGACGAGCTGAAACGGCTCGTCGCCGAGGTCGGGCAACGCACGGCGCGCGAGAACCCGTCGGCGCGCGTCACGCTCTCCACCGCCGAAGTCGAGTCGCTCGTTTCCGATCTCGAGGGGCTGACGATGTTCGAGGCCGAGAGGTCGCTCGCGCGGGCGCTCGTCGAAGACGGCAAGTTGGACGGCGAAGACTCGGCGCGCATCCGCCGGACGAAGGAGACCCTGATCGGTGGCGGCGGATTGCTCGAGCTCGTCGCCGCGCCGGAGGGTTTCGACCGCGTCGGAGGGCTCGCGCGGTTGAAGAAGTGGATCGAGACCCGCAAGGCCGGCGTTCTCACCGGGGGTGATGGCGCCCTCGACCCGCCGCGCGGCCTCCTGCTCCTCGGCGTCCAGGGGTGCGGCAAGAGCCTCGCGGCCAAGGCCGTCGCCGCCTGCTGGCGCGTGCCGCTCTTCTCGTTGGAGGCGGGACGGCTGCTCGCACCCTACATCGGCGAGTCGGAGCGCAACCTGCGCGAAGCGCTGAAGCGCGTCGACCGGATGGCGCCGTGCGTCCTGTGGATCGACGAGATCGAAAAGGCCTTCGTCTCCGCTCGCTCCGCCGAGTCGGACGGCGGCGTTTCACAGCGGCTGCTCGGGGCGCTGCTCACGTGGATGCAGGAACACCGCCGACGGGTCTTCCTGGTTGCGACCTGCAACTCGGTCGAGCAGCTCCCCCCGGAGCTCATGCGCAAGGGGCGCGTGGACGAGGTCTTCTTCGTCGATCTGCCCGGCCCCGCCGCCCGCGCCGAGATTTTCCGGTTGCACCTCGGGAAGCGCGGTCAAGAGCCGGGCCGCTTCGATCTCGACCGGCTCGCCGGGGCGGCGGACGGCTTCTCGGGCGCCGAGATCGAGCAGTCGGTCGTGTCGGCCCTTTACGAGGCGCGCGCGGACGGCCTGCCTCTCGACCAGGCGGGGCTCCTCGTCGCGCTCCGTTCGACCCGGCCGCTTTCGGTCGTCCGCGCGGAAGCCGTAGCGGCTCTGCGCGCGTGGGCCTCCGGCCGGTGCGTGCCGGCGGATTAGGGAGCCGAAGCGGTCACGCTGTAAACCGCCTTCAAGCCCTCCGGATCCGGTCGCTCGCCTCCCAGATACGTCGCGAGCCAATCCATCACCGTCGCATGCCAGACCCGGGAGTTTCCGGGCTTCAAGACCCAGTGACCCTCGTCGGGAAAGGTCAGCAGCTTCGAGGGCACCCCGCGCACTTGAAGCGCCGTGAAGAGCTGAAGGCCCTGCCCGAACGGCACCCGGAAGTCCTTCTCGCTCGTGATGACGAGGGTCGGCGTC
>DASWIB010000096.1:0-1585 GCA_036397915.1 Thermoanaerobaculia bacterium | reverse complement strand
TCGCGCGGCTCCGGCGACGGCGGGAGCCCCTCGAGCGGCAAGGACCGCCCGCGGTGGACGAGGACGAACGTGTTGGAGAGGGGATCGCGCATCACGGCGTGGGCCGGATAGCTTCGATGCGCGAGTCGGACCAGGCGCGCGATCGCGCCGGGCGAGCCGTCGGCCTCGAGGCGCAACTCGAGCTCCGCCGGCTTAGCTCCTCCCATCGCATCGCCGCGCAGAAAGGATCCTTCCATCGAGTAGTAGTTGTCCTGGACGAGCTCGGCCGCGCGGAGCACGATGCCGGCCTTCTCCGACAACTGCCGCAGCTGCGAGAGAAACGAAAACTGCATGCCCGCGGTGAAGAACGCGAGGGGGAAGGGCGCGAGGTCCGTTCCTTCGAGATAGGGGCCTTCGTC
This sequence comes from Thermoanaerobaculia bacterium, assembly GCA_036397915.1. GTDB lineage: Bacteria > Acidobacteriota > Thermoanaerobaculia > UBA5066 > Gp7-AA6 > Gp7-AA6. The sequence continues at coordinate 1,187 of DASWIB010000096.1, read as the reverse complement.
GGACGCCATCCGCCAGGCCGCGGTTCCCACGTCGACGACGGCTTCCTTCTGCATGCCCTCGAGCGAGCGGGCAACGACCCGGATGGGCCTTTCGAGTGCGGTCACCGCGCGGCCCTCTTCGCGAGGAGCTTGTCGGACAGCCAGGCTCCCGCGCCGTCCTCGCTCCACGGGCAGACTTCGATACAGATGGCGCAGCCGCTGGTCTCACAAAAATAGTAAATGCACTTGTCGAAATCGACGTACCACTTCTCGAGGCCGCGGACCCACTGCTTCTGGTCGGAGATCGCGTCGACGGGACAGGCCCGGACGCAGGCGGTGCATTTCACGCAGAGGTCGTCGACCCCGATATCGACGGGGGCGTCCTCGACGGCGAGCGGGAGGTCGGTGACGACGCACCCCAGGCGGAAATTCGAGCCGTGGTCGCGCGAGATGAGCGAGCCGTGCTTTCCGAGCTGCCCGAAGCCGCATTCCGCGGCGATCGGGATGTGAAGCAAATCGCCGCTGTTGGGGTTCCCGTAGGCGCGGGCGGGCCATCCCATCGTTCGAATCTCCTCCGAGAGCGCCGAGGCGATCTCTCCGATGCGCGCGTAGACCCGCATCACCTCTCCGGCGGAGACGTCGTCGGGAACGTTCCTCATGCGGTCGCGGTTCATCGCGACGCCGATCGAGAGCGCGTACCGGTACGGGACCTCGTGGCCAGCGTAGACGTATTCGGGCTTCAGCGGCGTGACCCCCACCAGATCGGCCCCGAGCGCTCTCGCTCTGGCCTTCATCTCCCGGGTCTTCGCCGCCGCGTCCGGAACCGCCCTCTGGACGGGAGCGGCCGGTCCCGTCGATCTCCTGAGGTTCCAGATGTTCTTCATGATGTAGAGGACCGCCTTCCAGCTGTTCACGTAGGAGAACAGGCGGTCGAGGCCGTCCCAGGGGAGAGAATCGGTGCCGTCGTTGTGAAAAACGTGCGAGGCCCGCCGGAACGTGGTCTCGCCGAGCCCGTTGATCTCGTTTCCCGAGCGAGGCGGGTTCCGGTAGGCGAACGTCGTCCCGCGCGGAATGTCCTGGCGAAGCTTGAAGCCCATCGTCAGCCCCTCGGTCTCGGCGATCGAGCCTCGTCCACGTAGAACTTTCCTCCCGCGCGCTGCAGGTCCCGAAACTTCTTTCGAATGGATCGCCCCGCGAATACGTAGTTG
>DASWIB010000095.1:0-5471 GCA_036397915.1 Thermoanaerobaculia bacterium | reverse complement strand
CTCGACGTCACCGAACGACGCCGTTCCGAGCAGGCGCTCCGAATCTCCGAGGAGAGGCATCGCATCCTCTTCGAAAACAGCCCGCTCCCGATGTGGGTCTACGACGAGGGGACGCTGGCGTTTCTGGCCGTCAACGAAGCGGCCTGCCGCGGCTACGGATACTCGCGGGAAGAGTTCCTCTCCCTGACGATCGAAGACATCCGACCGGTCCAGGACGTGCCGAAGCTCAAGAAACACATCTCCCGCGGGCTGCGCGATCTCAACGACTCCGGAGTCTGGAGGCACCTCCGCAAGGACGGGACGCTTCTCGAGGTCGAGATCGTTTCTCATCCGCTCGTTTTCTCCGAACGGCCCGCGCGGATGGTTCTCGCGATCGACGTCACGCAAAGGCGCCTGACCGAGCGCCGGATCCAGGAGCGGACGACCTATTTGAACGCGCTGGTCGAGAACAGCCCCGTGGCGCTCCTCGCGCTCGATCCGCTCCAAAGGACACAGATCGCCAATCCGGCTTTCGTGCGCTTGTTCGGCTATTCGACCGAGGAGCTCGTGAGAAGAAACCCCGACGAGCTGATCGCTCCCGATGACCCCGAGCTCCGAAACGAGGCCGGCAGCTTCACGCAGCAATGCCTGAGCGGTCGGCCCGTCCACGCCACGACCAGGCGCCGGCGCAAGGACGGCCGGCTTCTCGACGTCGAGCTCCATGGCGTGCCGCTCATCGAGAGCGGTCGATTGATCGGCGTCTACGCGATGTACCAGGACCTGACCGAACAGAGGGAGCTCTCCGAACAGCTGCGGCAGTCGCAGAAGATGGAGGCCGTGGGGCGTCTCGCCGGCGGGATCGCGCACGACTTCAACAACCTGCTGACCGTGATTCTGGGGACGAGCGAGATGCTCCTCGAGCGCGCGGGAAAACAGGATGGGACGAGCGAAGAGCTGCGTGAAATCCGCGCCGCCGGGGAGCGCGCGGCGAGCCTGACGCGCCAGCTGCTCGCCTTCAGCCGAAAACAGGTCCTGCGGCCGGAGGTGCTCAACTTGAGCGCCGTCCTGAAGAACGCGGAGCGAATGCTGCGCCGGGTGATCGGAGAAGACATCGAGATGAGGTCGAATCTCGCGACGGCTCTGTGGAGCGTCCGCGCCGATCCCGGCCAGATCGAGCAAGTGGTCCTGAATCTCGCGGTCAACGCGCGAGATGCCATGCCGCAAGGAGGCGAGCTGACCTTCGAAACCCGAAACGTTCATGTCGATGCCGCCCTCGCGCGTGCCCATCCGGGCATGGTGACCGGCGACTACGTCGAAATCGCGGTTTCCGACACGGGAGTCGGCATGGACGAGATCACCCGCTTGCGCCTCTTCGAGCCGTTCTTTACGACCAAGCCAGTCGGAAAAGGCACCGGTCTGGGTCTCTCGACCGCTTACGGTGTCGTCAAGCAGAGCGGCGGCTACATCTGGGCCGAGAGCGAGCCCGGACGGGGGACCTGCTTCCGGATCCATCTCCCACGCGTCCACGCGGAATCGGAAGCCATCGCGGAGAGAAGAACGACGGTGCCCTCCATCCGCGCGAGCGAGACCATCCTGCTGGTCGAGGACGAACCGGAGGTGCGATCCCTCATCGAGCGGGTACTCCGTGGTCAGGGATATCAGGTCCACGCCGCCAGCCGCCCTTCCGAGGCGCTCGCGATCGCTTCGCGGCCCGATGTGGAGCTCGATCTCATGGTCACCGACATGGTGATGCCCGAAATGGACGGACGCGAGCTCGCACGGCGGCTCCACTCCGACCGCCCGTCGCTTCCGGTCATCTACCTGTCGGGATACAGCGCCGAGGCCATCGGTCGCGATGGCGTCCTCGATCAGGGCGCGGCATTTCTCGAGAAGCCCTTCCGGCCCGACTTTTTCGTGCAGAAAGTGCGCGAGGTGCTCGAGAGAGCGCGGCGGGAGGCTTTGACAAAGGTCGCAGTCGACTTTCCCGGAGCACGCGAGACCGATTGGGTTCAGTGACGGGGTCGACGAGAGCCCGGTTTTCGCTCGCCCTTCGAGATCTCCCGAGCATCGGTGCCCGGGGGTGCGGGGGACCGCAAGGGCCCCCGCCGACAAATACCCAAGAATCTTATCGGTTCGGGGGACCGCAAGGTCCCCCGCTAAGACTACTCGGACAAACTCCTAGGTCCGCTCACGCCACGAAAAGCAGCACGGCGAAGAAATGGAGAACGCTTCCGCCCAACACAAAGAGGTGGAAGACGCCATGGCTGTGCGCGTATTTTTCGTCGACGAGGTAAAAGAAGACGCCCGTCGTGTAGAGGATTCCTCCGGCGACGAGCCAGATCATCCCGGCTGACCCGATCGCTTGCCGAAGGGGGACGAACACGGCGAGCGCGAGCCAGCCCATCAGGAGGTACAGCGAAACGGAGAGGCCACGGATCCGCCGGGGCACGAGAAACTCCTGGAGGATGCCGACCGCGGCCAGCGTCCAGACGACACCGAAGAGCGTGTATCCCCGGGGGCCGCGAAGGCTCACCAGCGCGAAGGGGGTGTAGGTGCCGGCGATCAGCACGTAGATGCTCGTGTGGTCGAGCCTCCTGAAGATCCCTTTTGCTCGGCCGGTCACGCTGTGGTAGAGGGTCGAGAAGAGGTAGAGCGCGACGAGCGCGGCGCCGTAGACCGCGAAACTCGTGATCTTCCAGGGGTCGCCCGTTGGGGCGGCGGTCACGAGGAGGCTCACCAGGCCGGCTACGGCAAAGACGGACCCCGTCAGATGGGTGACGCTGTTGAAGATCTCGCCCTTCTGGCGATCAATACGGATGCGGAACATGTCTCGGGCCGTGAGGTTAGCGCGCGGCACCGCGGCTCGCGAGATGCGGTCTCATCGGGCCGGGCACGTTCTCCTTCAGGAGAGAACGACCGCTTGACAGGCTCGCTCTTTCGGGACTAACCGTTCGGTAAGTTCTTGCCGTGGTTTCCGAACGCCCGGAAGCCGCGGATCTCACCGCCGGGCGGTTTTCCATCCTCGCCTCTTCTGAGGCAGACTGCCTCCGACGCGCCACGGCGACTTCCCCGGGGATTGAGATTCCGCTCGGTCGACGCGTGGTTTCAGGGTCACGATCGAAACGCAACGCGGTGCGGCTCCGGCCGCCCCGACTTTCATCGGAGGCCCCGATGGGCTCGAAAGGACTCGAAAGCCGCTCCGTCGTGGTGACGGGCGGGGCGGCCGGGATCGGTCTCGTAACGGCCCGGCGCTTCGGCGCCGAAGGCTCGCGCGTCGCCATCTGGGACGTGACCGAAGAGGCCGGTCGTGCCGCGGCGGAGGAGGTCTCCCGATCGGGCGCCGACTGCTTCTTCTCTCGGATCGACGTGACCGACGCCGGCTCCGTCGAACGCGGCTTCGAAGAAGTCGTCGCGCGCTTCGGAAGCCTCTCCGTGCTCGTCAACAACGCCGGGATCCTGCGCGACGCGCAGCTCGTGAAGTGGAAGGATGGAGCGGTTGCGGGCCGGATGGAGGAAGAGAACTTCGACGCAGTCATATCCGTGAACCTGAAGGGCGTCTTTCTCTGCACGAGGGCCGCGGTCCCGCATCTCATCCGGGCGGGGGGTGGCGCGATTCTGAACGCCTCTTCCGTCGTCGGCCTCTACGGCAACTTCGGCCAGACCAACTACGTCGCGAGCAAGGCCGGCGTGATCGGCATGACACGAACGTGGGCACGGGAGCTCGGCAAGTACCGCATTCGGGTCAACGCGGTTGCGCCGGGGTTCATCGCGACCGAGATGGTCCGGTCGATGCCCGAGAAGGTGATCGCATCGATGGTCGAGCACACGCCGCTCGGTCGCATGGGCACGCCCGAGGACGTCGCGAACGCCTATGCCTGGCTCGCCTCGGACGAGGCCGCGTTCGTCACCGGCGCCATCCTGTCGGTCGACGGAGGAATCGTCGTCGGGAGCTGACTCCATCGGCCGGCCTGTCGCACACGACCGTTGTGAACCCCGAAGTCCGCGTCTCGATGTTTCCTGAAGAGCCGAGAGCGACCGGACCCCCTTCACCGATCGTCATCCTTCGAGCGCCGCGTTGCCCCGTGCCCGCAGCTCCTGCGGCAGCAGGGAGTGGTAGATGAGCTCGTGGACGGGAGTGGGCACATCGACCTCGCGAGCGAGGCGGACGACTGCGCCGTTCCAGGCTTCCAGCTCGGACGGCTTCCCTTCCATGATGTCCCTCTGGAGCGACGTGGTTCCGCTCGGGTCCAGGGAGTCGACAAACGCCATCTTGTCCGCAATGGCCGAATCGGACAACGTGATGTGGCGAGCGCGGCCGACCGCGAGGATCTCGACCATGCACCGCTCGAGCATCCGCCGCGTCTCCGGCATCTCGCGAAGGACTCCGACGGGAGCGCGCGTCACTGCTCCCACGCCGCCGAGCGAGACCACGAAAAGGAACTTCTCCCAGAGAGCGCGATGAATGTCGGACGGGATCTCCACGTCCACTCCGGCGCGCTCGAAGGCGTCGCGTAGACGCTCTGCCCGTTCGCTCCGGCGGTTGTCCATTTCGCCGAACTTGACGAAGTGGACCTTGCCGATGGTGCGGATCCGGCCGGGACCCGCCACCCAGCTCAGAGTCCCGCACAAACCGCCGAGCACGTGGTCCGAATCGAGCACGGCGACGAGCTGCGAAGGCGCCTCGACGCCGTTCTGCAGGGGGACGACGAACGTTTCGGAACCGACCAGGGGGACGATGGCGTGCGCGGCCTCGGGAACCTGCCACGCCTTGACGCCGACCAGCACCACGTCCGCGACCCCGGCCCGAGCGGGGTCGTCGGTCGCCAGCGCCGGTCGAACGACGACCTCGCCTCCAGGTGAGTCGATCCGGAGTCCCCCGCTCCGGATCGCCTCCAGGTGCGCCCCGCGCGCGATGAAGATGACCTCCTCCCCCGCGAGCGCGAGCTGCGCGCCGAAGTAACCACCCGCGCCGCCGGTGCCGAGGACCGCGATTCTCACGTCGCGACCCGATCCGGCGACGTCGCGCTCTCGATGAGCATCACGATCGAGATTCTGACAGGCACGGACCCCGGCTGCCTGGCCTTCACCGTAGGCGCCGCAGCAAGCGGCGACCGTCTATCTCTGCAGAGTGAAGGTCAATGTCCCGACAGGAGGAGTCGTCCCGTTCATCACGAAATGACGGGTCGCTGCTTTCATCGTCTTCTTCTTCGGGCTGGTGTCCTTGTCCGGCGCCTTGTACGTCGTGCCGTCATGCCAACGCTCTGGCGTTCGGCAGGGCGCCGAGAACCCGCTGCAACGCCGTCTCGGTCTGGTCAAAGATCGGCGCCGACGCCGTCGCATTGATCATCCCGGTCGGCCCACCACGCAAACCACCGCCCCCAACCAGCTCTGGACGGCTGACTATAAGGGCCAGTTCAAAACCCTCGATGGGCGCTACTGCTACCGCTATCTGCTGGGCTGCCGCGCGCTGCCCTCAACCAAAACTCTCGGCA
>DASWIB010000094.1:0-3306 GCA_036397915.1 Thermoanaerobaculia bacterium | reverse complement strand
AGGCTCGGAGCGAGCTCCAACGCCGCCCGGAGCAGATTTGCGACTCCCTCGGCCGTCACGTCTTTGCGAAAACCGGTGCGCTCGACAGTGGCGCCGACGAGCACTCTCCCGTCGGAACGCGGCACGAGGTAGACGTCCTCGGATTCGAGAACGGTGGGAAAGGGCGCTCGATCGACGAGCTCCACGATCTGGCCCCGCACCGGTTCGACGGGAATCGCGAATGGAAGACCCGGATCGAGGTTCGCCCACGCGCCCGCGGCGTCGACGACCCGGTCCGCGTGCACCGGCCCCTCCGGCGTGTCCACGCCGTGACACGCGCCGGCCTCGATGCGGAATCGGGTCACCGGAACCCCCTCGAGGACCGCGATCGCTCGCAGATCCAACGAGCGCCGCAGCGCTCGGACGAGCAGCCGGGTGTCGACGACCGCATCCGAAGGGAAGAACAGAGCGTGCGAGATTCCGGCCGCGATTCGTCCCGCCGAGAGCCCGGCGAGCTCCGACCCCTCCACGCGCTCGAGCGGCAGGCCCGCGTCGAATTGCCAGGAGAATCGCTCGAGAGACTCCGCGCTCCCGCAGCGCAGCACCCCCGTGCGGCGCCAGCCCACGTCGATACCCGTCTCCTCGAGCAGACCGTCGGTCCAACCCGGGTAGAGGTCGCGGCTCTCCCGCGCGATCGCGAAGAAGGGAGAGGAGGCGAGCGCATCGGACTGCGGCGTCAGGAGGCCGGCCGCGGCCCATGAGGCCTCCTCTCCGGTTCGCCCGCGTTCGATGACGACGACGTCGATACCACGCGAGGAGAGCTCCCGGGCGAGAGCGAGGCCGATCACGCCGCCCCCGACGATGGCGACGTCGGCGGTCGCCTTCATCGGTTCACGATCGCGCGCACCCGCGAAACGGCCGTCCTGGGCCGGTAGAACTGCTGCGTCTGGCGTCCGATGGCGCGGACCGTCGCGTAACTCAAGATGCCGCCGAGCAGCGCGCCGAAGACTGGCACCAGGTGCGTGGCTTGCTGGCGCCGCAGCGATCGCGTCACACCCTTGACGATGTTGCGTCGCAGGAATTCCGCCGCGCCGCCGAGTCCCAGGCTTGCCGCAACTGCTCCCGCTCGCTCGGTATGGCTGGTTGGACGGCCGTAGATGTACGCGATCGTGAGGACGAGACGGTTCAACGCCAGCACCTGATAGGAGAGATCCGCGGCGAGCGGAACGACCGCGAGCAGCCCGGGCGGAGCGGAAGCGACGGCGCCGATCACAGCGCTGCGGAAGGCGGTCTGACGGATGAGCCGCTCGGCGAGGTCGGCGTTCGAGGAGCCGGGATAGCGCTGCCGGAAGCGACGGACTTCTTCGACGATCTTCTCGTGATCGACGTTGGTCAGGACCGTGCGCGCGAGCGCGACGTACATCGGCCGAATCTTACCGCCGGGGTCCCGCGCTCTGTCATCCCGAGCCCCTCGCCCCACCTGTCATTCCGAGCCCCTCGGTCTCTCCTGTCATCCCGAGCCCCTCGGTCTCTACTGTCATCGCGAGCCCCTCGCCCCACCTGTCATTCCGAGCGAAGCGAGGAATCTCATGTTCGCTCGAGTTCCACTTTCCACTCGGGGCAGGCTCCGCGAGGGATCTCATGTTCGCTCGAGTTCCACTTTCCACTCGGGGCGGGGGGGGTCCGCCGCGAGGGATCTCGGAATTCCTCTCGAACCCGCGTGTTATCGTTCCGCGGTTTGTCTCGAAAGGGTTCCGCGGTTTGTCTCGAAAGGAGCCGAAGTGAAGAGGAATAATGCGATTGCGTTTGTGCTGTTCTGCGCCCTCGCCGTGTCGGGCCAGGCGGCCGAGAAGGGAAAGAAGAAGGTGTCTCCCCGCGACTACGCCAATACGATCGCCATCCTGCAGACCGACATGGGAGACATCACGCTCAAGTTCCACTACGACAAGGCCCCCAAGCACGTCGAGAACTTCGTGGACCTGGCCGCAAAAGGCTTTTACGACGGCGTACTGTTCCATCGCGTGATCCCGGGCTTCATGATCCAGACCGGGGATCCGCTGACCAAGAAGCCGGAAGACCCGCGGCGGCCGTACGGCACGGGCGCTAACGTCGTCGACGGCAAAGAAGTTCGGGTCAAGGCGGAGTTCAACGACACTTCTCACAAGCGGGGCATCGTCTCGATGGCGCGCGCGGCGGACCCGAACTCGGCGTCCTCGCAGTTCTTCATCGTCGTCAAGGACACCCCGCGTCTGGACCACGAGTACAGCGCCTTCGGAGAAGTCGTGTCCGGCATGGAGGTCGCCGACAAGATCGCGGCGGCACCCCGGAGCGCGACCGATCGACCCAACCAGCCGATCCACATCAAGAAAGTGGTGTTGAGCCAGGCGAAATCACTGTCCTGAGAGAGGACGGACTCAGGTCGCGGGTTCCAGGGGGTTCGGGGACCGCAAGGTCCCCGCTAAAAGATTACTCGGACACACTCTCAGGGGGTTCGGGGGACCGCAAGGTCCCCCGCTAAGGATCATTCGGATACACTCATTGTCCTTTCTCACCGGACACCTTCTAAACTCCTCTCGGCTTGATCCCTTCTGAATTCGCCGGCCTCGCGCAGCTCGCGCGACGTTTTCGATACGAACCCATATCCGTCCAGGTCCTCCCCGGAGACGTCGGAAGGCGGCGCTATCTGAGACTGGCGATCGCCGGCGACGGAACGGTTCTCGGAGTTTTCTACCCCCCGGAGGAGGAGGACGCGCGACGGCGCTGGCTGGCGGCGGCCTCCGCCCTCCGAGCGGCTCGCGTGCGCGTCCCCGACCTCTACGCCGAGGACGCCGCAGGCAGCCAGATCCTCGAAGACTTCGGCCCGGAAGATCTTGCCGCTCATTTGGCGGCGCGACTGAGGGAACGGGATCTCTGGCTCGATCGCGCGGCGACGGTCGCCGCAGCGATCGCCGCTGCTCCGGACCCGGGAATCAACGCCCCCTTCGACGCCGCCTTCTTCCGCCGCGAGCTCGACCTCGCGAGAGAGGCGGTGTTCGATCTCTGGCTCGCCGCGCCGCTCTCGCAACGCGAGAGATCGATCCACGACGAATGGGCGACGTCCCTGACTTGTGAGATCGAAGGCCATCCACGCGCCCTCTGTCACCGAGACTTCCACGGGAACAACCTCTTCCCCGTCGGCGAGGTGGTCGCGGCGATCGACTTCCAGGATCTGCGTACCGGACCGGACGCCTACGACCTCGCCTCCCTGTTGTGGGAACGGACGACCCTGGACTGGATGACGCCGGAGCGCGCCGGAAGAGTCGCGCGCGAGTTCGCCGAGCGACGAGA
>DASWIB010000093.1:0-1905 GCA_036397915.1 Thermoanaerobaculia bacterium | reverse complement strand
GGTGCGGCCGCCAACGAGCCGCGTCCGCCCCTGCCAGCTGAAGGGCTTGTCGACCGGCGTCGTGTACGGCTCGTCGAGGTCGTTGACGAACCAATGAGCGTTGTACTCGGTACAGGCGTAGCAATCGGTTTGCCGCGGGCGTGTCCGGCGCATGAGCTCCCGCGAGAGGTTCGCGTAGGGGAGGTCGAACGGCCGCTTGTGCTCGTAGGTTTCGTTCTTCCCGTGGGCGCGTCCGGCTTCGACGAGAGCGACCTTGACGCCGGCTTCCGCAAGGCGTTTGGCCGCCCACCCGCCGGAAGCGCCTGAGCCCACGACCAGGACATCGAACAGCCCGTCGCCCTGTTTCGCCACGCGCACCTCGCCTTGAATGCGAACGGGCCGAACGCTAACAGACGGAGCGCGACCCGGTCAACCCACCTATGGTAGAGTTTCGCCATTTCCTGGGAGTAGACGGCGATGGCAATGAACCAGAAACCCAGTGAGCCATCCGCCCGGATCGGGCGCCGCGATGTTTTGCAGAGCCTCGCTACCGGGCTCGCGGGAGCGGTGGCGGCCCCGGGCGCCGCGGCTTCCGTGCACCCGCCGCAGGACGCGGGCGGGCAGCAGCAGGAATACCCGCGCCTTCTCGATGACCACCGTCGCGCGATGCTCGCCCGCATCACCGAACAAATCGTTCCCGGCTCCGGCGCCGCAGGCGTCGCCGAGATCCTCGATCGCGTGATGGCTGTCGAGCCGATCGAGGACCAAAGGCAATTCTTGAGCGCGCTCGGCGCCTTCGAGCGGGAAGCTCGCGACCGGCATGCCCGAGGATGGCTCGAGATCGACGAGTCCCAGCAGCAAGAGATTCTCCGCGCGGCCTCGACCCTCGCGCCGGCACAGCCAATACCACGGGCGTGGACGAAGGGACAGCCCGTGGAGCCTGAGCCCGAAGGCCCGCCTATCCCGGCGAACCTGCGCGATCACTTCGACCGCCTACGCGATCTCGTGGCTCGCGCGTACTACGCGACCGAGCCCGGCATGAAGGAGCTGGGCTTCACGGGGCGCATGGCCTGGCCGAGCCTTGCCGGATGCACGCATCCGGGCGACGACCACCGGTAGAAATCCTCGACCCGCGACCTACGCGGCGGACGTGTCGAAGTCGCAATAGACAAAAAAGGTTGTCTATTCTAAGATCGGATCGATGTCGCGAGCCGAACAACCTCGAGTGCGGGTCCTGGACGACGCCGCGAGCGTCGGGCGCGCCCTTTCCCCCGTGCGCCGCGAGATTCTGGAGCACCTGGCGGAGCCGGATTCCGCGGCGGGGCTCGCCGCGCGCCTTCGACTTCCGCGGCAGAAGGTGAATTACCACCTGCGGGTCCTCGAGAAGGCGGGACTTCTGGAGCTCGTCGAAGAGCGCCAGAAGCGCGGTTTTCACGCGCGGATCCTGCGGACGAGCGCCAATGCGTTCGTCGTGGACCCTTCGCTCCTGGGAGCCTGGATCGGAAACGTCGAGGCGCTTCCCGATCGGTTCTCGAGCGCTTACCTGATCACGACCGGAGCGCGGCTGGTGAAGGACGTGGCGACGCTCCGCGAGGAGGCTGACCGGGCCGGAAAAAAGCTACTCACCGCGACCCTCGAGACCGAGGCATCGTTCGAGACACCGGGGAAGTTCGATGCGTTCACCCGGGAGCTGGCGGACGAAATCGCCCGCCTCACGCGAAAGCACGGGGCGAGGCGCGGAAGGAAAGGGCGGCGGGTGCGCCTCCTCGTCGCGGCGCACCCCACGACACGAGGAAAGGCGAAATGAGCGAGAAGGGGAGTTACGCGGCCAATAAAGCCATCAAGCGTGTGAAGAGGATGACACCGGCGAGAGACGACAGGATGAGCCCCGTTAGCCCGGCACCGTAGCATTCGGTCCTCGGATAG
>DASWIB010000092.1:0-6024 GCA_036397915.1 Thermoanaerobaculia bacterium | reverse complement strand
CCAGCCGAGGGTGATCGCCGGCACGCGCCCGAAGCGGTCGGCGATCGCTCCTCCGGGAACGCCGGTGACGGCCTTCACGCCCTGGAAGAACGACCAGAAGAGGGGGAGCTGCCAGATCGCGACGCCGGCCTGCTGCGCGCGGAGGAGAAGGAAAGCATCCGTCGAGTTCGAGAGCGTGAAGAGGCCGAAAACCGCAATGACGCGCCAGAATCCCGGCGACAGCGGCTCACGCGGCCCGCGCGCGGCGTGGACGACTTCGTTGCGGCGCCCGGCGTCCGGCACCGCGAGCAGGAGAACGACGACCGCGGCGATGCCGGGGATCGCCGCCAGAAGAAAAACCGTCCGCTCGTCGACGAACGCGAGCTTCAGGAGCGCCGCCGCGAGAAGCGGTCCGACCACGGCGCCCGCGTTGTCCATGGCGCGCTGGAGGCCGAACGCCCGACCCCGTCTCTCGCGTGGAACGATGTCCGCGAGGAGCGCGTCGCGCGGGGACGTGCGGATCCCTTTCCCGACGCGGTCGGTAAATCGGATCGCGAGCACCTGAGTCCACGCGTGGGCGAACGCGACGAGGGGGCGCGCGATCGCCGCGATGACGTAGCCGAGAAGCACGAGTGGCTTTCGCCGACGCACGCGGTCCGCCCAGATGCCCGAGCCGATCTTCGAGAGCGACGCGGTCGTCTCCGCCACTCCTTCGATCACGCCGATCGCCGCCGGCCCGGCGCCGAGCGTCTTCGTCAAAAACGTCGGCAGGAGCGGATAGATCATGTCGGAGGAGAGGTCGGTCAGGAACGAGACCCAGCCGAGCGCGACGACTGATCGGCGAGAAGGGTCGGATTGCATATTTTATTCGGAAATTTATTCCATTTTCCTGATTTTATTCGGCAACTCGCTCGAGTCGGTGGCTATCATAATCGGCGTGTGGGACTTGTCGCCGCTGACGCCTTCATCCTCGGGACCTACCCGCTCAAAGAGAAGGACCGGATCGTCTCGTTCCTGACGCGCGAAACCGGCCGCCGCCGCGGCGTGGCGAAGAGGGCGCGGGGCGCCCGGAGCGCCTTCACCGGCTCACTCGAGCCGATGACGGAGGCACGCGTCGTCTTCTTCGAGCGGGAGGGCCGCGAGCTCGTCTCGATCGATTCGATCGACCCGGTCCGCCCCTCCTTCCCGCTGTCGAAAGACCTGGAGCGCGCGCTGCTTCTCTCGGCACTCGCCGAAAGCCTCGAGACATTCGTGTCCGACTCGGACCCCGCCGAGCCGTTCTTCCGGCTCGCGCGACATGCTATGGACTCGCTGTTCGCGGGGGCGTCCGCGCAGGCGGTGGCCGCTTATTTCGACGTCTGGATTCTGAAGCTCTCGGGGCTCTTTCCATCGCCGGCGGAGTGTGCCGGCTGTGGCCGCGCGCTCGAGCCGAAAGCCGCGCTCCTGTTCGACGAAAGCCGTCCCGGTTTCATCGGCCCGGAGTGCCGCCGCGGCGAGACGGTGCGGCTCTCGGCCGGTGCCGGGGCGACCCTGCGCGCCTTCCTTTCGAAGCCTCTCGATCCGCAGGCCGCTCCCGCGGGCGCCGGCGAGCTCGTATCGGTCGCCCGTCGCGCACGAAGGAGCTTCCTCGGGCATGAGCTGAAGTCGCAGCGTGTGCTCGCCGACGTGCTCGGGACCTCGTGAATTCTCAAATCCCGGGTCGCTCGAACACGCGGGCGGGCCATCCCCCTGCGGCCGTGGAGTAAACTCCCAGTTGTGTTGACGCTCCAGAGGCTGATCGCGGAGCTCTGCGGGTTCTGGGAGTCGGAAGGCTGCCTGATCGAGCAGCCCTTCGACTCCCCGGTCGGCGCGGGAACGATGCACCCGGCCACGTTCCTGCGCGTTCTGGGGCCGGAGCCGTGGCGCTGTGCTTACGTCCAGCCCTCCCGCCGCCCGGCGGACGGACGCTACGGAGAGAACCCGTTCCGGGTCGCCAAGCATCTGCAGCTCCAGGTGATCCTGAAGCCCTCTCCCGAAGACGTCCAGGAGATCTATCTGCGCAGCCTGGAAAGTCTCGGGATCATCGCCGCCGAGCACGACATCCGCTTCGAGGAGGACAACTGGGAATCCCCGACGCTCGGCGCGTGGGGGGTCGGCTGGCAGGTCGTGATGGACGGAATGGAGATCACTCAGTTCACGTACTTCCAGCAGGCGGGCGGCATCGATCTGGCACCGGTCTCGGCGGAGATCACCTACGGCCTCGAGCGCATCGCGATGTTTCTGAACAAGGTGGACTCGATCTTCGACGTCCCGTGGACCGAGTCTCTGACCTACGGAGAAATCCGGCAATCGGAGGAGGCGGAGCTTTCGAAGTACTACTTCGAGGTTGCCGACACCGGGCTCGCCTCTCTCCTTCTCGACCGCTACGAGGCGGAGGCGAAAAAGGCGCTCGAGGCGGGGCTCCTGATCCCTGCCTACGAGGCGACGCTCGTCTGCTCGCACCAGTTCAACATTCTCGACGCACGGGGAGCCGTCTCCGCCACCGACCGCGTCGGCCTCATCCGGCGCGTGCGGGACCTGGCGTGCGCCTGTGCCCGTGCCTATGTCTCGAACCGCGGAGGACCTCCGGTTCCGGCGATCGAGCCCGAGCCGGCGACGGCGGTCTGACGCTCCGGCTTCCGTGCCCAGGATTCCGGCGCCTTTGCTCTCATGAATCGTGACGACTTTCTCTTCGAGATCCGGACGGAGGAGATTCCCGCAGCAGCGTTAGCGGGAGCGAGGCAGGACCTCGCCCGCGGGATCACCGATGCGCTCTCGGACGAGCGGCTCGCCCCGGAGGATGTCGAGTCGTACGCGACGCCGCGCCGGCTCGTCGTGTGGGCGAAGAACGTCCCCGACCGCCAGCCGGACCGCGAGACCGAGGTGCTCGGCCCGCCGGCTGCGGCCGCGTTCGACGCGGACGGAAAACCGACGCACGCCGCTGAAGGATTCGCGCGCGCGCAGAAGGTGGACGTCTCCGATCTCGCGATCGTCGATTCGGCGCGCGGGCGCACCGTCGCGGTCAAGCGAACGGTGCCGGGCCGGGCGGCGGCCGAGGTGCTCTGCGAGATCGTCCCCCGCGTCGTCGGCGCGCTCACGTTCGCCAAGACGATGCGCTGGGGAGCGGGAGAGAGGTCGTTCGTGCGGCCGGTGCGCGGCGTTCTCGCCCTCTACGGCGGCCACGTCGTTCCGATGGAGGTCCTCGGAGTGCGGGCAAGCGGCTCGACCGTCGGCCACCGCGTGCTCTCCAATGGAGATGTGCTCGTGACGGCGCCGTCCGAATACCTCCAGAAGCTGCGCGGCGCCTACGTCGAACCGGACGGCGAGGCCCGACGGGCCGCCATACTCGACTCGGCGCGGCGGCTGGCAGCGCAGGTCGGCGGGCGGATCGACGCCGACGCCGATCTCGCCACCGTGCTCGCGGACCTCGTCGAGTGGCCGGGGCTCGTGCGCGGGTCTTTCGACGCGAATTACCTCGAGCTGCCGGAAGAGATCACGACCACCGTGATGCGCGTCCACCAGAAGTTCCTTCCCGTACGGGGGCCGGAGGGTCTGCTCCCGTACTTCATCGCCGTGATGGACAACGCGGCCGACCGGCGGGGTTTCATCGCGAAGGGCAACGAGTGGGTCCTGAACGCCCGGCTCGCCGACGCGCGGTTCTTCTACGGGGAGGACTCGCGCGAGACCCTCGAGTCGCGGCTGTCCGACCTCGGGCGGTTGAGCTTCCAGGATCAGCTCGGAAGCTACGCCGCGAAGACGGCGCGGCTCGAGGAGCTCTCCGCCGCGATCGCCGAGGGAGTCGGCCGGCGGGATCTCGTCTCGGACGTGCGCACCGCCGCCCACCTGTCGAAGGCCGACCTGACGAGCCGAATGGTCCGCGAGTTCACGGATCTGCAGGGGATCATGGGAGGGATCTACGCCCGCAAGGAGAACTATCCCGAAGCGGTCTGGAAGGCCATCTACGACCAGTACCGTCCGCAGGGGCAGCCAGACGATCCCCCACGCGAGCCGGCCGGCGCGGTGCTCTCGATCGCAGACCGGTTCGATACGCTCGCCGGCATTTTTCGCCTCGGACTGCTTCCGACGGGTTCGAAAGACCCGTACGGGCTGCGCCGCGCCGCGGCCGGCGTCGTGGCGATCGCGATCTCTCGGAGATGGCGGCTCGATTGGGCGGCGATCGCGCGGAAGGCCATCACCCTGTATCCGGCCGACCTGCCCGGTCTGTCGCCCGAGCGCGCGCTTACCGAGCTCGAGACCTTTTTCGCCGAAAGGCTCCGCAACACCATAGAGCGCGCCGGCTCCTCGTACGACGAGGTCTCGGCGGTCGTCAACGTGGGCGTGTGGAACTTCACGGACGCCGCGGAGCGAGCCAGGGCTCTGACCGAAGCGCGACGGCGGCTGGATTTCCGGACTCTCGTCCTTGCCTTCAAACGGATCCGCAACATTCTCGGTGGCGAGGAGCCGGGCGATCCCGCGCCGGAGCTCTATCGGGAGGACGCCGAGCGGGCACTGGCGTCCGACTTCCTACAGGCGAGGGGCCTTCTCGAGGAGCTCGTCCCGGCGCGCCGATACCCGGACGCGCTCGAGACGATCGCCTCGATCGCGCCGTCGCTCGATCGGTTCTTCGTCGAGGTGCTGGTGAACTGCCCCGAGGAGGACCTGCGGAGAAACCGTCTCGCCCTGCTCGCCGCGATCCGGCGGGAGTTCACGCGGTTGGCGGATTTCTCGGAGATCGTGGTAGAGAAGTGACGATAAAACGAGTCTTTTTCTTTGGCAACGGCCACGCCGAAGGGGCGGGCCTGGGAAAGGAGCGCCTGGGCGGAAAGGGAGCCGGGCTCGCCGAGATGACGGCGCTCGGGATCCCGGTGCCTCCGGGTTTCACGATCGAGACGTCGGTCTGCACGGAGTTCTCTCGCGCGGGGGGCCTGGATGGCGTCAAACCCGAGATCGAAGAGGCCCTCGGGCGCGTCGAGCAGACCACCGGGCGGAAGTTCGGCGATCCGCAGAATCCTCTTCTCGTCTCGGTTCGATCCGGAGCACGTTCCTCGATGCCGGGGATGATGGACACGGTGCTGAACCTCGGGTTGACGTCCAGAACCCTGGCCGGCCTTGCCGCGGCGGCCGGCGAACGGTTCGCTCTCGACTGCCGCCGCCGGTTCCTCCAGATGTACTCCGACATCGTTCTCGAAATCCCCCGGCATGAGTTCGAGGAATTCCTCACGCGACGGAAGGAAGAAAAGCGCGTGACGTCCGACGCCGACCTTTCGGCGGAGGACCTGCGCTGGGTCGTCGAGCAGTTCGAGGAGGTCGTCCGGAAGCGCACGGGGGCGAATTTTCCCGACGATCCGCGCGACCAGCTCTGGGGCGCGATCGGCGCGGTTTTCCGCTCGTGGGACAACCCGCGCGCGAAGACCTACCGGAAGCTCCACCGCATCCCGGAGGACTGGGGCACTGCCGTCAACGTGCAGGCGATGGTCTTTGGGAACACCGGCGATCGTTCGGCGACGGGCGTCGCGTTCACCCGCGACCCCTCGACCGGCGAGAAGCGGTTCTACGGCGAGTTCCTGCCGAACGCGCAGGGGGAGGACGTCGTCGCCGGAATCCGCACGCCGCGGCCGCTGGCGAAAGACGGTTCGGGGAGGTCTCTCGAAGAGACGATGCCCGCCGCGTACGCCGAGCTCCTGCGCATTCGCGACCTCCTCGAAAAGCGCTTCCGAGACATGCAGGACCTCGAGTTCACAATCGAGGAAGGAACGCTGTACCTGCTCCAGACGCGAAACGGGAAGCGGACGGGATTCGCGGCCGTGCGGGTCGCCACCGACATGGTCGCGGAGGGGTTGATCGGAGAGGACGAGGCCGTCACCCGCGTCGAGCCGGAGCAACTCGTGCAGCTCCTCGCCCCCGTCTTTCCGGCGAAGGAGAAGGCCGAGGCGATCCGGCAGGGAAGCCTGCTCGCCAAGGGGCTGCCGGCCGGGCCCGGCGCCGCGTGCGGACGGATCGCGTTCACGGCCGACCACGCGGTCGAGA
>DASWIB010000091.1:0-6234 GCA_036397915.1 Thermoanaerobaculia bacterium | reverse complement strand
GGCGAGCGTGATCATGCCCTCCTGGCTGTCCTGGCGAGCGAGGAACGACACGCCCGGCCGCGACAGCAGCGGATCGTCGTTCGATGCGGAGACTCCCTCCGACGCGAGGCCGCGCGCGTCCACCGAATAAAAGGTGACCTCCGAGGCGTTCGCACGGCGGACGATCTGGTCGAGCTCCTGCGAGACGTTCCGCGTGTCGAGCGCGAGCAGGCTCGGCTGTCCGAGCGCGTAGCTCGCCATCGCATAGCCCGGCTGGAACTCGAAGCCGCCGGAGACGAAGAGGAACGCCTTTTTCCCGGCGAGCGGGGCCAGAGTTGCAAGCTCCGAACCCACGTCGTCGAGCATCTGGCGGACCTCCGCGCGCTCCTGCTCCGCGTACTGACGCGCGAGGAACTGGCGGCTCGACCGGCTCCGGGTGGTGTCGATGTCGCGCAGCGTCTGCCTCTCGGTCAGGAGTCGCGACATTCCGACGCCGACCTTCTCGATCTTCGTTAGGGCCCCGAAGAGTTGTTCCTTGCTCGAGGTCCATTCCGTGAGCTCTTTCGAGCGGCGGTCGAAAAGGATGATCCGGCCGAGGTCGTTCGGTCCCATCCGGGTGATCAGGTCACGCAACGCCTCCAGTCCGCGCTTCCGTCCATCCGGCGCGAGGTGTCCGATGTCGACGTAGATCAGAAAGTGACGCGGGACGTACGCCTCGTCTCCGCGGCGGTAGGCCGCCAGGACCTGGTCGGGAGAGGCGCTGGCGAGGTCGGGAGCGTGGATCGTGCCCTCGTCGACGCGGGCGAAGTAGTCGATCGGGACGGTCTTCCCGCCGAGACGGACGGTGAAATCCTCGCGTCGCAAGTCGGGAACCGGCCGCCCGTTTCGGTCGGTCACGACGACGTCCAGATCCATGACGCGAACCTCGACCTCCTCGGTGAACGTGGGCGGCCTCTGTTGAGCCGGGGCGAGGCTCGGGACGGCCAAAAGGAGGGTCGCGAGAAGGATTCGTGTGTTGTGCTTCATCTTCGTGTTCCTCGCCTGTGCCAACGCAGACGGACCTTCGCCGATTCCTCGCCGACCCCGAGCCTGGGGGTGTGGGGGACCACAAGGTCCCCCGCCGACAAATACTCGGACACTCTCTTGGATGAACGTTGGATTAACGACGGGCGGGGCCGGCGTGCTCTTCTACGGGCGGAAGCGAGAGGAACTCGAACAGCTGGTTGACTTCGATTGCGGCCGCCCGCGCTTCGCGGGGAGCGACGTCGGCGGCCGGCAGAGATCCGAGAGCGCAGTCGGGCAGCGCCGCTCGCGCCGCGCGGATGAGAGCGGCGGCCGGGCGAACGTCGGTGCCGTCGTCCGTGAGAACCGCTTCGAGGTCGGCCGGAAGGCTCCAGCCTTCGGCGCGCAGCCGGCCCACGAGCGGCCGGTGAACTTCGATCAGCGCGGCGCGGAAAGGCCCGGGCACGAGCTCCATCTGCTCGACGACGGCGAGCAGGTCGGCATACGCGAGCGTGTGGAGGAGGCCGAGAGCGCGCGCACGCTCCTGGGGAATTCCGAAATGCGGCGCTATGTGGCTCGCGGCCACGGCCGCCGCGACGCTCGCGCGGCGGACCGCCACCGCCGCACGGTCTCCTTCGGCTACGCGCGGGAAACTCGATGCGGCGAGCCGTTCGATGAGGGCACGCACCGGAACCGGTCCCAGACGCTCGAGCGCCTCGTCAACGGTCGCGACGGATCGCCGGCGGTCCACAACGAGGCTGTTGGCGACGACGAGGAGGTCGATCGTCAGGAAAGGATCGAGCGCCGCGATCGGCGTGATCGCCGACAGCTCGAGGGGCGCGCGGTTCAGGAGCTCCCGGAGAAGCGCCGCGGAGTCCTCGTGCACCGGGCGAAGCGATTCGATTCGGCCGAGCCGCCGGCGAAGGCGGTCCGCGAAGTCGCGAAGCTGGGCCAGGCGGCGCCGGGCCTCCTCCGGTTCGACGAGCCGTCCCTCCCGTTCGAGGACCTTCCAGAAGCGGCGGTCGAGCTCGTCCTGTTCGAAGAGAGCTTCGCGAAATCCGCGGAGCGCGGGGCGGCGGCGGTGGCGTCGGGCATCGTCGATCCTCTTGACCGCCTGGAAGGCCAGCGCCTGGGGTCGCAGCTTGAGACGGATTCGCAGAATCCTTTCGACGGGTGAATGAGGATCGTAGCGGAAGACGCCGTCCCGCCACTCGAAGATCTCGAACAGCAGACGACGAGCCAGCTCCTCGACCCGGCGTGAGAGCCCCGGGAGCGTGTCGTATCGCCCATCGAGTATCAACCGGGTCAGATTCGTGCCGGAAGTGAAGTTGCGCGCGAGCAACGCGTGAAGCGTCTCCGGGGGGATCGCCCCGATCCGGTTCAGAAAGACGCCGAGCCGGTCCCGCGGATGCGAGCCCGAGACGTAGGCAATCTCGCCGTCCTTCCAGTCGACGACCCGCCGGTCCCTTCCCCGCAGCAGCGTGAGGCGCCCGGAGCGGTGGTTCATCTCCATCCACTGGAGCAGGTCGGCGAAGCCGAACGTCGAGAGCTGCCCCTGGAAAGGCGGAATCACGCCGCGATTGTAGAGCGCGGCGGCTCGATTCCCTCGAGCTGATCGCTCACGGCTCACGGTTCACTACGGTGTGCAACAATCGAAGAGTGAAGGAGAAAGAGACACCCCTGCCGGTCGATTCGGGGCGCCCGGAGACCCGGAGGGACCCGCCTCCGGCCGCCGAGACCAGTTCCGGCATCCCCATCCACCCGTTTTACGGCGAGCCCGCTCCGGGCGAGTTCCCGTTCACGCGGGGCATCACCCCGGGGACATATCGCGCGCGCCTCTGGACGATGCGGCAGTACGCCGGGTACGGCTCCGCCAGCGAATCGAACCGCCGATACCGATACCTGCTCGAGCAGGGACAGACCGGTCTGTCGGTCGCCTTCGACCTCCCGACGCAGATGGGCTACGACTCCGACGACCCGCTCGCGCGCGGTGAAGTGGGGAAAGCAGGCGTCGCGGTCTCTACGCTCGACGACATGCGCCTTTTGACCGACGGCCTGCCGCTCGGCCGCGTCTCGATCTCGATGACGATCAACTCGACGGCAGCCATACTGCTCGCGCTCCTCCTTTCGGTGGCCCGCGAGCGCGGCATTGGATGGGAGGAGCTCTCGGGAACGGTTCAGAACGATCTGCTCAAGGAATACGCGGCGCGAGGCACATACGTGTTTCCTCCCCGGCCTTCACTCAAGATCGCGACCGATATTTTCGAGTTCTGCGGCCGCGAGGTCCCGCGGTGGAACACGATCTCGATCTCCGGATACCACATCCGGGAAGCCGGCTCGACCGCCATCCAGGAGGTCGCCTTCACGCTCGCAAACGGAATCGCCTACGTGGAAGCGGCGATCGCGCGGGGGTTGGCGGTCGACTCCTTCGCCCCGCGAATCTCGTTCTTCTTCAATGCGCACTCGAACTTCTTCGAGGAGATCGCGAAGTTCCGCGCAGCGCGGTCGCTCTGGGCCGAGATCATGCGCGATCGCTTCGGCGCGAAGGACCCGCGCTCCTGGCGGATGAGGTTCCACACCCAGACCGCCGGCTCGACGCTGACGGCCCAGCAACCCGACGTCAACGTGGTCCGCGTCGCGTTACAGGCCCTGTCGGCGGTTCTCGGCGGCACCCAATCGCTGCACACCAACGCCGCGGACGAGGCGCTCGCCTTGCCCACGGAGCGGGCGGCCCGGCTGGCGCTCCGCACGCAGCAGGTGATCGCGTTCGAGACGGGCGCCGCCGACATTGCGGATCCGCTCGGCGGCTCGGCCCTCGTCGAGACGTGGACGGACGAGATCCGGACGCGTTCGCGCCGCTTGATCGAAAAGATCGATTCCCTGGGCGGAGCGGTCGCGGCGATCGAGGGCGGCTGGGTGCAGCGGGAGATCGAGGAGGCCGCCTATCGAGCGCAGAGGGAAGTCGAAGAGCGGGGGAGGGTCGTCGTCGGCGTGAACGCGTTCCGGGAGGAGGAGGATGGCATGCCTCCCCTTCTGACGGTCGATCCCGAGATCGAGCGCGATCAGGTCGCGCGGCTTCGCGCCTTCCGATCGGCGCGCGACTCGGCCGCGACCCCGGCGGCTCTGGAAAATGTGGAGCGAGACGCACGCGAAGATCGAAACCTCATGCCCGCGCTCATCGGGGCGGTCGGAGCGCACGCCACCCTCGGTGAAATCGTCTCGACGTTGAAGAAGGTGTACGGAGAGCATCGCCCGGTGACTTGAGTCCCAAGGCGCAGGAGCGCGAGTCGTCCGCTCACGACGTGCCGGACTTCAGCACGTCGGCGAACATCGGACGGTAGATTTGCCGGCGGTGATCTTGCGGTTCGCCGCAACCCCCCGGGTCCCGAGCAGACCGACGCGTGGTCGTGTCGACCTTGGTCGATGGCCGGATGTCGAGTCACCCGATCGGTTTCGAGGACGAAAAGTGTTCGAGTCCTGGTCGGCGGGGGACCTTGCGGTCCCCCCGCACCCCCGAGCGGTCTCCGGCGCCACCGAGGCCCGGAGCCGAGAATCGGACGCAAAATCCGGGTTAAGTCCAAGCGCCAAAAGCTCTTGTCGGTGTGGAAAAAAATCAAACGGTCCGTGCGCGGTCGCTCGGGCGGCAGCGGAATTTCGACGTAACGGGTTAAATCATTGATGGAGCACGCGTTGGCCGTTCGCACAGGACTCGGTGCAAACCGCAGAGCGACCGCTCAGTGTCGCGCGATTCCGGCGCTTTCCGCAGACATTTCGACAGCTTTTTCCACTGCCGTTTCGGAAAACTGATTTGTCGCCGATTTTACGGAGGTTTTCGCCGGATCGAAGCGCGGCGGGATCCGCCTCTTGCGAAAACGACGACGTTCTCCGCCCGCGTCACGCACGCGACGGAGGCTCGAAGCAACGACGGCAGCGCGCCTCGTAGACACCCTGCGCGCCGACGACGACGAGCTCGTCGCTCTCGACCAACCGCTGGGTGTTGTTCGCCGGCGAACCGCAGCGCATGCAGATCGCGAGCGTCTTGGTGACATCTTCGGCCACCGCCATCAAGGACGGGATCGGACCGAACGGCATTCCGCGGAAGTCCTTGTCGAGACCCGCGATGATCACGCGCTTCCCCTGATCAGCCAGTCGCTGCGCGACATCGACGATCCCGGCGTCGAAGAACTGGCCCTCGTCGATGCCGACGACCTCGGTGCGGTGGTCGAGTCCTTCCAGAAGCTCCTCGCTCGACGCCACCGAGATCGAGGGCATTCGCATCTCGCTGTGCGAGACGATCTCGGCGTCGGAGTAACGGGAGTCGATCCTCGGCTTGAAGATTTGCACCCGCTGCTTCGCGATGATCGCACGGCGCAGCCGGCGGATGAGCTCTTCGCTCTTCCCGGAGAACATGCTCCCGCAGATCACTTCGATCCACCCGAGCTGAGTTTTGACCAGAGCCAATCAGCTACCCCACCCGTGACGCCGAATCCGACCTCTCACTCTGTCGTTCTGAGCCCGAAGGCCACTCTGTCGTTCTGAGCCCGAAGGGCGAAGAATCACCGCCCCGCCGCGACGGGATCCTTCACCGCCTCCGAAGGTTCAGAGCCTGTCTCGAGCATCGCGAGAGGATGACACATTCGCACCGAAGCGCTCCCGCAGCCGGGTCTTGAGCGCTTCCAGGCTGTCGAAGACTTCCGTCGCCGTGGAGAGCACCCAGCCCGAAGCCTCCGCGGCGGGCATCGCCAGCAGGAGAAAGACGGGCTTTCCGAGCCGGTGCGCCAGAGTCACTTCCGCGGCCGTGCCGCCGCCCTGGGCGGCCGCACGATCCCACAACGCGATCAGGTAGTCCGTCTCGCGCTCGATCCGCTCGAGGTCCCACGCGATGATCTTCCGGACGGCCTCGCGGAACCGCGCGGGCTTCTCGAGCTTCCAGCGCCGGAAGTTGGCGAGCTCCTCTTCGGTCAGGCTCTTTTTCTCGTCCGCGGCGGGGTCGTACACCTCGTGACGGAGCTCGTCGCGCAAAAGAACGGCGAGCTCCTCGCGCCACGCTCGCCCTCCATCAGCGGAGTGTTCGATTGCGCCCGAGAGATAGACCCTCATCCGCGTGAGACGTGAGACGTGAGACGTGAGACGGGTCGGGTAGCGGCGCGGCGGATCTGCAGCGGAACGCCGATCTTGGGGCACAGCGGCTCGACCGGGCAGATTTCGCAGCGCGGGCTCCGCGCGACGCAGATCTGGCGTCCGTGAAAGATG
>DASWIB010000090.1:0-13176 GCA_036397915.1 Thermoanaerobaculia bacterium | reverse complement strand
GTCGCTTCTCGCCTCCGCGAGATGACCGAGTTTGCCGCCCGGCAAACCGGTCAAGCGAAGCAAGGCGTTGAATCCAAATGATGAGCGGCTGTTCCGCGAGGTGGTACGCGCTTTGATCTCTCTTGCGGATAAGAAGAGTGCCGGCATGGGAGTTCCGGCATGGGGGGGAGCCAAAAAGCTCCCCCCTTTGTTTCTTGGTCTCGCTGTCATTCTGAGGCCTGAGCCTCTCCGTTCCGTCATTCCGAGGGGTGGGTCTTCCCTTCTGTCATTGCCAGGCCAGTCTTCTTTTTCTTGGTCATTCCCCGGGCCAGGGGTTCGGGGGACCGCAAGGTCCCCCGCGAAAAGATTACTCGGACACACTCCCAGCCTTCGTTCTGTCATTCCACGGCCGACAAAGCGGAGACGGAATCAGCGGGCCCTTCGGCGCAGGGGGTATCGTTCCTCCGCCGACCCGTCATCCAGGTAGTGCACGAGCGACCCGAGGTTCCGGCGCTCCCCCGCAACGAGGAGCCACAGAGCCTCGCCCAGGTCGCGTTCCTCGACTACCCGAAACGCCGCGCGTGCGGCCGCGAGCACGCGTCCGCTCGTATAGGGGATTCGCAAAGCGAAGCGCTCCGGCTCCGGGCGTGCCCGCAGCAGAATCGCGCGTTCGAGCGCCGGCATGCCGTCTCCCGTCAAGGCCGAAACGCCGATCTCGCCCCGCGGCGCACGAGCGCCGGCGAGATCCGTCTTGTTCCACACGGGGAGGATCCGCTCCGGCTCGACGCGGAGCTCCTCGAGGATCTCGGTCGCGACGCGCCGCTCTTCGTCCACGCGCGGTGACGAGGCGTCGAGCACGTGCAGGACGAGGTCCGCCTCGCGGACCTCCGAGAGCGTCGAGCGGAAGGAGGCCACCAGAGACGGCGGGAGCTTTCGGACGAATCCGACCGTGTCGACGAACACGACCGCCGAGAGCTTCGGCGAGGCGCCGTGCGCGGTCTTGGAGTCGAGCGTCGCGAAGAGGCGGTCCGCGGCGTGCGCGGACTCGTGGGTGAGCCGGTTGAACAGCGTCGTCTTGCCGGCGTTCGTGTAGCCGGCGATCGCAACCTGGAAGCGGCCGGCGCGCGACCGGCGGCGGACCTGGCGCGATGTCTCGATCTTGTCGAGGTCGCGGCGCAGCCGCGCGATTCGGTCACGGATCTTCCGGCGGTCCAGCTCGAGCTTCTGCTCCCCCGCGCCGCGGCCGCCGATTCCTCCCGCGAGGCGCGAGAGGTGTCCGTAGCGGCCTGCAAGCCGCGGCAGCAGGTACTGGAGTTGCGCAAGGCTCACCTGGGTGCGCGCCTCCCGCGTGCGCGCGTGCGACGCGAAGACGTCCAGGATCAATCCCGGTCTGTCGAGCGCAGTCACCTCCTCACCCCACCGCTCCTCCAGGTTCCGGACCTGCGCGGGCGTCAGCTCGTCGTCGAAGACGACCAGGCCGGCATCCTCCTCGCGCGCTCTCTCGCCGATCTCCTCGACTGCGCCGCGGCCGACGTACGTGGCGGGATCGGGCGCCGAGCGGTCCTTGACGACGCGTCCGACGACCTCTCCGCCCGCCGACTCGACCAGACGTTCGAGCTCGTCCAGATGCTCCTCGGACGTCGAGCGCGGAACGGCTCGTGAAGAGACTCCGACGATCACGACCCGTTGGCGTGACGCGCTCTTGCCGCGGGAAGGTCTCAAATCACTCGAGCTTCAGCGGGAATCGCGCGGCAGAAACAGCGCGGGGTCGAGGGAGGAACTCACCGCTCCGATGGTAAGATCCGGCGCGCACAGTGTCAAACCTCTCCGCGCGGGAGCTCGCGCTCGCCACCCGTCTCGACCAGCTTTCCCGCTCCTATCCCGCCGCGATCGAAGAGAGCGATCCCATCCGTTTCGCGGCGGCCTGCGGGCGTCCGGAAGATCGCGAGGTCGTCGCGTGGATCGCGGCAGCTTTCGCCTACGGTCGAGTGGAAACGATCCTCGCCAGCGTCGGGCGGATCGCCGCGGCGCTCGGCCCGCGGCCGGCGAACTCGCTCGACAGGATCTCCGATTTCCGCCGGTTCGCGCGCGAGGACCTCGCGGGATTCCGTCATCGATTTCATTCCGCGCACGACGCCGCGGCGCTCCTGTACGCGATCGCGCGAGTGCGTGCCGGCGCCGGCTCGGTTCGCGCGTTCTTCGAGCGCGAGTACCGCCCGGGGGAGCGGGACGTCGCCGGACTCCTCTCGCGGGTCGTGAAACGGATCGCCGTGCTCGACTGGCGTCCTGTGTTCGGGCGGCGTTCCCTTCCGCAAGACTCCCCCGTGCGCTTCTTCTTCCCGGATCCGGCGTCCGGCTCGGCGTGCAAGCGGTGGAATCTCTTCCTGCGGTGGATGGTCCGCAAGGACGCGCTCGATTTCGGGCTCTGGCCGGGGATTCCGACGAGCCGGCTGGTGATCCCGACCGACACGCACGTGCACCGGGTCGCGCGGCGGCTCGGCTTGACACGCCGCAAGTCCGCGGACTGGAAGACCGCCCGGGAGATCACGGACCGTCTCGCCCGATTCGATCCCGAGGACCCGGTCCGGTACGACTACGCGCTCTGCGAGATCGGCGCCGCCGGCATCTGCCGGCCGGCTCTCACGGCCTCGCGCTGCTTCGAGTGCCCGCTCGCGGAAGCCTGTCCCGCGGGTCGCCGCCGCGTCCACCCTTCTGTCATCCCGCGGAAACCCGCCCCTTCGCCAACCTGTCATTCCGAGCGCAGCGCTTCGCGAACCTGTCATTCCGAGCGCAGCGAGGAATCTCGTCATCCGGTCGGCGACAGTCTTCCTCTCGGGGGCGGGGGGGGGTCCGCCGCGAGGGATCTCCCCGCCGCATGAAGGTCCGCACGATCCTGACGCTCGCGACCGCGGTCGCGCTCGCCGTGGTCGGCACGCTCTGGATCCGATCGCTCGTTCCGCCCGAGTCGCCGACCGGCTCTCTCGCGTTCCTCTCGGCGGCACCGGAGCTACCGATCTTCGACCGCTCGGGAAAGAAGCACGACCTTGCCCGCGAGAAAGGTCGCTTCGTCATCGTTCACTTCTGGGCGACGTGGTGCCCGCCGTGCGTCGAGGAGATCCCGGCTCTCTCGCGCTTCTGGGAGAAGTACGGGAATCGCGACGACCTCGTGCTCTACTCGGTGTCGGTCGACAAGGATTGGAAGGTCATCGACGCCTTCGCGGCGAAGAACCCCAACCGGATTCCGGTCTACCGCGACCCGGACGCAAAGACCGCAGCGCGTTTTGGATCGACGCAATACCCCGAGACGTACATCGCGAACAAGTCCGGGCGCGTGCTCTACCGCGTGCAGGGCGCGATGTCGTGGGACGACCCCGAGGTGCGCCGGAGGATCGAGCAGCTCCTGGCGTCGTAGAGTCTGCACCGCCAGGGCCACTGGTCTCTGGTCCCGATCGGACCCCGTACCTCGGTCTGTCGCGTCCCCGCCGGGCTCGTCCGGCGCCCGTATTGCGTTTCTGTCACTTATGTATTACGCTCCTCTTCATGAAGATGCTCACCGTCAGACTGCCCGAGGCGCTCGTGGCCGAGATCCAGGCGGAGTCCCGCGAGCGCAAGTTGTCGAAGTCCGACGTCGTTCGCGAGCGCTTGAGGCTCGCGCGCGGCCAGAGGGAGCGACGACCCGCGTCGCTGGAAGCCATCGCCGATCTCGTCGGTTCGGTGGATGGCCTGCCGACCGACCTGAGCACTCGCAAGAAGGCGTACCTGAAGACCAGCGGCTATGGCGCAAAGCACTCTCGTTGACGCCGGCTTCATCGTCGCACTGCTCAGCCGCCACGACGCCAACCACCACTGGGCAGCGGCGCAATCGCCGCGCTTTCCTCCACCCTGGCAGACGTGCGACTCGGTGCTCTCGGAGGCGTTCCATCTCCTCGGTGCCCGCGGCACTCCGGCGCTCGCGGCGCTGCTCACGCGTCGCGCAGTCGCCCTCTCTTTCGATCTCGCCGCGGAACTCGATCAGGTGCTCAAACTCATGCACAAGTACGCCGATGTGCCGATGAGCCTTGCCGACAGCTGCCTCGTCCGCATGAGCGAAGCGCTCCCCGATCCCGTGCTCCTCACGACGGACGCTGACTTCCGTATCTATCGCCGCCACAGCCGCCAGGCCGTGCCCTGCGTCCTGCCGCGCCGATAGGCGCCGGCGAGCCTGCGTCGCTCCAATCCTTCAGAAGCGCCGTGCCTCCCCGTGGCCAGGAGGCGCCATGAATACTTCTCGTTTACTCGCGCTTGCGCCGCTCGCGCATCAGCCAGAGAAACAGCACCACGGCCACGGCGGAGAGGCCCAGGCTCCCCCAGTAGAGGATCAGATCGAGGTTGAGAGCCGGCAAGCCGGCCGAGTTTAGCGTCCCGCGGATGTCGTGCGGGAGGCGGACGGCGGAGCGGCGCGCACCGTCGTCTTCGGCGGCTCGGGGCCGGGCGCGGCCGGTTGCACCTCGATCGGCCCCGCCGGCGCGGTTCCGCCGGTTATCCCGACCGACCAGACGTAGTCCCGCAGCGCCCTGGTCACCTGATCCGGATCGGAGAGGAACGCCTTCGCGGCCTCGTCGCCGCCCAGGAGCCGCGCGAACTCCGCGCGATCTGCCGCGAAGGTCGGCGCGTCGAGCAACGCCGCGATCGGCGACGTGCGCTTGCCGTCGTCGGCCTTCGGGAAGTTCGTCGGCATGCGCGTTCCCGGCATCCACTCGTCGGGGCGCTTGATCCAGTCGGAGATCCAGTCGTGCCGGAGCCGCGTCGCCGCCATCTGGAGGTTCGGCGCGAGAGAGGCGCGGTCCACTCCGGGCGCGTTCATCTCTTGCTCGTTTCGCGGGTGGCACTGCTTGCATCGCAGGAGCTCGAAGACCTTCTTCCCCGCCGCCCACCGGGCCGGCTCGGTTACATGGTCGCGGGCGAGGAAGGGATAGGACGCGCGGTCGAGCGATGCGAAGTACCGGGTCAGGTCGTTCAGCTCCGCGGCCGTGAACCCGAACGTCGGCATGTGGACCTCGAGCCATGGACGGATCTGGCCGGTCCGGGGAGCCTTCAGGAACGAGAACAACCAGTCGCTCTGGACCTTCGCGCCCTCGCCCTGAATGATCGGAGGGGCGAGCGACGGCTCGGCGACGAGCGACCGGAAAGAGCCCCCGAAGCCTTCGATCACGTGGCATCCCTGGCAGTTGTGGCTCTTGACGATCCGGCGGCCGCGCTCGATCGCCTCCTCCTCGGGTGAAAGGCGCTTCGTCACGGTCGGCGAGGCGTTCAGCTCCTGGAAGCCGAGGACCGCGGTCAGGATCTGGTCGCGCTCGCGCTGCGAGAGGTGGAAGTTCGGCATCTTGAACTTCTCCTCCCAGCCGCGCGCGTGATCGCGGTCGAAGATGCGGGGGTTGCGAAGCTTCGTCTCGAACCAGTCCTGGCGCGTGTGCGGAATGTGGACGAAGCCGAAGTCGAGGAGATGAACCGCTTTCGAGCCCTCCTCAGTGAGCTCGGTCCCGATCGGCTTCGCGTTCTCGAACCCGGGAATCGCATGACAGGCGAAACAGCCATAGTGCGCGATGAGCTTCTCGCCCGCGTACACCTGCTTCGAATGAAGATCCATCCTCGCAAGCGCCGCTTCCGCGTCGATGAGCGTCTTGTCCGCCATCTCGAAGTAGAGGGCGATCCGGTGGAGGGTCGCCGGGTCGGTGCGCGGGAGGGAGGCGCGTTCGAACTCCGGCGGGGCTTTGAGCGTCGAAAGGTATTCCGCGATGTCGAGCGCCTCGCCGGGCGCCAGGCGCAGGTTCGGCATCTTCGTCTCGGGGCTCCAGGCTTTCGGATCCCGGATCCAGTGGTAGATCCAGTCGCGGCTCGCCTTCGACCCGATCCCGGCGAGGTTCGGCCCGAACTGCCGGTAGGTTCCGGTCAGATCCCGCCGCGCGCCGGGATCGGCGATGTGACAGCCGAAGCATCCGCGTTGGCCGAGAAGCGCCTGACCCCGGACCGGGTCGCCGTGCCCCGCGGCCGGCGGGACGTCGGCCCGAAGCGACTTCTCGAACAGGTAGGCGATGATCGAGTTCACCATCACGTCGTTCTCGATCCGGCCTTGCTCGTTCATCTGCTTCTGCGCCGGCGTCGGCGGTTTCGGCCCCGAGACGTCGACGAAATTCTCGAGGTAGAAGAACTGGGGCATCTTCGTCGACGCGCGGAACGCGTCGGGCTTCATCACCCATCGGGTCGCCCACTCCTGGCTGACCTTGGACGCCAGCTTCTCGAGTGAAGGACCGACCCGGGGAAGGCGCTGTTTCTCCAGGCCTTCGATCCGGTGGCAGCCCCAGCAGCCCAGGTCCTCGATCGTCTTCATCCCGGCGTCGAGCGTCGGAGCCTCGCGGAAGCTGGTCTCCTCCGAGTGGCACCGGTAGCAGCCGGCCTCCGTGTACTTCATCGGAAGGATCGGTGTCTCGTTGAACCGGTCGAACTTCCAGCCGAGCGCGTTCGTCCAGCGCGAGACTTCCTTCGGGGTCTCCGGAGAATGACCGGCCGACCAGAACGACGAGGCGCGATCGCGGCCCCCGTGGCAGGGGCTGCAGCCGAACAGGGCGACCGGATGCGGCGACTCTCCGCCCACCATCAGGTTCGAGCGCGGGTGGGTCCGGAACACGACGTTCAACTTCGCGTCGTCGAAGCCGGGGCGATCCGCGGCGATGTGGCACGTCTGGCAACGGTCCACGCGCGGGATCTTCATGAAGTTGACGTCGGTCAGGTGTTCGGGAAGCTGGACCTGCTGGATCCGGAGCGAGGGGTTGACCATGTCGAGGATCGCCGCGTTTCGCAGCTTGAAGATCGTGTCTTCCTGCAGGCTCGCGTATCTCTTTCGGGCCTGCCGGTAGTCCGCCGTCAGTTTTACGATCGAGGCCTCGGCCTGCTCGCGCCCCGCCACGAGGCTCTCGCGCCGTGCCCGGACCTCGATTTCCTCCTTCTGCAGGCGGGCAAGGCGCACGCTCCTGTCCTCGAGGTCCGCGGTGAGCTCGTCGAAGTCGCGCTTCTGACGCGGCGCCGCGCGGGATCTCGTCTCCAGGGCCCGCTCGTACCGGTAGCGCTGCGCGTCGAGAGACGCCTTGGTGAACTTGAACTGCTGATCGGCGAGGTAGATCTTGGGCTCCAGCTCCTTCAGCTTCGCGTCCAGCCGCCGGAGCTCCCCGCGATGCGCGGCGAGCTCCCGGTTCGCGCGACGCAGCTCCGCGCGCAGACGCTGGAGCTCGCCTCCGAGGACCTCGCGGCGCGCCGTCAGGGCGGCCTCGCGTGTCTTCCTCGCGTCGATCCGGTTAAAGGCACGCTGGATGCGTTTCCAGCCGCGCGCGTAGTCCTCGACGACCATCCCGATGAACACGACCGTCAGCACGATGCCGGTCGCCGCAAAGACGCGGTTCAGCTTCGAGATGTTGTAGTGGTGATCGATGGGCTCGGCGGGGGAACGGCGCGGCATCTAGAGCACCCGGGGCCGGAAAACGGAAAAGGGAAGAGAGGAAACGAGAAGAGGAGACCGGGTCGGCCCTCGCTTCCCGCTTCCCGCTTCCCGTTTGCCGACTCTCATATGTTGAAGCTCGCTTCCGGGATGTTGACGATGTACTTCAGGTTGAAGATCCACCGCAGGTACATCTTGATCGGCAGGGCCAGCATGATGAGGGCGAGATTCACGCCGACGAGATAGCGGACGGTGCCCATCTTTTCGTAGAACCGGCGGAGCAGAGTCTTCGCGAGGATCGGCGGCAGCAGCACCATGTAGAGCAGGACGAGCCCGATTCCGAAGATCTCGCGAAAGAGCCAAAAGCTCGGCATGCCGGTCTTGAAGATCTTGATCCAGACGATCTCGGAGAGGTTGATGTTGTTCAGCGGGACGAGCTTGTTCACGTCCCACCTCTCGTAAGGTCCGAAGAAGTTCCAGTTCGGGCCGCGCAGGAACGTACCGAGCACGATCAGGACGCACCACAGCACGAGAAACCCGATCAGGAAGATCGTGATCTCCCAGCGCCGCTCGCGAAACGTGAAGTAGCCGCTACCTTTCGGGTTCGTGTCGATGTACGGGATCGCCATCAGCCCGACGATGATCAGGGACGGCAGCACCACGCCCGCCATCCAGGGGTCGTAGTAGACGAGGATCTCCTGGAGGCCGAGGAAGTACCAGGGTGCCTTCGACGGATTCGGCGAATCGGTCGGGTTCGCCGGCTCTTCGAGCGGCGCCTTCAGGAGGATCGACCAGACGATCATGACGGCCATCACGACCACGAGACAGATCAGCTCGACGTAGACGAGGTCGGGCCACGAGAAGACCTTCTGAGCGGAGTCCTCCCCCTCGATCGTCGCGCGTCCCTCTGCGATTCTTCGGTCGTTCTCGTAGGCGTTGTGCATCGCCCACCAGAAGAAAAAACCGACGAGAAAGATCATCCCGACGATCGGGACGTTGTCCGGCAGCGTGGCGACCGCGTTGAAGTTCGGATCGAGATAGGACAGGGCGAAAAAGAGGACCATCGCGATCCCGAGGAAGATCCCGCCCTTCTTCGTCCAGATCGCGCGGACGTTGATCGCGATGACGAGCAGGACGAGCGCCACCGTGACGAGGTACTGGGGCGCCGAGAGGAAGTTGACGAGGCCCTTGAGCGCGTTGACGACGGCCATGGAGCGGGGTCCGGTTACACGGGCCCGGAGATGCCGCCGTCCTTGCGGACCCGCCAGAAGTGCACGGCCATGAGAAAAGCGGCGACGAGTGGAATGCCGACGCAGTGCAGGACGTAGAAGCGCAGCAGCGCTCCCGCCCCGACGAAACGCCCGCCCAGGAGGGCGAACCGGGCGTCGTTCGACGACGTCACGAGCTGGATGTCTCCGATCTTCAAGAGCCCGCTCGCGGGTCCTTCGATCCCGATGAGCGGAGTCGCGGCCGCCATGTTCGAGCCGACCGTGATCGCCCAGATCGCGAGCTGGTCCCAGGGCAGGAGGTAACCGGTGAACGAGAGGAGCAGGGTCAGCACGAGCAGGATGACGCCGATCACCCAGTTGAATTCACGCGGCGGCTTGTACGAGCCGGTCATGAACACGCGGAACATGTGTATCCAGACCGTGATCACCATCGCGTGGGCGCCCCATCGATGGACCTCCCGCATGATCCCGAAGGGCACCTGCTCGCGCAGGTCGAGGATGTCGACGAACGCGTACTCGACCGTCGGCCGGTAGTAGAACATCAGGAGGAGGCCGGTGAACGTCAGAACCAGGAAGAGGAAGAACGTCACGCCCCCGGCGCACCACGTGTAGCGCATCTTGACGCCGGACTTCCGAGTCTTGACCGGATGCAGATGCAGGACGACGTTGCCGAGCATCGCGAGCACGCGCTTGCGGTTCGTGCTCGGGATGCCGACCCGGAAGATGGACTTCCAGAACTGGCTCTCGACGACCGACTCGCTAAACCGGTTCCACCGACGACCCAATGCGACCTCCTCCGGGACTCGTTGACGAGGGGAAGGAATCTAGCTAGCTAAGCCATCTTCACGAAGGACTTCGGATCGCTCCACTGCCCGCGCTCGTAGAGGAAGCGAGTCGCCGTGTCGACCACGAGCTGCCCGTCGTCGGGGGAGATCCCGACCTCCGCCCTCTCCAACGGGCGCGGGGTCGGGCCTTCGAAGTTCACGCCCGACACGTAGTAGCCGGAGCCGTGGCAGGGGCACTTGAACTTGTTCTGCGCGGCGAGCCAGTTCGGGGTGCAGCCCAGGTGGGTGCATCGCGCAATCAGGGCGTACATCGAGCTGGTATTCCGGACGATCCAGACGCGGTAACTTCCCTTCCAGCGCTCGTCGACGCCGAACGAGTAGGTCGAGGGATCTCCCGCCTTGAAGCGGGTCGGCGGCTCGAAAAGAACGTTGGGAAAGAGAAAACGGACGGTCGCCGTGAGCCCTGCCGCGGTCGCGGCCGCGAACCCGACCCAGGCGGCGGTCATCCACTTGAGCGTCGAACGTCTCGTCACCCCGTCCAGCAGGACGTCGGGAGACGGCGACGCCGCCGACTCGATCACCCTTCTCTGAGGTGTCGACATGCCCTAGGGGGTTCGAGATTACTCGGACACATTCCTCGACGAGACTACCAAAAGATGGGGTCAGGTCTCCACTTGCCACATTCGAAGCAGCGGAACATCGTCCAGGGGTGCGGGGGACCGCAAGGTCCCCCGCCGCCGAGTACTCGGACACTCTCCTGGAGGCCTGAACTGCTCAGGCGGCCGCGCGGCGACGTGTCGCTTCGATCGCTCGCCGGGCGGAGTCGCGAACGCGCAGGTTCGGATCTTCTCGCGCGACTTTCTCGAGCAGAGGCAGGCTTCCCTCGTCGCGCAGCAGCGCGAACGCCTTCAGCGCGTTCACCATCGCCGCTTCCGCCTGATCGCCGGAGAGCTGAGCCTGGCGGCCGAGCGCAGCGCGGTCGATCATCGAGCGGAGAACCGCAATTCCCGATCCGTCTCCGAGCGACGCGAGCGCGATCGCCGCGTTCCACCGCACGTCCGCCACGCGATCTTCGAGCAGTACCTTCAGGCGCGCAGCGGCGCGCCTGTCCCCGAGCTTCCCCATCACGTATGCCGCCATTTTTCGCGCGCCCGCATCTTCGGACCGGGACGCCTCGAGGACGGCGTCGAGACCGCGCGGGTCGCCGATCATTCCGATCGCCCAGACGGAGTAGAGCCGGGTCTCGGCGTCTGGATCGCGGGTCGCCGCGATCAGGGCGGGAAGGGCCGTCCCGTCGCGCAGCTTGCCCAGGACGAGGACGAGATACCTGCGGACCCGTACGTCCTCGCGGCGGGACGGCGAGAGCGTCTCGAAGAGGCGGAGGCTCTCCGCGGCGATGGCGTCGCGCTCGGGCCCGGGCTTCATAGCGCCGATGCGGCGGGAGAGCTCGAAAGCCGCCTGCCAGCGGCGGCCGGCGCTTCCGCCCTTGACCTCGGCCAGATAGTCTCGCGGCGAGCGCCGCTCGAAGGTCATGAGGCTGAAGACGAGGAAGATGCCGACGGCCGTTCCGACCACCAGGAGCGGGACCAGGAAGAACCGGACGACGAGGCGCCCCGCGGGCGACCGATGGTCGGCCCCCTCGTCTTCGGTGAGCTCGTCCTCGGAGCTGCCGTCGTCCCCCGTCACAGGACGGGCAGATATCGCTTCGCCTGCGTGATCGGGTTCGGGACGAAGATCGCGTCCTTGTCGCAGACGGTCTCGCAGAGCCGGCAGGAGACGCAGGGTCCCGCGTCCACCTCGGCGATCTTGTGGAAGGTCTCCTGGAGCGGGTCGTCGATCAGATAGATGCAGTCGAACGGGCAGATGTCGATGCAGAACTCGCAGCCGGTGCACAGATCGCGGTCGACGATCGCCTTGGGGATATCGCGGGGCCTGACCTTCTCGATGAGCTCCCCCCTCTGGTCCTGGATGCAGGAGACCGGGCAGTAGCGGGCGCAAACGGAGCAGTCGATGCACCGGTCGGCGTGGATGATGTACTTCTCGTTCTTGTCCCCCGTGATCGTGTGGGTGGGACACTTGACCTCGCAGACCCCGCAGCCGATGCAGGTCTCGGTGATGAAATGCGGCATCTCTCTTATTCTATGGGGTCAGGTCTCCATCTGACACTCTTGACAAAGGAATGTGTCGAAACAGCGACCCGACGCCGCGGAACATTTTTGCCGCGGGCGCGTTGGGGAGACAAGGAGAGGAGTCCATGAAGGAGATTCGAGCGGTCGTTTTCGGCCTCGTCATCGTCATCCTCGTGGCTGCGGCGCTTGCCTTCTGGCGGCGCCCTGCTCCCGAGTTCGCGCGCGTCAAGGGCTTCAAGGTCGAGGTCAAGGAGAGGGAGGGCGACTCGACCCACCGCGTCACTTTTTCGGTCCCGTCGAGCCTCATCGCCCGCGTCGCTAAGCTCTCCCCGATCCGGCGCATCGGGGCGGACATCCATGCCGACTGGAAAGGCGACGTCACCCCGCGGGACATCCTGAACGCGGCCGCCGAGAGCGCACCCGGCCGGCCCGGCGTCATCAAGAAGGACAACAACACGATCGAGGTGATGGCGGACGGCGCCGCCCTGGACAT
Source organism: Thermoanaerobaculia bacterium (assembly GCA_036397915.1). Taxonomy (GTDB): domain Bacteria; phylum Acidobacteriota; class Thermoanaerobaculia; order UBA5066; family Gp7-AA6; genus Gp7-AA6. The sequence continues at coordinate 1,093 of DASWIB010000090.1, read as the reverse complement.
CACAATCCGGGACGACTGGGGGAAGAGCGTTCACCTGCGTGTGCCACGGGCCGTCGTGGAGAGCCTCTCGGGCGATCGGGAGATCACGCCGAAGGAGATCCTCGAGCGCATCGACGAGCTCGGGCCGGGAGACGTAGTCGTCGTGCGCGACGGCGACAAGGAAGTCACGATCACCGCGGAGCCCCGGTAGCCCTCTTTTGTCATCCCGAGCGAAGCGAGGGATCCGACGGCGCGGCCGTCGTCCCGAGCAACGCGAGGGATCTGACCGCGCGGCGGTCATCCTGAGCGAAGCGAAGGATCTCTTCCTTAATTAGAAAGAGATTCCTCGCCGCTTCGCGGCTCGGAATGACAGTATGGATTCGGAGAGTTATCTTTCGACGTGCCAAACCGTCTCGCCCGTGAAAAGAGCCCCTACCTCCTCCAGCACGCCGACAACCCGGTCGACTGGTACCCGTGGGGACCCGAGGCATTCGCCCGGGCGAAGGCGGAGAACAAGCCGATTTTCCTCTCCATCGGCTACTCCACCTGCCACTGGTGCCACGTCATGGAGCGCGAGTCGTTCGAGAACGACCGGATCGCCGACCTCATCAACCGCGACTTCGTTCCGATCAAAGTCGACCGGGAGGAGCGTCCGGACATCGATGACGTCTACATGACCGCGGTTCAGACCATGACGGGGAGCGGCGGGTGGCCGCTCTCGCTGTTTCTGACTCCGGAGGGCAGCCCCTTCCACGGCGGGACGTACTACCCGCCGGACGACCGCTATGGCCGCCCCGGCTTTCCGACGCTCCTCCGCGCGATCGCCGACGCGTGGAAGACGCGCCGCGGAGAGCTCGAGTCCTCGGCGGGAAAGCTCGTCGAACACCTGGACCTCGCCGCGCGCGCGCCGGCCGACGGCCCCGCGGTGGGAGCCGGTGCCCTCGACAAGGCGGCCCGCGTGCTCGCCGCCGAGTTCGACCCGCGACACGGCGGTTTCGGCGGAGCGCCGAAGTTCCCGCCCGCGATGCGGCTCGAGCTCCTGATGCGCTACTGGGTGCGAAGCGGCGAGCCGAAGGCGCGCGAGATGGTCGAGACGACGCTCGAGAAGATGGCG
>DASWIB010000089.1:0-13316 GCA_036397915.1 Thermoanaerobaculia bacterium | reverse complement strand
CGTACCCCCCCGGCCTATTTTCATCCTCCTTTTCTATGGCGGGCCGGTTGGGGCCCGCCTTTCTTTTTGAGGGTGTCCGGGCGCGGGAATGAGGAGGTTCCCTCATTGCTCACACCCGAAGGGGCTGGTTCGATGGCAGTTGGAAAGGGGGGACCTCCGATGCCACGTCCCAGCAGGAACCGCCTTCTCACGCCGACGCTTTTCGCCGCGGTCGCTCTCCTCGTTCCCGTCCAGTCGGGGGCGATCGTCGAACCGAAAAAGAACGAATCTCTCGAGAAACTCGTCTTCGCCCGGCCGGAGCTCTTCATCGTCAGCGCGCACGAGCCGATCGCGAAGCTTCCTTCCGAGCTCGAGGCCAAGCTCCAGCACGGTCTCGATCTGCTGGGCGCCGTCGATCGGGCGAAACCGGTCGGCTTCTACGACCGGCGCGCCGGACGCTTCGGCACGATCGTTCTCTCGAAGCCTCTCGTGCCCGGACCGGGAAACCAGCTCGACCGGTCCGGGATCGAAACGTTCGCCGCCGCATCCGACGACGAGTTCCGGAAGGCGGTCTGGGACGCCTTGCGCGGGTATATCTCCACGTACAAGAACCAGCTCCGCGTCGAGGTCTTCGAGCTTTCCTCCCGGCCCGACATCACGCTCGTGGAGGGACGGCGGGTCGTTCAGATCAACGCGCCCCGCGTGGTCGACGGGATCCCGGTCCGTGGAAGCTACGTGACCGCGGTCGTGAACAGCGGGAACCTGATCCTGTTCGGAACCCGCCACTGGGGAGAGATCGGCATCTCCACTCAGCCCACGATCGACGAAGGGGTCGCTCTCCGCAAGGTCGGGGAATATCTCGGACGGCATGTGATCTCGGGCCACTGGCGGGAAACGCACCTCGAGATCCTCCCGGTCATGAAGGACGACGATCTCGCTTCGGTGAAGCCGGGGGAGGGATACGCCTTCCGGCTCGTCTGGGTCGTGAGCCCGTCGATCGCAGGCGACCGCGGATCCTGGGAAGCGCTCGTGGATGCCGCGACCGGCGAGATCCTGCAGTTCGCGGACCGCAACAGCTACTTCGATCGGAAGGTCACGGGAGGCGTCTACCCGATCTCCAACGACGGCTCGACTCCCGAGCAGCCGGGCTGGCCGATGCCCTACGCCGACGTCGTCCAGCCGTTCGGCACGGGCACGTTTGCCAACAGCAACGGTCTCGTGGACGACGCCGGCGGCGTTCTCCGCACGACTCTTAACGGAAAGTACGTCCGGATGAACGACCAGTGCGGAGAGATCGACGACTCGATGACCTGCAGCGATCTCGATCTGGGGTCGGGCCCGGGCACCGACTGCGACGTGCCGTCCGGGCGTTCCGCTGGAGACACGCACTCCTCGCGCACCGGATTCTACGAAGTCAACCGCATCATCGAGATGGCGCGCGGCTGGCTGCCGGAGAACGAGTGGCTCCAGGACCAGATCACCGCGAACATGAACATCCCGGAGGCCTGCAACGCCTTCTGGGACGGCTCGACGATCAACTTCTACCGATCGGGCACCCTCGGCACCAACGTCTGCCGCAACACCGGCGAGATACCGGCGGTCTTCGACCACGAGTGGGGGCACGGGATGGACAACAACGACGCCATTCCCGCGATCTCCCTTCCCGGTGAAGCGCCCGCCGACATGTACTCCATGCTGCGACTCAACAATTCCTGTATCGCGCAGGGCTTCTTCGAGAACAACTCCATCGGCGGGTTCTGCACCGGCGCGGGAGACCCGTGCACCGTCTGCACGGGCGTCCGCGACGCCGACTGGGCGAAGCGCCGCTCCGGCCTGCCTCACGACATCCGATGGATCATGAGCCCGGTGACGACCCCGGGGATCGCCGGCGTCCGGCCTTCGGGGGGTTGCGTCGGGGCCGTCATCGGTCCGCCTCCGCCGATCCCGCTCGTCCAGACGGGTCCCTGCATGCAGTCCACGCACTGCGAGGGCAGCGTCGTTTCCGAGGCGATGTGGGACCTCGTTCACCGCGATCTCACGGCCGCGCCGTTCCACCTGGACGTCAACACCGCGTTGAATCTCGTCGCGCGGCTCCAGTACCTGGGCGGCGGCAACGTCGACTTCTGGTACCAGTGCGTCGCGGGCGGAATCGGGGGGTGCAACGCCGACGGCGGTTACCTGAACTACCTCGCGATCGACGACGACGACGGCGATCTGAACAACGGCACGCCGCACATGACGGCGATCTTCAACGCGTACAACCGCCACGAGATGGCGTGCCCCGCTCCCGCCCCGGTCAACAGCGGGTGCGCGGGCGCTCCCGCCGCGGCGCCGAACGTCTCCGTGACGCCGCTCGGCAGCGCCGTGCGCGTGTCCTGGGGCACCGTGGCGAACGCGACGACGTACTGGGTCTTCCGGACGGACGGGATCCACGGCTGCGAGTTCGGCAAGGAGCGCGTCGCCGTCACGACCGCGACCGAGTTCACGGACACCGGCCTTCTCGACGGCCGCACCTACTTCTACACGGTCGAAGCGGTCGGCGCGACGGACTCCTGCCGCAGCGCGGCGAGCGCGTGCGCGTCGGTGGTTCCCGTCGCAAAGCCGGTCGAGGTCGAGCCGCTCCTCGCGTTCCGGGAGGTCGCCCCCGCCCTCACGATTTCGAGCGGGGACGGCGATCCGTTCCTCGACAACTGCGAGACGGCGCGGTTCGCCTTCCAGGTCGAGAACGCCGGAAGCGTGGACCTGCAAAACGTCCGACTCGTGCGGGTCACGCCGGTGTCGCATCCGGAGACGCAGGTCCTGACGCCTTTGCCGCTCCCGTTGGCGAGCTCGCTCGCCGGCGGCATCTGCGGCAGCTCGGCGATCGCGCCGGCGAGCTTCACGTTCGTGCCTCAGGGCGTGGGGACCGATGAGCCGCTCGACTTGGAGTTCGAGGTGCAGGGCACGAGCGCGCAGTTCGGACCCGTCTCGCTGGTCGGCCGGGTTAGCCTGACCGGCACCGAGAGCGACTTCCAGTTCTTCTCCTCCAGGACGTTTGGCTTCGAGACGGATTTCGAGGGCTGGAACATCGTGAGCGGCACCTACACGAGGCAGTCTCCGGGCGCCCCGCCGACGCTCTTCCATCTCGCCTCCTCCGCGTTCACGGCGGGGCAGTGCGACGAGATCCGGTCTCCGCAGATCAAGTTGACGGCGACGTCGACGCTCTCGCTGTCGAGCCAGTTCGTGACCGAGCCGGGAACCGAGGAGACGGGCTTCTACGACCGCGCCAACGTCGGGATCTTCGATCTCGAAACCGAAGCGCGGACGACGATTACGCCGGACGGCGGCCTGCGTCCCTACAACGCCGTCGGGGCCAACGGGGTCTGCGTGACGGCCGGAGAGTCCGGCTGGGCCGGCGCGGGGCCCGGATTCCTGCCGAGCAGCTGGTCGGCGACCGCGCTCGGCGCGCCGGGGCTCGCTGGAAAGCGGGTCCGGCTCGACGTCGCGTACGGCACCGATCCGCTCGTCGAGGGCGCCGGATTCCAGTTCGACGAAGTCACCCTGACCGACTTCGAGCTCCAGGTCGCGGACCAGAGCTCCGACGTGTGCCCGCCGCCGCCGAGGGCCGACCTGAGAGTCACGAACATCACCACGAGCAACAACCGGGCGCGCGAGGGGGACAAGGTCACCGTCACGGCGACCGTGAAGAACGACGGCGACGCCGACGCGGGTCCGTCGATGACGGAGTTCCGGCTGGACAACACGACGATTCTCGGCCAGGTGGCGACCCTCGGAATCGCGGCGGGTCAAGTCCGCGACGTCTCGGTGCAGTGGGACACGCGCGCCGTCCAGGGAGAGCACACTCTGTACGCGACGGCAGACGCGGGCCTGGCCGTCGCCGAATCGAACGAGCAGAACAACTCTTTGACCCTGACCGTGACGGTGCAGGGCAACAAGGTGAAGAACGGCTCGTTCGAGCAGCCCAACTCCGCCGGCAGTGGTCCCGACGGGTGGTCCGGCGAATCCACGGGCGCGGGTAACGCGTCGTGGAGCGAGGGGGGCAGCGAGGGCTCCAAGAGCGCCGGCGCTTCGGGCAACGGCGGCAACGCGGCGACTTCCGGATCTCCCTCGTGGACGAGCGATCCGATCTCGGTGACGCCGGGCGAAGCGCTGACGTTTGCGGTCTCTATCAGCTCACTGAACGCCTCTTCGGCTGCGACGGCGGGACTGGCGTACCTGGGCGCGGCGGGCAACGTCCTCTCGACGGTGAACCTGATCACGGCGCCGCTGACGACGACCGGATTCGCGAAGCTCGAACAGTCGGTCACGATCCCGGCGGGCGTCGCGCAGGTGCGCGTGAAGCTCATCGGGTTCTCGCCGGCGGACCTGCGCACCTCCGGCACGGCCCGCTTCGACGAGGTGGGCCTCTTCGGCAACTGAGGCCTTCTCCTTTCGAGGGCGGGCCGACCTCGGCCCGCCCGGTTTTCATCGACGCGTAGACTTGAGCCATGAAAGGTGCACGCCTCGAGCGCTGGGATCCAGCCGACGGGTTGTTGTCGGAGAAGCGCATGATGGGGCTGATGGAACGCGAGGGATACGAGGTCGCCGTCTACGTGTACCGCGAAGGAACTCTCTTTCCGCCTCACGAGCACGCGCAGGACAAGTGCGACGCGGTCCTCGAAGGAGTCCTGCGCGTCACCGTCGCCGAATCCACCTACGATCTTGGTCCCGGCGATCGGGTCTACCTGGCGGCCGGTACGCGGCACTCCGCCGAAGTCATCGGAGGCAAGACCGTCATCTCGCTCGACGGCACGCGCTGGTGAGCCCGCCCCTCCCCGCCGGGGAAAGGGCCCAGGGGGTTCGGGGGACCGCAAGGTCCCCCGCAAAGAGATTACCCGGACACATTCATAGTCCGAGGGGTGAGTTCGTCACGACCGATTGAGGTCGGCCGCCGTTCTCCAATGAGGTCCGCGCCTCATTGCCGTCGTGATCCGAGAAATCTACCGTCGGGGAAGAACCGCAGAAGAGGGTGTCCCCCGATGCCGTGGCGTCCTTTCTTGTCAGCGCAGGATCGCTCTGCCGGTGGTGGCGGCGTCCGCCGCCGCCCCGGCGTTCTCGTCGTGCTGCGCGAGGATGCGCTCCGGGCGCTGATCCGCCGCACCCTCGAAGACGAGGGCTACCGTGTCTTGGAGGTCCGCGACGCGGCGGAGGCGCTCGTGGCCCTTACCGTTCTCGAGAGATCGCTCGATCTGGTGCTCGCCGACCTGACCGAGCCGGGAATCACCGGCTCGGATGGCCTCGTCAAGCGGCTCGCGCCGACGACCCGCGTGCTCCTGCTTTCATTGTTCACCGAGGACGACACCACCCCGGGCCGCGCGGTCGAAGGAGTGCCCGTGCTCCGAAATCCCTTTCGGTCCGATGCGCTGCGAGACAAGGTCCGCGAGGTGCTCGAGGGTCGATGAGCGTCCGTCGTTGCGCGAGCGCCGGGTCGCGCTCTAGGACTCGCGCGCAAAATTGAGGAGATTCCCTCATTGTTCCTGGCGAATCGTCTTCGTATGGTAGTCACCGTGAGCTCGAACTTGCTTCCGACCATCTGACGCCTCCTCCTCCCCGTGGCATCGGGGGGCGGGCCCCCGGGCTTTCGAGTCCGGGGGCCCGTTTTATTTGCGCGGAAAGATGGGGGCCGAAGCCCTCGCAAATGAGGAGCGCCCCTCATTGTCCGGCTTCTCCCCATCCGTCAACGTTTCCCCCGAGCCGGGCGGCACCCGGGGCCATTCCCGGCAGACGAACCGATGCCACGCAAGGAGAATGCGCTCGATCAACCGAAGGAAACCCTTCCGGGCTTCTCTTCCCGTTCGGCTCTCCGGGCTTTCTCTGCCGGCCGCGGCGCCGCCGATCTGCGGACGTCCGGCAACGATCCGGTTCGACGACGCAGGCCTCTTCGGAAACAGAGCTGCGAGGGCACCCCACGCCCTCCAGCCGGGCGGGCTCGCGAGGGCCCGCCCGTCTTTTTCGCGCGGTCGCCGGGATAGACTCCGGCAACCGGAGCTCCCATGCCTTTGACCGCCGCGCAGCGGCAAGACTTGATCCGCCGATACGAGCACGGTCCCGCGAGACTCAAGGCCGCGCTCGCGAAAGTTCCTCCCGAGGCCATGAAGTGGCGCCCTTCGGAAGGCAAGTGGTCGGCACACGAGGTCGTCTGCCACCTCGCCGACTCGGAATCGAACGCCGCCCTCCGGATTCGCTACCTGGTCGCGGAGGAGAGCCCGCTCATCGTCGGCTACGACCAGGCCCGGTGGGCGCGCGTCCTCGACTACCACTCGGCACCTCTCGAGCCGGCGCTCGCGGTCGTCGAGTCGACGCGGGCGAGCACCGCCGGGCTGCTGAAGCGACTGCCCGAGAAGGCGTGGTCGGCGTCGGGTACACACACCGAGTCCGGCCGCTACACGGCGGAGGACTGGCTCGCGATCTACGCCGAGCACATGGAGAAGCACTCCGGCCAGATCGAGCGAAACCTCGCGGCCTGGCAGTCGCGGACGGGCGGTCAGGCGTGATTCGGGAATTCAAGGAGTTCCTCGTCAAGCAGAACGCGCTGGCGCTCGCGGTTGCCGTGATCATCGGCGCCGCGATCGGGAAAGTCGTCTCCTCGATCGTCGATGACGTGATCAACCCGATCCTCGGGCTCGCTCTGCCGGGTGGGAGCTGGCGCGACGCGAAGATCGTGCTGTCGCGCACGACCGACGCCACCGGAAAGGTGGTCGAGAGCGCGATCAGCTACGGGCATCTGATCGGCGCGATCGTCGACTTCGTCATCATCGGCCTCGTCGTGTTCCTCATCATGCGGTACGCGCTGCCGAAGAAAGAGGAGAAGGCGCCGGCAACGAGGGAATGCCCGCAGTGCAAGGAAGTCATTCCGGCCGAGGCGTCTCGCTGCCGGGCCTGCACTCAGCCGGTGGGATAGAGAGAGGCCCGAAGACTCGCGTTACCATGTCGCAGGTACCGGGTGGAAGGGTTCGCGTGCGGGCGGGGCGTCGTCCCCGCCCATTCCTTTGTCGGCGGACTGCTCGGGAGGCGCCGACCATCGCCCTCTCCCTGGGAGAGACGATCTGCGGCGAGGGGCCGGCTATGCCATCAGCGCCCTTCCAACGCGCGCGGCCTCGTCGAGTAGAAAACGGAGATCGTCCTCGGTCGTCCGGAAGTTGACGATGCACGCGCGCATCGCGGTCCGGCCCTTCAGGATCGTCGGCGCGAGCAGGAACGAGCCGTCACCGACGAGCCGGTTCACGATGCGGCGGTTCAGCCGATCGAGCTCCTCTTCGGACAGAGCCGCGCCTGTCGGCTTGTACCGGAAGTTCGCGATCGAGAGCACCTGTTCGGCCATGCGCTCAAATTCGGGATTCCGATCCACCTCTTCGGCGAGGAAGCGAGCGAGCGCGACGTCGTTCTCGATCGCGCGCGCGTAAGCGCGGCTGCCGTGCGTCTTCAGGCCCATCCACACCTTGAGGGCCTTGAACCCGCGAGAGAGCTCGACGCCGCGCTCCGCGAACCAGACCGGACCGGGGAACGGACTCTCCGGATCGGTCGCGAGGTACTCCGGAAACTTGCGGAACGTCGCCGCGAGCCGCCCGGCTTCGCGCACGAGCGTCGCTCCCGCCTCGTAAGGGACGTACAGCCATTTGTGCGGGTCGGCGGCGATCGAGTCCGCCCGTTCGAGTCCGGCGAGGAGAGGGGCGAGCTTCGGTGAAAGCCTCGCCATGGCGCCGTAGGCCCCGTCGGCGTGGAACCAGAGCGACTCGCGCCGACAGATCTCCGCGAGCTCCTCGAGCGGATCGATCGCGCCCGTGTTGACCGTGCCCGCGGTGCCGATGACGATCGCGGGTGAGAGACCCGCGCGCCGGTCCTCCGCGATGGCGTTCTCGAGAAGGTCCGTGCGGATCCGGAACCGCTCGTCGGTCGGAATCTTGCGGAGGTTTCGCGTCCCGATTCCGAGCAGGTCCACCGCCTTGTCGACGCAGTGGTGGACCTGGTCGGACGCGTAGACGACGAGGCGCGGCTTCCCCTCTCCCGCGAGGCCGTCCTCGCGAACATTGCCGGCCGTCGCCGCGCGGCGCCCCGCAGCGAGCGCCGTGAAATTTGCCATGGAGCCGCCGGAGACCAGGATGCCCTCCGCCGTCTCCGGGTAACCCACGATCTGCGCAATCCAGCGCATGACCTGGGTTTCGACGTGCACGGCCGCGTGGTCGCCGCCCCAGCAATTCGAGTTCATCGCCGCCGCCAGGTAGTCCGCGGCAATCCCCACCGGATCGGCGGTCGCGTTGATGAACCCGAAAAAGCGCGGATGAGAGTTGCCGAAAGGGAATGGCATCACGTGCTCCCTCACGAACGCGAGCACCTCCTCGAACGGCCTGCCCTCCTGCGGCAGAGGCTCGACGAAGAGTGATGCGTTCCGGCCGACCTTGCCGAAGACCGGCCGCGAGAGAAGCTCTTCTCGATGCTCCGCGACGGCCTCGGCCGCGAGGTAGCCGATTCGTCGGACCTCGTCCGGAGGGAAATCGAAGGGAGCTGTTTCGTTCGGTTCTGCCACGGCCCGTCCTCCTCTACCGAGAACCCGGCTCCTTCTTGGTCGCGGCGACCTGCTCCTCGAAGAGAGGGCGAAGATCCCTTCGACCGAGCGCGTCATCCAGAAGTTCCAGGATCCGGCGGACGCGGAGGAGGTCGAGTTCCGGCAGCCGTTCCAGCAAGATCCCCCGGATGTCCTCGAGATCCTTCGGCCGCCCCGCGACGATCTTCGTAATCAGCAGGTCCTCCGCGCTGATCACGGGAAGGACGACACCGCCGAAGTCCATCGCTCGCGCTCTCTCGAGGAACTCGTCCTCGAGCCCCGGTCCCGCGAGAACGATGTCGAGCGGGATCTGCGTGGCGCGATGGACGAAGGGCAGAACGCGCGTTCGACGGACGAAGTCGTCTACGTCCCTGACGCGGGAATCGAAACCGGCTTCCCGCATCGCGGCCACAAGACCGCCGTAGTCCTCCGACCGCAGACGCGCGGTGACGTCGACGTCCGCGGTCAGCCGGGGGAGTCCCCAGACCGAGACGGCCTGTCCGAAGAGGTACCAGCGGTCACTCCACTCCGGCAGGATGCGCGCGAGAGCGGAGAGAAGGTCAGTGAGCCCGGGTCGAGAGGACACGCCTCAGGCAGGCGGCGACGCGGGCGTGGGTGGCGAGATCCTCGGAACGATCCTTCTCGGTCGGCCAGCCGGGGCGGAGGGCCACGACCTGTTGCCGCAGCGCTTCCGCCGCTCGAACGGCTTCGGCGGGACCGCGGGTCTTCTTGAGGCGTGCCCAATGCTCGACTTTCGAGGCGGCGACCGCATCCCAGTCGCGCCCCGCGAAGCGCTGAAGGTCAGACTTGTCCACAAAATGATTCTATCCCGCCGCTCTCCGCCCGCTCGATAGGATGGGGCACCGAGGGTCCGCGGGAACCGCGAGGTCTCCGCTGGATCACCCGGAAAGCACCGGAAGGCCATGGACTCTTCGACCGAGACGCCGTGTGTCCTGGAAGGACGCGTCACTCGCGTTCTCTTTCGCGACGAAGACGCGCTCTTCTCCGCCGTCAAAGTGCTGCCGGACGCGGGACCCGAGGTCACGGTCGTCGGGGAGTTTTTGTCCGTCTCGAAGGGGGACGAGTTCACGTTCACCGGCGAGTGGGAGACGCACCCGAAGTGGGGGCCGCAGCTTCGCGTCTTGCACGCTCTCCCGAAACTTCCCCGGGAGCCTCGCGCGATCGAGGGCTACCTCTCGGGCGGACTCTTCCGCGGCGTGGGAAAAGCGCTCGCCCGCCGGCTGGTGAAGCACTTCGGGGAACGGACTCTCGAGGTCATTCTGGCCCGTCCCGAAGACGTGGAGCAGGTCCCCGGCATCTCTTCGAAGAAGCGCTCGAGCCTCGTCAAGTCGCTCTACGAGCACCGCCAGGTGCAAGACCTCGCGCTCTTCCTTCAGGGGCACGGCGTGAGCCTGTACCTGACGAAGAAGATCCACGAGCACTTCGGCAGAGACGCGCTCGCGGTCATGCGGGCCGATCCGTACCGGTGCGCCCGGGAGATCCCCGGGATCGGGTTCCTGAAGGCCGATTCGATCGCTCGCAAGACGGGCCTTCCGCCCGATTCTCCGGCCCGGGTCCGGGCCTCGATCGAGTATGTCTTGAGGGACCGTTGCGAGGTCCGGGGGCATTCGTTCCTTCCCCGCAAGGACCTCGTGCGGGAGTGTCTGGGGTTCTTGAACGGCGAACTCGGTTCCCGCGACGTCCCACCGGACCAGGTTTCGGGAGAGATCGGAGAGCTGCTCTCCGCCGGCGCCCTCGTCGCCGAGGGGCCTGACGCCATCTATCTGCGGGAGGCCTACGAAGCGGAAACCGTCCTGGCCGGCAGGATCCGGGATCTTCAGCGAACCCCTCTACCCGTCCCTCCTCGTCTGGAAGAGGCTCTCGCGAAGGCGGAATGTGAGGCCGGGATCACCTACGCGCCGGAACAGCGGGAGGCGATCCGGAAGGCGCTCTCCTCTCCGGCCGCGATCGTCACGGGTGGGCCCGGCACGGGAAAGAGCACCGTGATCCGCGGCGTGATCGCCGCGCTCTCGTCGCTCTCCGACGGCGCGAAGGTGCTCCTCGCCGCGCCGACGGGCCGCGCCGCCAAACGCATGGCGGAGATCACGGGATGCGAGGCGCTGACGATCCACCGGCTGCTCGAGTTCTCACCTGACACATGGACCTTCCAGCGGGACGAGAACGAGCCGCTCGACGCCGACCTTCTGGTCGTGGACGAGGCGAGCATGCTGGATCTCCTCCTCGCCAGCGCTCTCTTTCGCGCGGTGCCGCCGGGCATGCAGGTTCTCTTGGTCGGCGACGCGGACCAGCTCCCCTCGGTCGGGTTCGGAAACGTCTTCGCCGACCTGATCCGGTCCGGCGCCGTGCCGCTGGTCCGCCTCTCCCACGTCTTCCGCCAGGCCCGGGAGAGCCGCATCGTCACGAACGCCCACCGCGTGAACCAGGGCCGGATGCCGATCCTGGAACGGACTCCCGACTTCCGCTTCGTCGCTCTGGAAGACAACGCAAAGGTCGCGGAGTTCATCCGGGACGCCGCGCTGTACTACCGCTCTCACGGAATGGCTCCGGACGAGATCAACGTCCTGACGCCCATGCGCAGGACCGAGACCGGAGTCGTCGCCCTGAACAAGCTCCTCCAGGACGCCTTGAACCCCCCCGCGGGAGGGAAGACGCAGATCGAGGCGGGAGAAGCGGTCCTGCGCGAAGGGGACAAGGTCATGCAGATCCGGAACAACTACGTCAAGGAAGTGTTCAACGGCGACATGGGTATCGTCGAGACCATTGGCGCGCGGGAGGACTCCGGCGACGAGGACGAGGACGAACGGATCATCGTGAACTATCAAGGCGCTCGCGTGACCTACGCGAAGACGGAGCTCGATCAGCTGGTTCTCGCCTACGCCTGCACGATCCACAAAGCGCAGGGGTCCGAGTACGAAGGGGTCGTGCTGATCCCGATCGTTCGGCAGCACTGGATCATGCTCCAGCGCAATCTCCTCTACACCGCCATCACGCGCGCCCGGAAGCGCGTCGTTCTCGTCGGGCAGGAAGCAGCCATCCGCCGTGCCGTGACCAACGCGGGGAGCCGCCGGCGCTACAGCCGCTTGGCGGAGAGGGTAAGAGAGACGATGAGTATGTCCGAGTAATCTGTCTGCGGGGGACCTTGCGGTCCCCCGCACCCCCTAGCGGTCGACGACCCGCCTGACTCAAGGGCGGTGTGGGTGTCAACGCGGGATCCCTCGCCGCCTGTGCGGCTCGGGATGACCTCTCCCGGGCGCTACTGCACAACCCCGCACCCCGTCCGGCCGCCGGCGTTGCCGGTCGGCTGCGTCGTCAGATCGTCGGCCTTCTCGTGGAAGATCACTGCCTTCCCGACGACGGAGTTCGGCCCCGGCCGCACGGTCAGGAGGTCCGACACCAGCTCCAGGTGCCCGGTCCCGTTCGATTCGACCGTGATGTTGCCGAGATCTCCGGCGTGACGCTGGGTCTCGGTCGGGCCGGCGTGCGGCATCCCGCCCGGATTGAAGTGTCCGCCCGCGGACGACGCATCCGGAGCGGAGCAGTCTCCCTTCTCGTGTACGTGGAGCCCATGCGTTCCGGGAGGCGCGTTCTCGATGTGGACGACGACCTGGACCCCGCCGGTCGAGCGCTCGGTGAAAGTCGCCCACCCGCGCACGTTCGATCCACTGCGGGGCTCGATCGTGGCTTTCGCCTGTGCGCCCGCCGGAGGCTTCGCGGTGGACGCGCACGCGGCAACGAGGGCGATCGCGGCGGCCGCCGCCAAACCGGCCGCGAAAGCGGGAATTCGTACTGTCTTCATCTTTCCTCCTGGCGTCAGGTCCGAGACCCGACCTTCTCGATGATAGAAGATTAGTTGTGTGTGCCTTGCAAGGAGCGTTCCCGCGCGCCCGCGGACTTTCGGGACGCGGCGCGACGGGCGAGTCTCGACGAAAGGACCGTGAATGAGGAAGTCGATCCGTCTCATCCTGGCTGTCCTGCCGCTCCTCGCGGGCGCGGCGCCGCTCGGCGCGCAGAAAGTCGATGTCGTGGAGAAACAACTCTCCAACGGAATGCGCCTCCTGATCGTGCGGCGCGAAGGGGAGGCGACGATCTCCGGCGGCTGGGTCGCCCACGTCGGAAGCTCGAACGAGCGCCCGGGCATCACCGGCATCTCGCATCTCTTCGAGCACATGATGTTCAAAGGGACTCCGACGATCGGGACGAAGGACTACCGGAAGGACCTCGCGATCATCGCGGAGCAGGAGAGAGTGCGAGACGAGATCCGCGAGGAAGAGGCGAAGATGCGCGCCGCCTACCGCCGCGGTGAGATCGACGACCTCTTGAAGCCCGAGAACAAGACGGCGCGTTTGCGCGAGCTCGAGAAGAAGTTCGATGAGCTCATCGCGAAGCAGCGGGAGATCCTCGTCAAGAACGAGTTCGACCGGATCTACACGAACGCCGGCGGGTCGGGGATGAACGCGTTCACGAACGAGGACATGACCGGCTACTTCATCACGGTCCCCTCGAACAAGGTCGAGCTCTGGATGTGGATGGAGTCGGAGCGGCTCTTGAAGCCCGTCTTCCGCGAGTTCTACGCGGAGCGCGACGTCGTCTTCGAAGAGCGACGGCTCCGCACCGAGGCGACGCCGCTCGGGAAGTTCGAGGAGACCTTCGAGTCGATGTTCTGGGAGTCGCACCCCTACAACTGGCCGGTCGTCGGATGGCCGTCCGACATCCCGGCGATCACGAAGGCGCAGGC
>DASWIB010000088.1:0-2873 GCA_036397915.1 Thermoanaerobaculia bacterium | reverse complement strand
GCGTTCAAGATTCCGACGATGTTGTCGAGTGACCCCCGGTAGACCGGGAGGCGCGAAAACTTGTGCTCTCGCAGGACGAGGCTGACGTCCTCGAATCCGGCCGTCTCCGGGAGGGCGACGACTTTCGTCCGCGGGACCATGATCTCGCGAACGGTCTTGTCACCGAACTCGAGCACTTTGTGAAGGAGCTTTCGCTCTTCGCCGTGGATGACGCCCTCCTCGGCCCCGAGGTTGAAGACACTCTTCATTTCCTCTTCGGTCAAAGTCGGCGTCTTCTCCGGGATCCCGAGCAGGGCGAGCATCCGCGTCGTGAGTCTCACGACGATCGTGGCGACCGGCGAAAGCACCTTCATGATGACCGAGAGGGGCACCGCGACCGCGCGCGAGATCGCCAGCGGTGAAGCGGCTCCAATCGCTTTCGGAGTCATCTCCCCGAAAACGAACAGGGCGACCGTCGAGAAGAGAACAGCTGTGGGAACGCCATAGACCTCGCCGAGCCAGGCGGTGGCGAGCACCGTCGCGAGCGCGGAGGCGGCGCTGTTGAAGAGATTCTGCCCGATGAGAATCGTCGCGAGCAGCCGCGACGTGTGCGCCTTCAGGCTTCGGAGGATGGGCGCCCGCCGGTCGCCCTTCTCTCGCAGTCTCTGGAGATCGATCCGCGAAAGCGAAACGAGCGCGGTCTCCGATCCCGCGAAGAAGGCCGAGAGTCCGAGCGAGAGCGCAAGGAGGATCAGGAAGAGAAAGCTCTTGGCGTTCATGTCGTCCTTTCGATGCTGCCGGCCAGCCGGTCCGTGGCCCAGCGCGCGGCGTCGGCGAGGCCGTGGTCGCCCGTGCGAACGGCCCGCTGGAGCGCCGGTAGCGCCGAGAGGTCCCCGGTCGCGCCCGCCGAGACGGCGGCGTTCCTCTGGATCCCGCGCCGGCCCGCGCGATTCAGCGCGGTCGCGCCGAACCGCCGCCGCCACTCGCCCGGCCCCATGACGAGCCACTCGCCGCGGCCCGGCAGAGCCGTGCCGACTCCCTTTTTCCCCGGGGAAGGGTCGGGATGAGGGGCGGTCCCGAGCGCGGGCCCATTCCACGGACACACTTCCTGGCAGACGTCGCATCCGAATACGCGCGGGCCGAGCCTCTCCTTGACCTCGTCGGGAATCGGGCCGCGGTGCTCGATCGTCCAGTACGCGAGACAGCGATTCGCGTCGAGAATTCCCGGCGACACGAACGCGTCCGTCGGACAGCTCTCGAGGCAGCGCACGCACGACCCGCACAGCTCCGCGACCGGCTCGTCGGCCGGCAGATCGAGGTCGGTCACGATCTCGGCGAGGAGAAAATAGGAGCCGAGGTCGCGGTCGATCAGACATCCGTTCTTTCCGATCCAGCCGAGACCGGCCGCCGCCGCGAACGAGCGTTCGGCGAGCGGGGTCGAGTCGACGCAGACGCGCCAGCGAAGCGAGTCCCCGAGGCGGGCCGCCGCCGCACTTGCGACGCGGGACGCCCGCTCCCGCAGAGTCCCGTGGTAGTCCGGTCCCGCCGCGTACCGGGCGACCGCCGACCCGTCCGCGGCCGTGAGCGGCTCGGCCCGATGCGGGGACGCCAGGCAGACGACCGACTGCGCGCCGGGCAGCAGCTTGCCGGGCGATGCCCGGACCTCGAGTGTCCGCTCGAGATACGCCATCCCCGCGTGGCGTGCGCGGGAAATCCAGTCGCGGAAGCGCTCGAAACCGGGCGGCTCCTCGACGCGGGCGATCCCCACCCGCGGGAAGCCTTCCCGCCCCGCCTCCTCCCGGAAGATCCCGGCCGCCACGACCCGGTCGGGCCGCGCTGTCATTTCGCTTCCGATGCTAGCAGTATGTCCAAGTAATCTGTCGGCGGGGGACCTTGCGGCCCCCGCACCGATAAGATTGTCCGATTGCTTTGTCGGCGGGGGACCTTGCGGTCCCCCGCACCCCCTGCACCCGGGCGGCTGTATTCTCGCTCCGCGAGGGAGGATCCGCCTCGCGGGAGTGAGAGAGCTGGCCACCGACGATCGCTTCTATCCCCGGATCTTCGGGATCGTGGTCGCGGCGTTGCTCGCCGTCGCGCTGTACTCCATCCTGGAACCGTTTGTCGGCCCGATCCTCTGGGCGCTCCTGCTCGCGTTCCTTCTCCATCCCTTGAACGTCCGGCTTCGCAAACGGCTTCGCGGAGCGAGGGGCCGCGGCAGAGCCGCGTTCCTGATGACCGTTCTCGTGACGCTCGCGATCGTCTTGCCGGCGGGTCTCACCGCGCTCGCCTTCGCGGGACAGGCGGCGGATCTGATCGAGCGTCTGACGCTCGTCGCGCAGCGCTACCGCATCGCGCGCCCGAGCGACGTCGTTCGGCTTCCCGTCGTGGACCGGATCGTCCACTGGCTCGCCGACCACACACCCATTACCGTGGACCAGGTACAGGTGTGGATCGTGAACGGCCTGCGCACCGCGCTCGAGTTCGCGCTCGCCAACAGCAAGTTCGTCTTCCTGGGAGCGCTCGGCGCCCTCGTTGGTCTGCTGCTGATGCTCTTCGTTCTCTACTTCTTCTTCCGCGACGGAGAGGAGATGATCCGGCGCGGTATGGCGCTCGTGCCGCTCGATGAGAAGCGCAAGCGCCGCCTCCGGGATCACGTCGCGGAGGTCACCCGCGCCGTCGTGTACGGCAACGTCATGACCGCGATCGTCCAGGGCGCTCTCGTCGGCATCGCGTTCTGGGTCTCTCCGCTTCCGTCGCCGGTCGTCTTCGGCGTGATCGGCGCGATCGTCTCGCTCATTCCGGCTCTCGGTACGGGTCTCGTACTCGTGCCGGCGGCGGCCGTGCTCGCGTTTCAGGGGAGGTGGGGTTGGACGATCTTCATGGTGGCGTGGGCG
>DASWIB010000087.1:0-17887 GCA_036397915.1 Thermoanaerobaculia bacterium | reverse complement strand
CGCGCCGCGGGAGCCCGAGCGGAGCGAGGGCGACGTGCTGGCTGGGGCGGGAGGACTCGAACCTCCATTGCCGGCTCCAAAGGCCGGTGCCTTACCAGTTTGGCGACGCCCCAACGCTCAGTGGATTGTAGCCTTGAGGCGCGTCGCCCGACGGTAATAGGAGCTCACCGCGCCGCGGATCGCGAGCGCGCGCGCAAAGTCAGTTCGATCGCCGCTCGCCGATCTACTGCGCCATTTCCTGCGCGGGAGGCTCCTCCTCCGCGACCTCCTCGCCGCGGCCCGGCTCCTCGCCGCGGACCGGTGCCGTCTCGGAACGGACCCGCTCGTACTCGGAGAGGATGCGCCGCTCCATCCGTTCCCGGGTCTCGCGGTTCAGCGGGTGAGCAATGTCTTTGAACTCCCCATTCTTCTTGCGCTTCGACGGCATGGACACGAAGACCCCGTTGGGGCCCTGGATGACCTTGAGGTCCGACACGAGAAAGCAGTCGTCGAGCACGATCGACACGTAGGCCTTGAGCCTCTCTTCGTCTACGGGAAAGACCTTTACCTGGGTGATCTCCATTGGGAACCTCCCGAAGATTCGGTGCGGACTCGGTACTCTTCCCGTGGCAGGGTCCGACAACGCCGTATTTGAGCATCCGGGTGCTTCGCGGTGAGCCGTTCCACGGCGTCCGGCGACGCGCCTTCGAGCACGATCGTGGAGCCCGCGCCCGTAATCGCGGCTTCGGCTGCGAGCTCACGTGCGGAATCGAGCAGAACACTCATCTCCGAGCTCATCTCTAGCACGGCGAATGCCAGATCGTTCGGTCCGAAAAACTTCCCGGAACTCTCGATATCCAAGGCACTTGGGATTCCCCGATCGAGGGAGCCGGACGCCAGCCGGCGGTGCATCGAGTAGACGTCGCGCGTGGAAAGTCGATAGGGAGGGGTGAGCAGCAAGAGCTCCCTCGGGGCGGAGTCGGGCAGCGGGGTGACTCGTTCTCCCCTTCCGGCGATCTCCGCCTCTCCGCCGACGAAGAAGTACGAGACATCGCTTCCGAGCGCCGCTCCGATTCGAGCGAGCTCTTCGGTCGCGAGCGGTACATCCCAGAGTCGTGCGAGAAGCGCGAGGGTCCGGGCGGCGTCAGAGCTGCCTCCGCCGAGACCCGCGCCGACCGGGATCCGCTTCTCGAGGTGAATGCGAACGTCGGCGGCACGGCCGACTCTCTCCGCGAGGGCGCGCGCGGCGCGAACGACCAGGTTCGGCTGGTTCTTTCCGACGGAGATCCCTTCGCAGGAGAGCTCGACTGCTCCCTTTCCCGGAGCGACTTCGATTCGGTCCGCGAGATCGATCGACACGAGCCTCGACCGGATCTCGTGAAACCCGTCCGGCCGGAGGGAACCGACCCGCAGCTCGCGGTTGATCTTCGCGGGGGCCTGCGCCGCCAGAGGTTCGAGGTTCACGGTTCGAAGGCGAACGTCCGGGGAGCCGTCAGGGAGATGCCGCAGGCTCTTTCGTCACGAGCGTGAGCTGGAGGCGCTTGCCGGTGCGCCGGTCCTCGATCGTGATCTTCTCGGGCCACGGATCGACCCTTCCCGAGTACTTCGCGACGAGCTCCGCTTCCGGTCGCGCGATCCTCAACGACTCGAGGCGTGCGCCGGCGATGTCGAGCACGCCTTCGACCTCGTCGCGGCCGGTGAAACGGAGCAGGCTCTCTCCTTCCCGCGCTCCCTCGATTCGCGCCGGGCTCCTCCAGACGCCGGCGAGCACCGCGCGGAGCTCCTCCGGATCGAGCGGGATGGGCTTCGATCCGCGCGACTCGAGCACTCCCGACGCGTATCGAGCGACGGGAGAGCCGAACGGCCCGGTCAGGGTCGCTTCGAGGCGCCCCGGCCGCGCGTCGACGGCGAGCGTGCCGGGGATCTTGACGGCCCCCTCGGACATGCGCGCATCGTAGAGGAGGCGGGCCGGCCCCAGAGAGTCGGCCCGTTCGAGCGCCTGATCCCAGGCGTCGAGCGCCCGGCGGGATTCTTCCGCGCCGGCGGGACCGAAGGCGGGCGGGCGCGAAGCGCAGCTCCACGTCGCGGCGGCGAGTATCAAAACGAGAAGGCGGAGCCGATCTGGGCGCAGCGAGTTCACGGTCCAGAGGTCCGAGCGACCATACCGGTTCTCCTTCGGCCTTCCGACGTCAGTCCTGAGACAGCGGAGTGTCCGGGTATTCGTTTGCGGGGGACCTTGCCGCTCGCTCAGCGAGCCGAATTCTTTCGTGCGAAACGCGCGAGCTTCTGCCGGACCTTCTCCGGCTCCTCGTGCTTCAACTCGAGCGCGTGCTCCCAGTGGGCGATCGCCCTCGGGATGTCCCCCTGCCGCTCGGAGAGGTCTCCGAGGTGCTCCTCGATCGTCGGATCGTCGGGTTCGTGCTGTTTCGCCGCGAGGAGGTAGCTCTGGGCTTTTTCGAGGCGTCCCAGGCGGAAGTACACCCATCCGAGCGAGTCGAGGTATGCGCCGTTGCGCGGCTCGCGGGCGACCGCCTTCTCCAGGAGCTCGCGTGCCTCTTCCAGCCGGATTCCGCGATCCGCCCACATGTAGCCGAGGTAGTTCTGCGTCGCGGAGTCGTTCGGCCGGCCTTCGAGCAGCTTCTGAAAGGTCTTCTCCGCTTCGCCGGTCGCGCCGCTCCGCTCGAGCGCGGTGCCCAGCCGGAAGAGCGCTTCCGCGCTCTCCGGAAAACGAGAGGATGCCTCGCGGGCGACCCGCGCGGCGCCGGAATAGTCCTTCACACGGGCGTAGACGTCGGCGGCGGCGAGCACCTCGTCGATGTCCTGAGACGCGGCGAGCCCCGCCAGCGCCTGCTCGGCTTTCTTCTTGTCCCCGGAGCGGAACTGGAACTCGGTCACGAGCGCGACCCACTCGGGCTTGTCCGGTTCCGCGGCGGCCGCGGCCCGCGCGATCTCGAGCCCGGAGGCGAAGTCCTGCTTCTCGCGCGCCGAGCTCGCGAAGATGCGGACGGCACGCGGGTTCACCGTTCCCTGCTTGACGGCGAGCGGCGAAAGGATCTGCTGCGCCCGCGCGTAGTCCTTCTGAAGAAAAGCCAGGTATCCGAGCTCGACGTCGCCGGCATCTCTCGCGGGAATCTTCTTCGGGTCGTCGCTCGCGCGGCGGACGCCGTCCTCGAGGATCGTTCGCGCCTCGGAGAACCGGCGCTCCCGCAGCAGCTCGGCAGCGAGGGCGCGGCGGGTCGCCTCATCGTCGGGGTTTTCGATGACGAGATTGCGGAGGATCTTTTCTGCCTCGGGCGAGCTCCCCTTCTCGAACAGCACCTGCGCGAGGAGCCGGCGGATCGCGCGATTCTCGGGGCGCTTTGCGGCGAGATCCCGCGCGCGCTTCTCGGCTTCCGCAAAGCGGCCGCCGCGCGCGAGATCGAGCGTGATCCGCTCCGGGATCGCCGGGTTCTCGGGGTCCATCTTCTCGAGCGTCTGGAGCAGCTCGAGCGCTTCGTCCAGTCGGTCGTTCTCCTCGTAGAGGTCGACCAGGGCGGCCGCGCTCTCGCGATCCTCCGGATTCGCTTTGAGGAGCTCGCGATAGGTCGCTTCGGCCTCTTTGGTCCGGCCGCTCTTCGCCTTCGCCTCCGCGGCGATTCTCGCGAGGGCCGGCTGCGCGCGCGCCTCTCCCGCTTCCTCGAGGACCCGCGCCGCCTCCGCCGGTCGTCCTTTCGCGAGGAGAGCCCGGGCGAGCGGGGCCGCGACCGCCGGATCTCCCGGTGCGAGCTTGCGAGCGGCCTCCAGCTGCTCGATCGCATTTGCGAGATGCGAGGGATCTCTCTCCGCGAGGGCGAGCTCGAGCGCGCCCAGCAGCCGGCGCCCTTCGACCAGCGCCGGATCGAGCCGCACGACCTCGCGAGCCTGCTTCATCGCTTCGTCCGCCACGTTCAGATCGCGCAGAAGCTGCGCGTACTCGAAGCGAACGACGGCGTCCTCGGGAACGAGCTCGATCACCTTGCGGTAGAGATCGAGCGCCTCGCGGTAGCTGCCCTCGGCGATGGCCGAGCGGGCGCGAAGGAAGACCTTCCGGCTCTCCCGCACATCCTGGGCGACGAGCGGCGCGCAAAACAGGATCGCGGTCAACACGCCGGCCGCGGCACGCGTTCTCATGACCGACCAAACGCCGTGGGGTACGCGTTCATGCCCGCGGCAATCTAGCATGCGCACTCAGGCACCATTGCCGGGAGCCGGGGGTCCCGGATCCGGAGTCAAAAGCGAGGAGACGGGCTCAGAAGTCGCGCTGCCTCAGGGATATAATGCCCGCAGTTTCCGGAGGGGTTCCATGATCAAAGCCGACATCGTCGACCTCGTCGTCGATCTCGCCAAGGTCCCACGCGCCAAGGCGGCGACCGCGGTCGAGACGGTGATCGAGTCGATGCGTTCCGCACTCGGTGCCGGCGACCGCATCGAGCTGCGCGGCTTCGGCGTCTTCCAGGTCAAGCGGCGCAAGCGCGGGATCGGAAGAAACCCCAAGACCGGGATCGAGGTCACGATCCCCCCCGGCAACACGATCCGCTTCAAGCCGGGAAAGGACCTGCGCGACCTGCCCTGAGACTCCCCGCTGCCCCGGGGAAAAAAGTGGACCGAGGTGAGGAGCGTGATCGCGCCCCGGCCCTTTGGGATCCCCTGATATAAGCCTCGCGTGAGCCCGGATGAGAATCCGCCCCCCGGCGGCGCCTTTCCGTCGCCGCCGCCCTGGGAGAGACGGCGCCGCTGGAGGGTTCCGGAGCATCCGCTCTTTCACCTCGGTCTTCTCGTCGCGACGTTCGTCACCACCACGGTCTACGGAGGCGCCGTCTTCTCGGCGGGCGGAGGGCCGCTTCGTGGAGGCCGCTTCTCCGACGGCTTCGCGTTCTCCGTTCCCCTCCTCCTGATCCTGGGGGTACACGAGCTCGGTCATTACTTCGTCTGCCGCCGGCACGGCGTCGCAGCGACGCTGCCCTACTTCCTGCCGGCGCCCATACCCAACCTGATCGGCACCTTCGGAGCGCTCATCCGGATCAAGGAGCCGATCCGCGACAAGCGGGCGTTGATCGAGATCGGCGCCGCCGGTCCGCTCGCGGGCTTTTTCACCGCGCTTCCGTTTCTTCTCTACGGGGTGAGCCGGACGCGCCCGGTCGCGCAGACAGTCGCTCCGGGCACGGTCCTTTTCGAATACCCGATTCTGGTCCGCTTCGCCCAGGATCTCGCCGGCACCGGCCGCTACACGAGCACGATGGTGCACGAGGACCCGACGTTCATGGCCGCGTGGTTCGGCCTGCTCGTGACGGCGTTGAACCTGCTTCCGATCGGCCAGCTCGACGGCGGCCACGTGATCCGCGCGGCTCTCGGCCGCCGCCAGCCGATCGTGTCGTACGCGGTCCTGCTCCTCGCCGTTTTGTCCGCGTCGAAGGGGCCGATCTGGGCGTTCTTCTCGCTCTTCACCGCACTCTTCATCGGAGTCCGTCACCCGCCGGTCGAGAACGACGACGCCCCTCTCCCGTTCCGTCACCAGATGCTGGCGCTCCTGTGCCTCGCGGTGTTTCTCCTCTGCTTCACGCTGGTGCCGCTGAGGATGATCTAAGAGGGGGTCAGGTCTCCACTTGCCACATGGGGGGTCAGGTCTCCACTTGCCACATCGCTTCGCGATGATGGCAAGGGCGCTTTCTCTTGTCGGAGGCCTTCCGTATCAGTGAAGACCTGACCCCACCTCGAGGACGAATGTCGCCGGGCCGTCGTTGACCATAGCGACCTGCATCATCGCCCCGAATTCTCCTGTCGCGACCGGAACACCGCGTCCGGCGAGCGCTCTCGCGAACCGCTCGTAGAGTGGACGCGCCTCGTCGCCGGGCAAAGCCCGCTCGAATCCGGGCCGCCGGCCTCTCGAGAGGTCGGCGCCCAAAGTGAACTGCGAGACGACCAGCACGCTCCCGCCCACCGCGGCGAGGTCGAGATTCATCCTGCCGTTCTCGTCCCCGAAGATCCGCAGCCCCGCGACTTTCCGGGCCGCCTCCTCCGCCGCGCGCTCGTCGTCGCCCCTCTCTGCCCCGAGCAACACGAGAAGCCCGCGTCCGATTCGCGCGACGCTTTCTCCGCGGACGCGCACTTCCGCCTCGGTCACCCTCTGGATGACGAGCCTCATGGCGGAACCGCTCGGGCTCCGCGGCGCGCGAGGAGGAGCCGGACGAACTCTCGCGGCTCGGAGGAGCGCAGCAGCAGAGCGACCGCCAGGTAGACGACCATTCCCGCGAGCGTCGCGACGACGAGAAACAGAAGCCTCGCGCCCGCCGTCCGCAGCGTGTGGGCCGCGAGAAACCAGCTCGCGGCGCTCCCGGCGGCGATCGCCATGACGCCGGCCGAGATCACGACCCGCGCGAGAGAGGCCGCGAGTTCCTTCAAGCCGAGACGCCCCTCCCGACGGCGGAGCAGCGAGAGAAGCAGGACGAAGTTCGCCGTCGCGCCGCAGGACGTTGCGAACGCCACCGACCCCACTCCCCAGTCTTTGAGCCACTGCGAGACCGCGATGAAGACCGTGAGATCGACTGCGGCGCAGAGGACCGGCGTCCGCGTGTCTTTCCGCGCATAGTGCGCGAAGACGAGCAGGCCGTTCGACGAGACGAAGAAGAGGCCGAGCGCGTAGAGGGAGAGCGCGTGCGCGGTCGCGGCCGTCGCGTCGGGACCGAAACGCCCGCCCTGGAACAGCGCCGCGATCACGGTGTGGCGAAGGACGGCGAGTCCCACCGCCCACGGGATGGTGACGAACGCGACCAGGCGAAGTCCGAATCGCAGCGTGTCCTTGAACGTGCGGGAATCCTCCTCGAGCGCCTGCTGCGCGAGCAGGGGCAGAATCGCCGTCGACACCGAGATGACGAAACCTCCCCGCACGAGCTCGATGACGCGGTTGCCGAACGTGAGATAGGACACCGCGCCGTCGCCGAAGACGGACGCGAACCGCGTCGATAGCGCGTTGTTGATGGCATAGATGCCGAACCCGAAGAGCCGCGGAAGCAGGAGAACGAAGACCGCGCGCACCGCGGGGTCGGAGAACCGCACGCTCCACTTCCCGATGGCGGACAGCGAGAGCGTCGGCCGGATCTGAACGGCCAGCTGGAGGATTCCACCGACGAGAACTCCGATGGCGAGCGCCACCGTCGGTTCCCGGAACCGCGGCGCGAGGACGACTGCCGCGACGATGATCGACAGATTGAGCAGGATCGGCGACATCGCGGAGATCGCGAATCGGCCGTGAGCGTTCAGAATCGCCTGGAGTAGCGCGGCGGCCGAGATGAAGCAGAGGTACGGGAACATCAGCCGCGTGAGGAAGATCGTGAGCGGGATCTTCCCGGGGGTTGATGCAAACCCTTTGGCGAGCAACCGGACGATCGCGGGAGCGAAGAGGATTCCCGCGACCGTCAAGGCCGTGACGATGACCGTGAGCGTCGAGAGGATCCGCGCCGCGAATACACGGGCCTCCTCCGCCGACCCCGTCTTCCGCTTCTCGGCGTACGACGGGATGAACACTCCCGGCAGCGCGCCTTCGGCGACGAGCTGACGCAGAAGGTTGGGGATTCGAAAAGCCGTGTAGAAGACGTCGCTCGCCGCGCTCGCTCCGAAGAACGCCGCGATCGTCCGGTCGCGCGCGTAGCCGGTCAGGCGCGACACGAGAGTCAGCAGCGTGATGACGGAGGCGGAGCGGACGAGCCGCCCCCGCGCCTCGTCCGCCGACAGTGCGGCTTCGCTCACAGGTGGTGGTCGGGCATTGGCTGATGCATTGTAAGAGTCGCTAGGGGGTGCGGGGGACCGCAAGGTCCCCCGCCGACAGATTACTCGGACACACTCCTAGCCTTGGCCGTAAGCCGTGAGCAGACGCCGAAGCTCTCGGCTGCAGCTCACGCTCCCGGCTCCCGGTCCACGCGCAAGGACATCATTTGTCCCGACCTCGCGCGATATTCTTCGCAGCACTTGAAAGGAGAGGAACACATGGCCAGCGTCAACAAAGTCATCCTGATCGGCAACCTGGGCAGGGATCCCGAGATCCGGACCACTCCGCAGGGCACCTCGCTCGCGCGGTTCTCGGTCGCGACGACGACGACGTGGAAGGACGCATCGGGCGCCCGGCAGGAGCGCACCGAATGGCACGACGTCGTGGCGTGGGAGAAGCTCGCGCAGATTTGCGGGGAGTACCTGCACAAGGGAAAGATGGTGTACGTCGAAGGAAGCCTTCAGACCCGGAGCTGGGAGGATCAGAACGGACAGAAGCGATACAAGACGGAAGTGAAGGCGAACAACGTCGTGATGCTCTCGCCGCCGCGCGATCGATCGGAGACGACCCGGCCTCCGCGTGAGGAGAGCGAGGCGGCGGAGCCGGTGGCCGCCTACGACGACGACGTGCCGTTCTAGAGGGAGCTCTCCGCCTCAGCCGATCCCCTGGCGACCGCTTCCGCAACGGCATCTCGAAGGATCGCGACGTCGGCGGCCACCGCCTCGAGATGTCGGGCCGGCGGAGCAGATGCCTTGAGCTGGCCGAGCAGCCGCACGTAGGCGTCGATTCGCGCGGACGCCTCGGCCCGCCGGTGCGCGGGGACATCCGTCTCGACGCGCTCGACGCAGTCGGGGTACTCCTCGATCCGCGAACAGACCCAGAGGAGGTCACACCCGGCGAGGGCCGCGGCGGCTGATCGCTCGGAAAGACCGCCGAACCCGGCGAGGGCGCCCATCTCGAGGTCGTCGGTCAGGGCGACGCCGCGGAAGCGGAGCTCGCGCCGCAGGAGAACAGTCGCGACGTCGCGCGACAGGGTGCCGGGCACTCCCGCGCCCGACGTGGCGGCGTGCGAAACCATCACCGCGCCGGCGAGATCGCCAAGCGCCCGGAACGGCGCGAGATCCTTTTCCCGTTCCCTCTCGTCGGCGGGGAGGAACGTGAGCGCCGCGTGCGTATCCTGCTCCGCGCGACCGAGCCCCGGAAAATGCTTCAGACAACCGCCGACGCCGCGCGAGTGAAGTCCCCCCAGAAACTCGCGCGCTGCGCCGGCTACGGACTCGGGATCCTCGGCGACCGCGCGATTGCCGAGCACGGTCTCGCTCGCGCCGGGCAGGCGTCGGTCGACGACCGGCGCGAGGTCCACGTCGAACCGGAGGCGCGCGCACGCCTCCGCGGCGAGCTCTCCCGCGCGCCGGGCGAACCCCGCCCGCGCGGCGGCATGGAATGAAGGGAACGGGCCGGCGAGGCCCCGAAGGCGGTCGACCGGCCCGCCCTCCTGATCCACGCAGAGAAAGGGCTCGCCCGGAAGCGAGTGGATCTCCTCGGAGAGATCGAGAAGTTGCCGCTCCGCTTCGATGTTTCTTCGAAAGAGGATGACCGCGCGCGGGGGGAAGCGCTCGAGGATCGCGCGCTCCTTCGCGTCGAGCGCCGGTCCCGAGATTCCGACACCGAAGAGCTTCGATGCGGCGGGGCTCACCCCTTGAGCCGTTCCTGAAGCAAGGCGAGCAGTGAGAGCGCGGCGATCGGGGTCATCCGGTCGAGGTCCGCCTCGCGGAGCTTCTCGAGCACGAGCTCCTCGGCTCCCGTAAACAGGAGGAGCTGGCCCGCGCCCGCGCTCTCCCCTCCGCGTCGCGCGATCACGGGAGCGCCCTGCACGTCGAGCTCCTGTTTCTCGAGGTTCGAGAGGACCTCGCGCGCGCGGGCGGTGACCGACGAAGGCAAACCGGCGAGCTCCGCCACGTGGATCCCGTAGCTCCGATCCGCCGCGCCGGGCACGACCTTCTTCAGGAACACGACGCGCCCGCCGACCTCCTTGACCGCCATCGTCGCGTTTGCGACCGCGGGTTTCACGAGGGCGATCTCCGTCAGCTCGTGGTAGTGCGTCGCGAACAGGACGAAGCCGCTCTTCTCGGGCGCGTCGTGGAGGTGCTCGACGAGAGCCCACGCGATCGAGAGCCCGTCGAAGGTCGAGGTCCCGCGGCCGACCTCGTCGAGCAGGACGAGGCTCGCCGGGGTCGCGTCCCGCACGATGGCGGCGGCTTCGAGCATCTCGACCATGAAGGTGGACTCGCCACGAGAGAGATAGTCCGTGGCGCCGACGCGGGTAAAGATCCGGTCGACCGGCGAGAGCTCCACGCTCGCCGCCGGGACGAAGGAGCCGGCTTGCGCGAGAAGGACGATCGTGCCGACCTGCCGCAGATATGTGGACTTGCCGCCCATGTTCGGGCCGGTGATCACGAGGATCCGCTTGTCGCGCGAGAGGTCGCAGTCGTTCGGGACGAAAGGTTCCTCACGGCGGTGGTGCTCGACGAGCGGATGGCGGCCCTCGATGATCAGAATCCGCGGCGTCGGCGAAACCTTCGGCCGAACCCACCGTCCGGCGTGGGCGACTTCGGCGAGCGCCGCGACGAGGTCGAGCGCCGCGACCACGGAGGCCGCGCGCGACACGCGGTCGGCTCCCTTCGCCAGCTCGACGAGGAGCTCCGCGTACAGCCGCGCCTCGATCTCCCCGATGCGCTCTTCGGCACCGAGGATCTTCTCCTCGAGCTCCTTCAGTGCCGGTGTCACGAAGCGCTCGGCGTTCGCGAGCGACTGCCTGCGGATCCAGTCCGCAGGGACGCGGTCGCGGTGCGCCGCGCTCACCTCGAGCGAATAGCCGAACACGCGGCTGAAGCGGACCTTGAGCGTCGTGATCCCGGAGCGCTGGCGCTCCTGCGCCTCGATGGCGAGCAGGGCGCCCTGCGCATTTCGCCGGAGCTCCGAGAGCGACTCGAGCTCGGCGTCCGCGCCGCGCCGGATCGCGCCGCCGGCCGAAAGGAGTGCCGGCGGGTCGGTCGCGATCGTGCGCTCGACGCGAAGCGCGAGGTCCTCCGTCTCTGGGGTCCTTTCGACGAGCCGTCGGAGACGCGGCGCGAAGAGAGCTTCCCCCGCCGCGCGAAGAGCGGGGAGCCGCCGCAGCCCGGCGGCCCAGGCGACGACATCACGCGGCCCGGCGGTCCCGGTCGCGATCCGCCCGAACTGCCGTTCCAGGTCTCCGACTCCGGAGAGCTCCTTGCGAAGCGCTTCGCGCGCCTCCGGTTTCGCGACGAGCTCCCCGACGGCGTCCCACCGGTCCTCGAGCTCGACCGGATCGAGAGACGGTCTCGAAATCGCCTCTTTGAGAGCGCGGGCGCCCATCGGCGTGCGCGTCCGGTCGAGCAGAGCGCAGAGGCTGCGGTGAGCGTCGCCATCCGATGACTCGAAGAGCTCGAGCGTCGCGATCGCCGACGCGTCGAGCCGCATGCGCTCGTCGAACCGGAGCGGCTCCGGCTCGAGCACGTGCGGAAGCCCGCGCGGACGCGTTTCGGCGGCGTAGGCGCGGGCCGCCGTCGCCGCGTCGAGAGCCGCCCCGTCTTCATCGGAGAGCCTCGCGAAACGGACTTCGGATCGCGCCCTTGCGAACCACTCCGGCGTCCTGCGGGTCACGGGAACGTCCGGAGCGAACGGGAGCTCGCGCCCTTCGGAGAGAAGCGCCTCCCGCGGCCGGAAGAGCGCGAAAGCCTCGCGGAGCCGCTCCGGCGGGAGCTTTCCCGCGTGGAAGCGGCCCGTCGAGAGATCGAGGAACGCGAGCCCCCAATTCTCCTCTCCGGGCGCGAGCGCCGCGAGATAGCACGGCGCTCCGGGCAGGAGCGCGTCGGGGTCGAGAACGGTTCCCGGAGTGACGATGCGCGTGATGTCGCGGCGAACGAGGCCCTTCGCCGTCCGTGGATCCTCGACCTGATCGCAGACCGCCACCTTCCGTCCCGACGCGACGAGGCGCGCGATGTGTTGGTCGGCGCTCTGCCACGGGACGCCGCACATCGGAGCTTCGATGTCCGAATCACGGTGACGCGCCGTCAGAGCGATCCCGAGCAGAGGCGCGGCTTCGCGCGCATCGTCGAAGAACATCTCGTAGAAGTCCCCCATCCGATAAAACAGGATCGCGTCGGGGACCCGGCTCTTCATTTCGAAGTACTGCCGGAGCATCGGTGTGACGCGCGAAGGGGGCGAGCTCACCGGGGTGTTAGCATAACCGCGCCGGTCGGCAATCCGAGTGGCCTACTCGATGCAGATTCTCGCGCTGGATACCGCGAGCCCCGTACCCTCCGTCACGCTCCTCGTCCGGGACGAGCTCTGGGAGGAGCCTCTTCCCGGAGATCGCCGCGCATCGGAGGAGCTGCTCCCCGCGATCGAGCGCTGTCTCGCCGCCTCGGGCCGGCGGCTTTCGGACTGCAACCGGATCGCGGTGTGCTCCGGGCCGGGCTCGTTCACCGGGCTGCGGATCGGTCTGGCGACGGCGTGGGCGCTTGGGCGCGCGGCCGCGATTCCGGTCGAGGCCGTCTCGACTCTCGAAGCCCTTGCCGAGACCGTCCGCGGCCGGGGAATCCTGAGGGTGGCCGCGGCTCTCGACGCGGGACGGGGACAGGTCGTGCTCGGCGTCTTCTCCCTCGAAGCGGATCGCGCCCGTGCCGAAGGCCCTGCCGAACGGCTGCCCCTCGAGCAGGCGGGAGGCCGGGCCGACCGCGTCCCGGTCGTTTCCCTCCCCCCCGACCTGGTCTCGCCGCGGGGGGAGCGGCCCGGTCTCTCGCCTTCGCGCGCGCTCGCTCTCGCCGTCGATCGGGCGCCGGGGAAAGAGACGCTGTCGCGCCTGGAAGGAATCTACTCGCGGCCGAGCGCCGCCGAGGAAAAACATGGCGCTCCGTAAGCCGGAGGCATTGCGGTACGCGATTCGCCCGGCGCAGACGGCCGACCTCGACGAGATCGCTCGGATCGAGCGTGAGTCCTTCCGAATCCCCTGGAAGCGGGAGTTTTTCGAGAGCGAGCTCTCCGAGCCGTACCGATACGCCCGCGTTCTGGCCGGGGGCGAGGGTGCCGTGCCCCTCATCGGGGGATATCTGTTCGCTGTCTCGCTCTACGAGGAGTTCCACGTCAACAAGATCGCGACAGATCCTCGCGTGCGGAATCGTGGGTATGGCCGCCAGCTCATCGAGGATGCGATCGAGCGGGCGTGGTCGATCGGCGCCGCGACGGTGACGCTGGAGGTGCGCGTGTCGAACCTGTCGGCGCGCGAGTTCTACCGCTCCTACGGGTTTCGGGAGGCGTTCCGGCGCAAGGCGTACTACCAGGATGGAGAGGACGCGTATGCGCTCGTTCTTCCGCCTGGGGATGCGTGGCAGCGCTAGGGGGTTCGGGGGACCGCAAGGTCCCCCGCTGAGATTACTCGGACAAACACCAAGGGAGTGAGGGGGACCGCTACGCTCCCCGCCGGAAAACGCTCGGGGAGGGATTGCCGGTCGCCGATCCCTCGGCCAAAGCATGCGGTTGAAACGGCACAGCCCCGCCGATAGACTTTTCCCGTGACCCGGTCCCGCCCCTTGTTTCCCCGAAAAACGAAAAAGGAGGGCTGATCGAATGGAAAGCGATCATACGGAGGCCTTGCCAGACCAGGACCCGGAGTATCGCCGCCTTCACGACGAGCACCGAAACCACGAACAGCGCCTGCAGATCCTCGCCGCGAAGTCGCGGCTCTCCGAGGACGAAGAAATCGAAGAGAAGCGTCTGAAGAAGGAGAAGCTCCTGCTCAAGGACCGCATGGAAGCGATCGCCCGCAGCTATCGAGAGGGGGTCGCGCACTGAGGGTTCCGGTCGCCCGCGAAGGATGGGTTTTCATCCTTCCCCCCGCGGCGGCGGCCGGCGTCGCTGCGCTCACCGGCCACCCGGTCCTCGCTGTGATCCTCGCTGCTCTCGCCCTTTTCCTCGTCTCGTTCTTTCGAGATCCGGAGCGCGTCCCCGAAGGGGATGAGGAGACGATCGTCTCGCCGGCCGACGGCACGGTCCTCTCCGTCGACCCGGCTCCCGAGGCTCCGCCCGGCGCTTCGCGTCGCCTGTCGATCTTCATGTCGGTATTCAACTGCCATGTGAACCGCGCGCCGATCTCCGGCGAGATCTCCCGGTACGAGTACTCGCCGGGACGGCTCCGGGCGGCCTTCAGCGAGAAGGCTTCGACCGAGAACGAGCAGAATCGCATCACCGTGTCCTCGGCGCATGGAGGCGTGACGTTCAAGCAGATTGCCGGGGCGCTCGCCCGGCGGATCGTGTTTTACCCGCGTGTCGGAGAGCGGCTGTGGCGCGGGCAGCGGATTGGCATGATTCGTCTCGGATCGAGGGTGGACCTCTTCCTTCCGGACGACGCGAAGGTCCTCGTCGCGCGGGGCGACAAGGTCCGGGCAGGAAAGACGCCGGTCGCGCGTTGGTAAGGTTGAGACGTGAAACGTGAGACGTAAGACGGATCCGGAGAGCGAATCTCAGGCGCGGGAGGAGGAGGACGCGGCTTCCCTCTTCTCGTCTCCCGACTCGCCTCGTCCGTCTTCCGACCGCGGCCCGCGCTTGAGGACCCGCGCCCGCCAGCGTCTCTCCCGTGGCCTTTTCATCCTCCCGACCCTCTTTACGGTCGGGAACCTCTTCTGCGGCTATCTCTCCGTCTGGTGCTCGATCCGGGGGACCTTCCAGACTGCCGCGATCTTGATCATCGCCGCCGCCGTCCTCGACCTGCTCGACGGCCGGATCGCGCGGCTGACGAATTCGACGTCCCGTTTCGGCGAAGAATACGACTCGCTCGCCGACCTCGTCTCGTTCGGCGTCGCCCCGGCGGTGCTCGCCTATTCCTGGGGACTCGCCGACTTCCACCGGCTCGGCTGGATGGCATCGTTCCTCTTCGTCGTGTGCGGCTCGATGCGGCTCGCGCGGTTCAACATCCAGACGCGGGTGACCGACAAGAAGTACTTCATCGGCCTTCCGATCCCGGCCGCGGCGGGGACGATTGCGACCCTGGTGCTCGCGACCCCGGAGCGACTCGTGGATCAGCTCTGGATGGCCGGCCTTCTCGTGCTCACCGTGGTCCTGTCGTATCTGATGATTTCGACGATCCGCTACCGGTCGTTCAAGGACCTCGACCTGAAGCGCCAGCGGCGCGCGTGGATCCTTCCGGTGATCGCGCTCGTCTTCGCGGTGATCGCCTACCGTCCCGCCGCGACGCTCCTCGCCATCGCGCTCGTCTTCGCCGCGTCGGGTCCCGTCGCGAAGGCGGTATCAGTCATCGGCGAGCGCCGCCGAAAAGTGCCTGCCCTCTGATCCCTGCTTCCTGCTCCTGTCATCCCGAGGACCGTCTTCCTGCTCCTGTCATCCCGAGGACCGAAGGTCCGAGGGATCCCTCACCGGGTTCGGCATCACAGAGCGAAAGGGAGACGGTCAGGGTGAGGGGGATGGATTCGCCCCGGGCGCTGCTGCTCCCGGCAGCGCCCACGCGGTCGCGATTTCGCCTCCCGCCGCCGGCCTGAGGTGGATGCGCAGTCGGCAGCACGGTGCCGGGAGCTTGCCGCGCACACGCAGGCGCGCCGGCTCGAACCTCTCGAGCGGCGCCACGAGCGTCTCGTAGAGCCTCACCCGGGTCGCGCGACCCGGGGAGACGGGGCGCCCATTCTCGTCGTAAGCCTCCCAGCGGTCGAAGCCTCCGACCTCGACGTCGCCGACCCTCGCCGGCGCGAGGTCGACCTCGACCCAGTTCTCGATCCGCGAGACGGCCGAGGCGTGCGGTGAGCGGTTCTCCGCGGCGACACGGAGGAGGCGCGATCCCTCCGCCGCCGTCCATGCGTTCAAATCGGGAACGGCGAGGCGGCCGGTGAGAACATCCGCGAGCGCCGAGATCGGGAAGAGCCGGTCGGATTCCGCCCCGCCGGCGAAGACGACCACGTGTCCGCGCGCGAAGCGCCTCCCGGAAGTGTCGGAACGGAACCGCCCCAGCATGTCCGCGAGAGAAGGAGCGGCGAAGACGACCGAGTCGCCCGGAGAGAGCGCGACGCCGGGTGACGAGAGGTTCTGGGTCGCCCGGAGCGTGAACTCCAACCCTCGCTCCTCGTCCCAGGGCACCCCGTGGAGGAGCTCCGTGCGCGGATCGTCGGTGAGCGCGTCGAGCGCACTCTCCGGCACGGGGAGACCCGATTCCCCGGACTTTTTCCGCACCAATCCTGTCGTGGCCGACGCG
Source organism: Thermoanaerobaculia bacterium (assembly GCA_036397915.1). GTDB lineage: Bacteria > Acidobacteriota > Thermoanaerobaculia > UBA5066 > Gp7-AA6 > Gp7-AA6. The sequence continues at coordinate 1,850 of DASWIB010000087.1, read as the reverse complement.
TAGCCGGCCCACCAGGCCTTTCCGAGCGAGTCGATGAACGCCGGATCCGCGGAGTTGTCGTCCCCGAAAACGAAAGCGACGAGGCCGTCGCTCCGAGACGCGAGGGCGCGTACCGCTTCCTGCTCCTTCTCCTCCGTGGGCGGCGGCCGCCGCATCGATACCGTGACCGGCACCTCGCGCGCGAGCCGGGTCACGGGGTCGCCCTCGCGCGAGAGGAGGTGCGACAAACGCGACCGCGCCTCGGTGAGCGCGGCGGCGTGCGCCGCGGCCGTGGAGGCCGAGAAAGGAATGTCCAGATGAACGCCGCGAACCGGGCCGAACGCCGAGGCGCGGGAAAGGACCGCTGCGATTTCTCTCGCGAGGATGCGCCCGAACTCCTTCCCCGCCTTCTCCTCGGCGCCGGCGAGCGGATCCTCGGACGATTCCAGGACCAGCACCACCGGAACCCGCGAAAGTGGCCGCGCGGGGGGAGGTCGGTCCTGCCCAGCCCACCCGGCGGGGCTCGCCGCGAGGCTTCGCGCGGGCAGGAATACCGCCGCGCAGCCGAACCGCGACAGCGTCTCCTCGATCCCGGCCTCGGCTCTCCCGACGCCGTCGGTGAGCCATACGGAGTCTCCGCGGAGCGGCTCGAGAGGCTTTCCCGCACGCGACGCGCGCGAACACGCGATCGCGGCGCACAGCGCCAGCATCGGAGCCACGGCGCGCGCCGAAGATCTCTTCACGACGAGGCCACCGGCGCTATGGGGTCCGGTTTGAGACCGGACCCCGCCGATTGGGGCAGCTCGAAGCGGACGCGAAATCCCCCGCCCCGCCGGTTCTCCGCGGAGATGACTCCGCCGTGCTCCTCCACGATTTTCTTCGCGATGGCGAGCCCGAGCCCCGTTCCGCCGCTCTTCGCGGAAAAGTAGGGATCGAAGAGCCGCGGCAGGATCCGCTCCGGCACGCCGGGCCCCGTGTCCTCCACCGTCACGACGATCCTCTCATCGACTCGATGCGCGGAGAGCGCGATCTCGCCGGCGCCGCCGGAGAGCGCGTCGATCGCGTTCCCGATCAGGTTGGAGAGCACTCGGGCGAGCAGCCGCGGGTCGGCCTCGGCGAGGACTCCCGGCTCCGCGCGCACAGCCCAGCGCACACCCGGCGCCCCGGCGAACGCGGCGGCCGAGTCGTGCATGACGCGGCCGACGTCGGTCGGGCCGATCTCCGGCCTCGGCAGGCGCGCGTAGTCGGAGAACTCGGAGGCAGCGCGCTTCAGCTCCTCCGTCTGCCGCAATACGTTCGTCACGCACTCCTCGAGCGCGCGCTCGAACTCGGGCGTCGCGCCGCCGCTGCGCCTCCAGACCTCGCGCAGGTGCTCGACGGAGAGACGGATCGGCGTGAGCGGGTTCTTGATCTCGTGCGCGATGATTCGCGCCATTTCCGCCCACGCCGCGAGCCGGTTCGAGCGGACGACCTCGGAAACGTCCTCGATCACCGCCATGCGCGCGCCTTCGCCGCCGACGGGGAGCGGAACCGTCACGATTCGCCATCGCTCGCCGGACCGCGGCTCGACCTCAGCCGCGAGGAAAGAGCCGGAGAACCGTCCGAGGGTTCGCCGGACTTCCGCCATCCGCTCACCGGGAAACACGTCCTCCAGTGTGACACCGTCCGAGCGTCCGCCGCCCAGGGACGCGGCCGCCGGGTTCGCGAGGAGGACCGCGCCGTCCGGGCGATATGCGACGACTCCGGCCGTCAGGTGCGCGAGGAGCGTCGCGAGGCGCTCCTTCTCCCGCGAGAGAGCGTCGGTCTGTTCTTTCAGGCTGCGCGACATCGAGAGGAAGGCGCGCACCAGCTCCCGGAGCTCCTCGTCGGGA
>DASWIB010000086.1:0-3266 GCA_036397915.1 Thermoanaerobaculia bacterium | reverse complement strand
TGCGCGGGGTCGCGCGAGTCCCCCTGTTCGGCCCTTTCGCCGCGGGGGTGGGCTACTCGTGGTACAGCCGGAAGACGAGCTATCCGGGCTTCTTCGAAGACCGCAGGACGCAGGCGGAGTGGCGCGTGTTCGTCAACGCGGCATTCCCCTTTCGGTGAGGTGAGCCCGAAAAGGTGTGGGATCCAGGGGGGGCCGCAAGACCCCCCGCCAAAGATCACTCGGAGATATTCCTAGGGGGTGATCGTCACGAAGTCGGTCGCCACCGCGTCCCCGGCCGAGATTCCCTGACCCGTCAGCTCCGCGCGGATCCTCGCGGATCGGCTGTTCTCTCCCGGCGCGAGCGTTCCCAAAACGCGAACCTGAAGTCGCGAACGCGTGTTCGCGTCGAGCGTGTTGAGGTCCCAGGTCACGGAGCTCCCCGAGATGGAGGCGCTCGTTCCAGCGGACGCGTCCACGGCGGCGGGGACGAGCGGCGATTCGAAGGTGATCGCGACCCGCCCGGTGCGGATGTTCGACAGCCCCACGTTTGCCGCCTCGATTTCGACACCGAACTCGACCCCCGACTGGGCAAAGCTCGGCGCATCGACGTCGATGGAGGCGAGCGATCCGCGCGATCCGGTGACGACGTCGTCGTCGTTACAGGCCGTGCCGCCGAGCGCGAGGAGGACGGCGATCCCCAATCGAAGCGTTCCGAGCTTGTTCATGGCCCCACCCCTCTTCTGACCACGCACGGTCGGGAATCGCGGGAGCAAGCGAGGTGCCCATCGAGCGGATCGGGCGACGGAATCCACCGGCGAGCTGCCGCCGCAAATCGTCGAGATGGTGACGTCGTTTGTCTCAACCGTGCCAGACAACGGCCAATTGTGCCGCTGGAGCGTGGTCGATCATGAATCCAAGCCATTATATATCAGAGAGTTATGACAATACCTCTTTGGCACGGGCCTTGTACCTTCACTCCCACTCGCTCCATGATCGACGACTATCCACCAGTCGCGCCGGCGCTCTCACGTCCATCGCAACGAGAGCGGCGCCGCGCATCGCCAGGCCGGCCGATACGGATCCCGAGGCGGCTCGCGGGGAAGTGGCTCTGGCTCCTTTACTGCCTCTTGATTCTCGTCCCCCTCGCCGGGTGGACGCGGCACGAGATGGCCGCAGAAGCGCGAGCGTGGGCGGACCGTCTGGGCTACCTCGCCGACGGCCGCCTGGTCGCCGTCGAAACCTGGCTCGGCTCCGCTCGCGCAGACGCGCGGCTCGCGGCGGCCATCCTCTCTTCGGACCCCCTCATCGCCTCCCCGAAACCGGTTACCGGAGGGCGTCGGTGGCTGGCGATGCAGACGCAGGAGCGCCTCGATCAGATCGCGTCTTCCCGTGGGTATGTCGGAATTCGAGTCTACGGCGTGAGCGCAGGACCCATCTTCGCCACCGACTTCGTCGACGGCTCGACCGATCCATCTCGTGAATCCGTCCGCCGGACGATAGAAAAGGGCCGCGAGACTCTGCTCGATCTTCGATCGGGTTCGGACTTCGCGTCGTCTCGCTTCGGTTTCCTGGTGCCGATCCGGAATAGCGTAGCGGGGGCGGCGGGGGCATCATCGCCGGGAGCCGTGCTTCTGGTGGCCGATCCCGCCAGGGAGCTTTTCCCGGTATTGACCGAGACTGCTCTCGACCGCAAAGGCGCCGAGGTATACGTCGTCCAGGCACGCGGCGCCCGCCTCCACTATCTCTCCCCGCGGCTCGCCCGAAGTCGGGCGACCGAAGGAGCGATGCCCGCTGCCTCCGGGGTTACGGAGACCTCCGTGATCGTCGACGGGATCCCCTTCTCCGGCGAATTTCGCGACGAAAGAGGACGGCGCGTGCTCGCGGCCGTCCGCTTCCTGCGCCACGAGAAATGGGCGGTGGTCGCGCGGATCGATCGCGCCGAGGCCTGGGCTTCGACCCGCCGGACGCTGGCAATCGTCTGGGCGGCGGCGCTTTCATTGCTCGTCTCCGCCGGCGGCCTCGCACAGGCGACCCGGCGCCGCATCGAAACCCGGCGACTCGAAGAGACCGCCGTGCGCGACCGCCGGTACCGTACGCTCGTCGAGGAGGCTCGAGAAGGCGTCCTCGCGGAAGTTGGTGGAAAGATCGTACTCGTCAACCCCGCGGCACTGAGGCTTCTCGGCCTCGGCCCGGATGCGGAGATCCTCGGGACCGACTTCCTCGACTGGTTGCCTCCATCCCATTTCTGCACCCTCGCTCGGAACGAGTCGAACCTGGGGCTGCCGCCGACCTACGAGGCAATCGTGCGCCGGCCGGACGGATCGCATCGGACCGTCGAGGTGGACACCGCGCCGGTGCACTTCGGCGGCCGGCCCGGGGTCCAGGTGCTGATCCGGGACATCACGGAGCGCAAGAAAGTCGAACAGCAACTCGCGCGCTCCCGTTCGCTCCTCGAGGCGACGCTCGAATCGACTGCGGACGGCATTCTGGTCGTGGACCGCTCCGGGGAAATCCGAGGCTACAACGAGAGGCTCGTCGAGATGTGGCGCATCCCGCCGGAGCTCGTCGCCGCTCGAGACACAGCGAAAGTCCTGCAGTTCGCATTCGAACACCTCGTCGATCCGACCTCTTTGAAGTCGAGTATCGAGCAAACCGGCCTCGAGGAAGCCTCGCAGGAAGAAATGCTGGAGCTGCGCGACGGACGCATCTTCGAATTCACCCGGCGGCCACAGCGCGTCGAGGGAGAGGTCGTCGGCCGAGTGTGGAGCTTTCGAGACGTTTCGAGCCAGAAGCGGGTCGAGAAGGCTCTCGCCGAGTCCGCGGCACGGTACCGCCTGCTGTTCGAGAGGAATCTCGCCGGCGTCTACCGTTCGACGATGGAAGGCAAGCTTCTGGAATGTAACGACGCGTTCGCGCGAATCTACGGCTTTCAGAGCGTCGAAGAGGCGCTGTCGCACCCGACCAGCCAGCTTTACGAAACCCCCGGCGAACGCGCCGTCTTCCTCGAGCAACTCGAGAGCGCCGGCCGTCTGATCGGGATCGAGACGCGAGGCCGCCGGAAAGACGGCACGACCCTGTTCCTGCTCGAAACGGTGAGTCTGGTGCCGGGCGAGCCGGGGACTCCCGAGATCCTGGAAGGCACGATTCTCGACGTCACCGAACGACGCCGTTCCGAGCAGGCGCTCCGAATCTCCGAGGAGAGGCATCGCATCCTCTTCGAAAACAGCCCGCTCCCGATGTGGGTCTACGACGAGGGGACGCTGGCGTTTCTGGCCGTCAACGAAGCG
>DASWIB010000085.1:0-4390 GCA_036397915.1 Thermoanaerobaculia bacterium | reverse complement strand
TGTGAATGCGCGTTACGCCTACCGCTCGGCGCAACCGAAGTCCATCAAAGCGGACGGGACTGATGCGGCGATCCCGTCGGACCGGATCAACCCCGACGGCACGGTGACCCGGCGCAACCTGGGTCGGAAGGACAACAAGTTCTCATCGCTCGACCTGCGTCTCTCGAAGGAGTTCAACTTGTCGGTTCTGACGATCGAGCCCATCATCGAGGCCTTCAATCTCTTCAACAGCGATAACTTCCTGTCGCCCGAGGTGACCAACCTCGTATTCAACTTCGACGGTACGATCCGCAGCGGCAACGGCGACCCGCGGCAGGTGCAGCTCGGCCTACGCGTGACCTGGTAGGGGGTCAGGTCTCCACTTGCCACATTGGGGGTCAGGTCTCCACTTGCCACATTGTCGAGAGAGCAAAGTGGCAAGCGCCTGAGTCCTCAACGAGCGCTGCTCCGAATATGAAGACCTGACCCGCGGGGGCTTCCGTCGCTCTTCTTCTTACGAGCGATCGGCGACGGCGTCGGCGTGCCGCCGGCGCAGCAGCACGAAAGACACGACCATCGCGACGATCAGCAGGGTCAGCAATCCGAGCTCGATCATCGCGTTTCGAAAAACCGCCTCGCCTTTCTACCTCCGTCGCGGGGAAAGTGCCCGCGAGCAGACTCCGGCCGACCTGGAACGCGCCAGCCACGAGGAGCATCGCCGCGCTCCCGGCGAGCAGGATTCCAAGAGCCCGATGTAGACGACGTCCTCGACCCGGGTGAACTGACGCGAGATCCGCTCGCGCGCCCCGGTGGAGCCGCGGCGGTCCCGTTTCGTGTTCGCAGAGACGCCGCCGGAAGCCTGTCCATGGCCTTCCGGCCGAACCGCAACGATAGACTGCGTGAGCCGTGCCCGAGCCTCTTCCCCTGGAGATTCACGACGTCGTCAAATCGTTCGGCGACCGCCGCGCCTTGGACGGCGCGTCCTTGGAGCTCCAACCCGGTGAGATCCTGGGCCTTCTCGGCCCGAATGGCGCCGGAAAGACGACTCTCGTCCGCTCGGTCGTGGGCAGGGTACGACCCAAGTCCGGGACCGTGCGCGTCCTCGGCCGGCCCCCGGAGGACCCGCAGTCCAAAGCGAGCGTCGGCTACGTGACGCAAGAGATCGCGCTCTACCCGCTTCTCTCCCCCGCCGAGAACCTCGCGGCGTTCGGGCGCTATCAGGGCCTCCGGGGCGAGCCGCTCGAACGGGCGGTCGAGGAGAGCCTTCGCTGGACCGGCCTCGCCGAGCGCGCGAAGGAGCGCACCGAGCGGCTGTCGGGCGGAATGAAGCGCCGCCTGAACATCGCGGCGGGGACGATCCACGGACCCCGCCTCCTCCTGCTCGATGAGCCGACCGTCGGCGTCGATCCCCAGTCCCGCGAGCGGATCTACGAAATGATCGGGGAATTGCGCCGCGGCGGGGTCTCGCTCCTCTACACGACGCACTACATGGAAGAGGCGGAGCGGCTCTGCGACCGGATCGCGATCATCGACCACGGGCGGGTAATCGCGCTCGGGACCAAGGAAGAGCTGGTCCGCCGGACGCTCCCGGCCACGCGGATGCTCACCATCGAGCCCGAGACGGCGCTGACGCCCGCCGTCCGTGAAGCGCTGGAGCGGCGAGGGGGGTCCTTGACCGACGGGACCGTCCACTTCTCGGTGACCGAACCGGCGCGCGAAATCCCCGAACTGCTCGCGGTCTTCCGCAACGACGGTGTTCGCATTCGGGACATGACGTTGAAGACGGCAACACTCGAGTCCGTTTTCCTCCAGTTGACCGGCCGGGAGCTGCGCGAATGATTTTCGCCGTCGCGTTGACCCATTTCGCGAAGTTGAAACGCGACCGCGCCGCCTTCGTGCTCGCGTTCATCGTGCCGGTCGTGTTCTTCTCGGTTTTCGCGAGCATCTTCCGCGGGAGCTCCTCGCGCGCGACGACGCGGCAGATTCCGGTCGCGGTCGTCGACGAGGACGGAACCGCGAACTCCCGCCGCTTCGTCGAGGCGCTGAAACGGGAAAAGGGCCTGCGCGTCCTCGACGCCCGGACACTCCCCGGCGGAGAGAAAGCCCCGATTGCCGATGCCGCCGCGGCCGAAACGATGGTTCGCAGCGGGGACGTGCCGCTCGCGCTCATCGTGCCGAAGGGTTTTGGAGCCGCGCCGATCGCCTTTGGGCCCTCCGGGGGGACGCCGACCCTCCGCGTCCTCGCCGACACCTCCGATCCGATCGCGCCGCAGGTCCTTTCCGGGCTCATCCAGAAGGTCGCGATGACGTCGATGCCGGATCGTATGGCCGAGAGCGGCATCGAGCAGGTCGATCGCTGGGGAGGCGGTCTGACCCCGGAGCAGCGCGCACGGCTGCAGAAGAGCGTCGAGAGCCTGCGTCGCCAGACGAGCGCCGCGTCCTCCGGTGCGGCGGGTCCGGAAGGAGGACTCGTTTCGGTCGAGGTGCGCGACGTGCTCGGTGAAAAGAAGAAGAACCCGACCGTTGCGGTCGTCGCCGCAGGGCTCGGGGTGATGTTCCTCCTGTTCTCCGCCGCCGGCGCCGGAGGCGCGCTGATCGAGGAGGTCGAAAGCGGGACCCTCGACCGGATCCTTTCGACCCGCGTCACCATGACGCAGCTCCTTCTGGGCAAGCTCCTCTATCTCTCGTCGGTCGCGATCGCGCAGCTCACGGTGATGTTCGTCTGGGGCGAGCTCTTCTTCGGCCTCGAGCTGCACACTCATCTCCCCGGCTTCGTCGTGATGGCGGTCGTCACGGCGCTCGCGGCCTCGGCCTTCGGCCTCGTTCTCGCGGCGATGTCACGGACCCGCATGCAGCTCGTGGCGCTCTCGAACCTGCTGATCCTGGTGATGTCGGCGCTCGGAGGCAGTATGTTCCCCCGGTATCTGCTCTCCGAGAGCGTCCAGAAGATCGGCCTCGTCACCCTGAACGCGTGGGCCATCGACGGATTCATGAAGGTCTTCTGGCGCGAAGAACCGCTCCCGGCGCTCGCCCCGCAGGTGGCTTTCCTCCTCGCGTCTTCCCTCCTCCTCTTCACGCTCGCCCGGCGGCTCGCGCGCCGGTGGGAGATCGTCTGATCGCATAGGGCCGCGCCGGTGGCACCTCGCTCGCGCGTCGCGACTGCCCGCCCGATCGCTGACGATCACACCGTCGTATGACCGGCGTCATAGCACGGGACGCCGCCGGGCCGGATCGTCTCCTCATGAGCACGACGACGGCGATCGATCCCGAGATCCCGATCCGCGATCTCCTCGCCCGGATGCCGCACCTTTCCTCCTCGCTCGCCGCGCGGGGCCTCGACGCCTGCTGCGGAGGCGAGCATTCGCTCGCCCGAGCCTGCGAGGCAAAAGGCATTTCGCTGGCGGAAGTCGTGGACGATCTCGACTCCGCCCACCGCGCCGCCGAGGCACACAGCATCGTGCCGCCGACTTTGTCCATCCGGGAGATCCGGCGGCGCTTTCCCGCCACCGGACCGGTCTTCGAACACTATGGCCTCGGCGACTGCGGCGGCCCGGATGGACCCGACGAACCGGTCGCCTGGTTCGCCACGGTTCACCGGCTCCCGCTCGAGGAATTCCTCCGCGATCTCCGCGAGGCCGCGGTCCGCGACGCCGCGGCCGCGCCGTCGCCCGGCCCGGCGGCGTCCGCACCCCCCTTTTCGCCGCACTTCATTCTCGGGTCGCTCTTCCTGACGCTCACCCTCGGCGCGACGACCGGAATGATCAACCTGCTGCGCATCGCCGGCGGCGGTGACGTTCCGATCTCGCACCGGCAGATTCACGGGCACACGCAGGTCCTCGGCTTCGCCGCGCTCTTCCTGATGGGCATCGCGTATCACGCGCTGCCGCGCATCCTCGGGATCGGCAGCCGCACACCCGCCTCGTCCCGGACAGCGTTCTGGCTGATGTTCAGCGGCGTGATCCTCCGCAACGCCGGCCAGCCGCTCGGGTTCTATCCCGCCGGACGCGCGCTGTCGTTTCTATCGGCGGGAATGGAGCTCATCGCCGGTGTTCTCTTCGCGTCATTCGTCTTCGGTTTGCTTCGCGAGATGCGCGAGGGGAAATACGACCGGAGGGATCCGATCATTCGCTTCGTACGGCTCGGGACGATTCTCTTCGTCGGCGCGCTCGGCATGGTCGCCGCGCAGGGGATCTGGCTGGCGGGGCACCCCGAGACCGCCCTTCCTCCCGCGCTGACGGAACCCTTCTACTTCCTCGCGCTCTACGGGTTCCTGCTCGCCTGGATCTACGGCTTCGGCAACCGCGTGGTGTCGCTCTTCCTCGGCGTCGGTCCGGCGCGCCGCCACACGCCGGAGGCCGCGATGGCCGCGCTCGGCGCGGCGTCACTCCTCTACTGCGCGGGCTGGCTCCCG